>NZ_CP072801.1:2163437-2472500 GCF_017901135.1 Thiothrix litoralis | reverse complement strand
CTAGGCAAAATGGTACCGTAACTTCGGGAGAAGGTACGCCCACGCAAGTGGGCCGCAGAGACCAGGCCGCTGCGACTGTTTATCAAAAACACAGCACTCTGCAAACTCGAAAGAGGACGTATAGGGTGTGACGCCTGCCCGGTGCCGGAAGGTTAATTGATGGGGTTAGCGCAAGCGAAGCTCTTGATCGAAGCCCCGGTAAACGGCGGCCGTAACTATAACGGTCCTAAGGTAGCGAAATTCCTTGTCGGGTAAGTTCCGACCTGCACGAATGGCGTAACGATGGCGGCACTGTCTCCATCCGAGACTCAGTGAAATTGAAATCGCTGTGAAGATGCAGTGTACCCGCGGCTAGACGGAAAGACCCCGTGAACCTTTACTATAGCTTTGTATTGAACTTTGAACCTACTTGTGTAGGATAGGTGGGAGACTATGAAACTGGAACGCTAGTTCTGGTGGAGTCGTCCTTGAAATACCACCCTGGTATGTTCGGAGTTCTAACCCAGGCATCACAATGCCGGGGACAATACATGGTGGGTAGTTTGACTGGGGCGGTCTCCTCCTAAAGAGTAACGGAGGAGCGCGAAGGTGTGCTAATCACGGTCGGAAATCGTGAGGTTTGTGTAAAGGCATAAGCACGCTTGACTGCGAGACAGACAAGTCGAGCAGGTACGAAAGTAGGTCTTAGTGATCCGGTGGCTCTGAATGGAAGGGCCATCGCTCAACGGATAAAAGGTACTCCGGGGATAACAGGCTGATTCCTCCCAAGAGTCCATATCGACGGGGGAGTTTGGCACCTCGATGTCGGCTCATCACATCCTGGGGCTGAAGCAGGTCCCAAGGGTATGGCTGTTCGCCATTTAAAGTGGTACGCGAGCTGGGTTCAGAACGTCGTGAGACAGTTCGGTCCCTATCTGCCGTGGGCGTTGGAGATTTGAGGGAAGCTGACCTTAGTACGAGAGGACCGGGTTGGACGAACCTCTGGTGTTCCTGTTGTCACGCCAGTGGCATTGCAGGGTAGCTATGTTCGGACGGGATAACCGCTGAAAGCATCTAAGCGGGAAGCCCCTCCCAAGATGAGATCTCCCTGACCCCTTGAGGGTCCTAAAGGGCCGTTGGAGACTACGACGTTGATAGGCTGGGTGTGGAAGTGCAGTAATGTATGTAGCTAACCAGTACTAATTGCCCGTGAGGCTTGATTCTATAACCCAAAATGGTCTATTTAGAGATGTATGACATCTGACCCAGTATTTAAAGTATCCCTTGATATTTTTCCAGTTTAGGTCATGAAGGCTGCTACGGCATCCCCTTCTTAACCTTGCCAGTTTGCCTGGTATCCATAGAGCTGTGGAACCACCTGATCCCATCCCGAACTCAGAAGTGAAACGCAGCATCGCCGATGGTAGTGTGGGGTCTCCCCATGTGAGAGTAGGTCAATGCCAGGCTTCAAATCTAAAAGCCCCGTCTACGGTTTTCCGTGACGGGGCTTTTTTTTTGCCTGGAATTTATGTTGAAAGAAAAACGCCCGCATCAGCGGGCAAAGTTGGTTAACCATTTAGAGACACGTTTTAGGGTCTGTTGGAACTGTTCAGGCTGTACCGGTTTGGTGAGATAAGTCGATGCCCCCGCAATAACGCCCTGCACCTCATCTAACGGTGAGGTTTTACCGCTTAACATAATGATGGGGGTTTTCTTCATCGCTTTACTGGCACGCATTTTTCGGCAGACTTCGTAGCCATCAATGCCTGGCAGCACGATGTCCAGAAATATCAGGTCATAGGTTTTTTGCGCAGATTTTTCTAATGCTTCTTCGCCTGTTTCGGCAAACTCTGCTTTGATATTGGCATTGCGTAACTCAAGTTCCAATTGTTTGCGGATGGCGGCACTGTCATCAACCACCAAGGCAAGATAGGTGTATTCATGCGCTGGCTCTTCCTCTTCCTGATGATGTGGAGCTTCTGGCGAGATGACTTGCACAGGTTCAGGAAGGGCTTCAGGGGTTACTGTTTCTGGAGTTGGAGCGACTGTTTTTATAACAGGTGCAGTATGACGTGATTTGAATAATTGCGCAGCATCATCAATGGCACGCATGACACGCGTAACCAGTAACGGACGTTGCAACGCAATATCGCAAGGCAAGTCGGGATCACCAATGCGAATATGCAGGGCAGTATTCGCGGGTAGCTCAATATCATCCAGCGTCATAATAATGTCGGCGTGTTCCAACGCTGCTTGTAGCGCGTAGGCTTTGCCTTGGGATGCTGCGAAGCTTACAACGCGCTGGATAACAGCCTGATCTTTTTCGGGCAGTTCAAATAAACAAATATCGATTGTTTCTTTTTCTGGCGTCAACATGTGGATTCTCTCATTGTCAGGCCGCAAGTTGCGTCTTGAGCCATTTATATAATTGTGTATTCAGGGTGTCATAGTCAACAGGTTTGGTCAGGTAGGCATCCACACCCGCCTGTTGTGCCATTTGCCGGTGTTTCTTGGTGCTACGTGAAGTGATCATGATGATCGGTAAGTGACGTTTTTCAGGCCAGATACGGATAGCCTGTGTCATTTCCAGGCCATTCATGCGTGGCATTTCCAGGTCGGTCAAAATTAATGCTATCGGCAGCCCGTGCAGGTGTTGTAATGCTTCCAGCCCGTCGACAGCGGTAATGGCCTGATAACCCATTTGCTCAACCATCAAGCTGAGGGATTTGCGGTTGCTGAGCGAGTCGTCAACGATCAGGATGCGCACGCGTTGCGGGGTTTTATCTGTTTTGGTGGTGTGCTTTTCATCCAGTGTCAGCAGACCATTCTCAAGATTGCGCAGTATACGTAACAAGTCCAGCACGGGTGCGACCGCACCATTGGCAAGGATACACGCGCCACTGATGCCTTGGGTCAGGTTGAGCCAAGGCAAAAGGTTTTTCACCACAATATCGCGGGGTTGCAGGACTTCTTCAACATGCAGGGCATAGCTTTTTTGTTCACTGCCGACAATAAGCAGGGAATGGCCTTTGTTTAAATCGGGTAAATCAGCTTGCCAGCCTAACAAGCGGGAAAGGGATAGGACTTCCAGGTGGGCGTCTTGGTATTGGATCTGCCAACTTGTGCCATCAATAATGTGCTCATCGGCGGGAACATACAGCAGTTGCTGGATAGTGTTGCTCGGAATGGCAATCAGGTTGCCGCCAGTGCGTACCAGCAAGGCATTCGTGGCAATCAGGGTGAGCGGAACCTGAATATGCAGGGTTGTACCTTGCCCTGGTATGCTGCTGATGTGCAGTAAGCCCTGTAAGTTTTCCACGGCTGTTTGCACCACATCCATGCCAACGCCACGCCCGGAAATGTCGCTGACCTGATCGCGGGTGGTAAAACCGGGTTGCAGGATGAGGCGCTGGGTATCTTCTTCGCTGAGCGTGGCATCGGGTTTGAGCAGGCCGCGTTCGATGGCGCGGCTACGGATGCGTTCAGCATCCAGACCCTGCCCATCATCGTGCAAGGTCAGGTGAATCTGGTTGCCTTTTTGCTCGAAGTGCAAGGTGATGTTGCCTTCGGCAGATTTGCCTGCGGCTTCACGTACTTCGGGTGTTTCAATACCGTGATCTATCGCGTTACGCAGCATGTGCAGCAAGGGTGGCGTTAGCCCTTGCAAGATGTCAGTGTCGATTTGCAGGTTTTGACCAAGGATGCTGATGCTGGCCTGCTTGTCGGTGCGGCGGCAAGTTTCACGCACGGTACGTTCCATCCGCGCCGTAATGGACTGAACGGGGACGAGACGGGTGCGCAGGATGGTTTCACTGAGCTGGCGTTGCAGACGCTGCTGCTGGTAAACCTGTTCGGAAATTTGCCGAATTTGTTGTTGCAGGCTACGGGTCAGTTCACGGCTATCCGCAATGGATTCGGTCAACAGGCTGGATGCGCTGTACAAGTCGTTGTAAGCCTCCAGTTCCAGTTGGTCGAAATCACCTGCATCTGCTGCCTTGGCTGCTACGGTTTTGTGTGCAGTGTGCTGATTCAGGTTGGTTGATTGCTGGTCGATGGTTTCACTCAGTTCTTCCAGCATCTGGCGGATATGTTCATCCTGTTGCTGCAATTGCTTGCCGAAAGCCAGCGTGTGTTGGGTTTGCTCGGCAATCTGGCTGGTCGAGGTGATGAGTTCACCGGCAAGGCTGAGTAGGCGTTGTACGGTTTCCAATGGCACACTGAGGTGGCTGGAACCACTACGTGGTATATCCGCCGTGTGGGCATCTTCCACCTCGCCGAAGTCGTCTTCTGCCGAACCGGACTGGATGATAAAGTCGGGCAAAATAACGGGTGCTAACAGTACGGATTCTGGCTCGGCCTGCGGATCTGGTGGCGATGCAGCAGCACTGGTTAGGCGTTGTTCCCAGTCATTCATTTCAGCCAGCAGCAGGGCGTATTCGTCCGGGAGTGGTTTGTGTTCCTGCAAGTGCTCGAACAGGGTTTCGAGGCAGTCGGCAGAAGCGGCTAGCGTTTTCCCTAAACCCTTTGGCAGGTGCTTGGCAATATCGAATTCGAGAATGTCTTCCAGTCGGTGGGTGAAGGAGGCGATGGCCTCTACGCCGACGACACCGCTGGCTCCTTTGACGGTGTGGGCAAGGCGGGCAGCGTGGCGGCGTTGTTCGGGGGTGCTGTCACCTTGGGAAATCAGGTGAATTAAACGGGATGTTTCGGCAATTTGCCCCGGCGTTTCCTGTAGGTAGGCTTCGAGCAATTCGGGGTGGATGTCCGCTGCCCATGCCAGTGGGTTGTGTGCCGGTTTGCTGGTGATGACTTCGGTCGGCTCGATGGCTTCGACCTGTTGGGAACTGACCCGCAGGTTGACGAGCAGGTTTTCCAGCATCTCAGGCGCTGGGGGTTCAGGCCATGCTTCGTCCATCAACTCAGCCGCGATGGCAGGCAAGTGGGAATGCTCTTCGGGTTCGCGCAAGGCAACAGCGGTGAGTTCGACCCAGCCGAACAATTGCCCGCCTTGCAGCAGTTCGAGGATGGCTTCTGGCAGGGCTTGCTGAAAACTGACCAGCATACCGTGTATCCACTCGGCGGCCTGCTGCACACCATCCATACCCAACTGGTCAGCGGCGGTGCTGATGCGCTGGTATTCAGCCACGACATTGGCAGCCGTCGCGGCAATCTCTTCCGGCGATTCGGCTAGCGGGTTGAGGCTGGAGAGTTGCAGGGCAACATCTTCCAGCACATCAGCGAAGGCGCTGGCATTATTCATAGGCTTACGCGTCCAGTTTGAAGACGTTGACCGATTTCACCAGACGTTGACCGTATTCCGCCATGTTCTTGGTCAGACCGGTGAGTGAGAGCAATTCTTTACCTGTCGATTGGGTGGCTTCCAGAATGCGCTCGGCACGGGTTTGCAGGGATTTGCTGATAGCAACCTGTTCGGCAGAGGATACAGCGATTTTTTCAACCGAGGCAACCAGTTCGTTGGTGGCTTCCAGTGTGGCTTGCATTTGCTGGGCAGCTTCTTCGGCGAGGGTGGAGCCGCTGACGACTTGTGCAATGGTGTTATCCATCGTGGCGATGGTGGTGTTGGCTTCTTGCTGGATATTGCGTACCAGTGTGGAAATCTGGTTGGTGGAATCACGCGAGCTTTCGGCGAGTCGCTGGATTTCTTCCGCGATCATCGAGAAACCGCGCCCAGCATCGCCCGCTGCCGTGGCTTGCATACTGGCGTTGAGGGCGAGGACGGTGGTGCGCTCGGAAAGGTTGTTGATGAAGTCGATGATCTGGCTGATTTCCTGGGAACGTTCACCGAGGCGTTTCAGGCGCTTGCCGGTTTCTTGTACGGTATCGCGGATGTTGCTCATGTTTTCCATGCTGCGTGAAACGGTTTCTTGCGCATGGCGGGTGGTGGTGGAGGTGGTGTCCGCCACCTGATTGGCTTGTTGAGCGGAAGCGGCGATGCTGTCCAGCCGTTGCAGGATGGTGTCGAGCTGTACGGCGGTTTCTTCGGCTTCGGAGCGTTCTAGTTGTGCGAGCTTGTTAACCTTAAGGGCGTAGCGGTTTACGTCTTGTGAAGTGGTTTCGACGGAAGTGGCAACGTCACGTACCTGTCTGAGTACGTCCGCAGTGTCTTCCGCCAATTGGTTAATCGCGTCAGCCAGTGGCCCGGTAGCATCTTCGGTTACTTTGGCACGTACTGTCAGGTTACGTTCGCTGAGGTCAAATACGGCATCCAGCAAGACGCCCACCGATTCATTGAGTTGTTTATGGTCTTGGTCGATGCGTGCCTGGGTGATGATCCGGTCTTCGATCATCTGGTTGAAGTTTTGACCAAGTTCTGCCAGTTCGTTGTTGCCTTCCAGTTCTACACGGGCTTGCAGGTTGCCATCCGAAATCTTTTTCATGGTGAGCATCAGGCGGTCGATGGAGTCTGCAATGGATTTGTAGATCAAAAAGCCCAATACCGCTGCGATCAAGGTTCCCAGCAGGATGAGGGCGATACTGGTCATCAGGAAGATGCCGACATTCTTTTGTGCACCCGTAAACGCTTCTTGGGATTGTTTGATGTCACCTTCTACTTCCTGATGGATGCTGTCCCGCACCGGTTTGGTGTCAGCATTCATGTCGTTTTGCAGGTATAGCTCCAGCTTGCCGCGATCTTCTAGCTTCAGCAATGCGATGGCTTTATCAATCGCTTCTGGTAAGTTGTCCACTTCTTTAAGGGTGGCAATGGTTTGCGGATCCTGATTGGTCGTTTTGGCATTTTTGTAGGCTGGTGAAAAACTGCTGCTGATGTCAGCGTTCAGTTGCTCAAGGGTCTTGCGCCCATCTTCCCATGTACGGCTACCGATCTGGACTTCATGCAATAAAATGATGTAGTCGCGTTGCATCCGCCGGATGATTTTATTGCCTTGGTCGATGGCGACGACCCGGTTGTTCATGTCCTCCAGCGCCAAACGGTTTTGGTTCAGGGCGATAATAGCGAAAATACCCGTGATGAACAGGATAGCCAGCGGAATCAGGATGAGTGCATAAATACGCCGTGCAACCGATAGGTTACTGAGAAAATTACCACGTTTCGTTGTTTGGGTGGCCATGTTTACCTTCCTTAATTGGTTGTGGTCGTTTTTTGTTTTTGGTCAAGCCAGCTTTGCCAAGCCGAATTTTGTAACGACCGCCATTTGTCTGCTGAATACTGGGTCATCACCACAAAGTCAGAACCTTGGTTATCATGGCTGAAATTCATGTTCAAGCCACCAAGATCGAACTGTTGGCCTTTAAAAGTGGCTAATAGATTAGCACGAGTGATGGGTTTTTTGTCTGTTTCCAATTGGCGTAGGCCATGTAGCAGGAGTTTACCGACAATATAACCTTCCTGTGAAACATAGCCGTAATCTTTTCCCAGTGCGGTGCGAGCTTCTTGCACAATGGGTAAGTCACTTTCGGGTAGCGGCACCACTTGCGTCATGATCACTCGATCATGGAGATTAAATTTATTCAAGGTTTTGCGGAAGTCCTCTGCCCCGGTAAACGAGACGGCACTGAAAATCCAGGGTTCGGCTTTATTGGTTGCGTAAGCGATAAAGCGGGCAATGGCTTCATAAGTGCCGACGGTGACGACCAGTTTACAGCTTGTGCCTTGCTTTTGTTCCCAAGCTTTCAGCGAGTCATAGCCGTCGCGGGCAATAAAGGTGTTGCGGGTGTAAACCCCGACCGGGCCCAGTTGGTTACGGGCAGGCTCTGTGCCTTCTGCTGCCATCACACTATCGAGTGTTTTCAGGGTAGCTTCCATGCCTTCGCTGGCTTGTAAGGCTTCGCGGATAGCAGCAACCCCCGCCATGCCGAAAGCATCATTTTGCACATAGGCACACACTTCGGTGGGCTTGATGCCATGTTGCAAGGCTGCGTCGATGACGGCTTTGGTCTCCTGTACATAGCTGGCGCGGAAATTGATGATGTCACCTTTGCCGGGGCGTAACAGGTCAGCACCCGTGAAGAAACCTACCGCCGGTATTTTTTGTGCTTCGAGAATAGGGAGAACGACCTTTGCCGTAGGTGTGCCGACATTACCTGCAAACAACAGTACTTTTTGCTCGATCAGTTGCTGGGTGGCGGCAACGGCTTTATCGGGCGTGTAAGAATCATTGGCAGACAGGAAACGCACCTTGCGCCCGTCAACGCGCTGGTTCTGCAAGGCGGCTTCGATGCCCTCCTTCATACCAAGCCCAAGGCCACTGGAACGACCATCCAAATCCATGACGCCGCCGATAACGATCTCAGTGTCGGTGACGCCATCTTCAGCTTGGGTTGCGGGTGGGGCGCATAACAGGCTCAATAACCCGGCAATGGCGGCGTAATGTTTGTTTTTGTTTTTCATGATGTAAATTCCTCTGTGGTATGTGGCTCAACTTCCTTGTGTGCGCTGTAAGTGCCGTAATAATCTGCCGTGGTCGGCAACCAATAGGGTATTGCTGTCGTGATGCAGGACATGGGGAATCCAACCCGGCAGATTTTCACCCACTTGCAAATCCAAATCTTGCGCAGGGAGCTTTAACTGGCGCGGATAGCCGTCGCAAGTCAGGGCAATAGGGGGAAAGCGTGGGTGCTGTATCAGCAAGAGCTGTGGGGTAGTAGCGAAGGATTGGCCTTGCAAGACCTGATGCATATCAACAATAGGGTATAATTCGCCTCGTAAGCTGATAAGCCCAGCGCACCATGCAGGGGAGAAGGGTAGCGGGTAAGTCACTTGCTCGCTCAGCACTTCGGTACGGATCTCCGCTTCCAGCAGGATAAAATGTATGCCGATACGGTAATAAAATCGGCTGGCTACCGATCCGGATGACGTTTGCACCTGTTCATTCCTCTGTTGTTATGCTTGATTGGTTTTATTGTTGGGAAAGCATCGTCAGGGTATCTAACTGCTACAGTTTGGCAATCTGTTGCAGTACATCTGCCTCTGTATACGGCTTGACGATGTAGTCAGTAGCGCCCAGTTTTTGTGCCCATTGTTTATCCACCGGGTTGGATTTGCTGGATACCATGATCACTGGAATGGCTTGGGTTATGGGGTTACGTTTGATGGCACGACACGCCTGATAACCATCCCCATCATCCATGATAATATCGAGTAAAATGAGATCAGGCTGTTGAGACTCCGCCAGTATTTTGGCTTCATTGCCAGATTGAGCCGCCATGACTTCAAAGCCTGCTGATTCCAGAATGTGAGTCAGGTGCAGGCGTTCAGTATTGGAATCATCTGCGATCAATATTTTGCGGATCATGGGCACGTTTCCTTGCGATACTCAACTGGGGGTAAATAACTACCAATGGTGTTTATAGTCAATCAGCCTGTATTAAGCAATGTAATTTCTATGAATGCGGTAGGATTTCCGACGATCTCGTAAATGCCTTGTCGCGCTTTAGCAATTCGGTCATAATCCTCGACTCTTCGCAATGGTGGCCTGCATTGGTTCTCCCGCGACGATAAGTGGTGAACCTTGTCAGGCCCGGAAGGGAGCAGCAACAGCCACTGATTCGGGCGCCGGGATGTGGCTGGTGCAGGTTGCCACCCACTCTAAGAATTCTATTATTATCCAATGAGTTATCAAGTACTTGCACGAAAATGGCGGCCTCAAGACTTCCAGCAAATGGTCGGTCAGGCGCACGTATTGCGAGCCTTGATGAATGCGCTGGACGGCGATGATGGCAAACAACGTTTGCATCATGCTTACCTGTTTACCGGCACGCGTGGGGTAGGCAAGACCACTCTGGCACGAATTTTCGCCAAATGCCTCAATTGTGAAACCGGTGTGACCGCCAAACCGTGCGGGGAATGCCGCAGTTGCCGCGAAATTGCTGAAGGCCGCCACGTTGATTTGATCGAAGTCGATGCCGCTTCACGCACCAAGGTCGAAGATACCCGCGATTTGCTGGACAATGTGCAATACGCGCCGACCCGTGGACGCTTCAAAATTTACCTGATTGACGAAGTGCACATGCTTTCCGGGCACAGTTTCAACGCCCTGTTGAAGACGCTGGAAGAGCCGCCGCCCCACGTCAAATTCCTGTTTGCGACCACTGACCCGCAGAAATTGCCGGTCACGATTCTGTCACGTTGCCTGCAATTCAATTTGAAACGGATGCCGGTTGACATGATCAGCGGCTATCTGGCGACGGTGCTGGAACAGGAAAATATCCCGTTCAGTGAAAGTGCCTTGCGTATTCTGGCGCGGGCAGCCGATGGCAGTATGCGTGATGCTCTGAGCCTGACCGATCAGGCGATTGTCGCCGGTGGTGGAGCCGTCAGCGAAGATGACGTGCAAGACATGCTCGGCCTGTTACCCCATGAACATTTGATCGGCTTGTTGCAGGCCGTGGCGGATGATGACGGGGCGCGGATGCTCGCCATCGTGGGGCAAATGGCGCAACTGACTACCGATTTTACGGCTGCCGCCGATAGTTTCATTTCCTTGTTGCACAGCATTGCGGTACAGCAAGTGGTGGCTGCCGATGAGGCGGATGTTGATGTGGCCGCGCTGGCAAAACTGTTATCACCGGCGGATGTGCAACTCTATTACCAGATGGCTTTGTATGGGCGGCGTGATTTGCCGTTAGCCCCAGACCCGCGTGGTGGCTTTGAAATGCTGCTGTTGCGGATGCTGGCGTTCCGGCTTGATGACGGGACTGCCCGTCAAGACTCGATACCCTCGGCACCGGCTGAGAAAAAAAAAATTGTAGTTGAAGAATTTCAACCTAAGAAAGAAACCCCTCCTAACCTCCCCTTATCAGGGGAGGAGCCGGAACCGGAAGAGGAAGTTGCCGTAGTAGCAGCACCCGCCCCTGTTCCTGCTCCCTTCCCTGATAAGGGGAGGGCTGGGGAGGGGTTTCTTCCGCCGTCCGCCGCTTCCACCAACGACTGGCACACCCTCTACCCCCAATTAAACCTCACCGGCATGGCCTTGCCCTTGGCGCAACATTGCCTGTTGGAAAGTGTGACGGATGACCAGATTACGTTGTTGCTGGACGAAAGCGGTTCCAGCCTGCAAAGCAGCACTGCCGAAGCCCAATTGGCTGAAGCGCTCGCTAAATATTACGGGCGTACACTGAAGCTCCATTTCGAGCTGGCGACCCTAAGCGAAGAAACCCCCGAAAAACGTACCCTGCGCGAAGGTGCTGAAAAGCAGACCGCCGCCGAAGAGGCGATTCGGAATGACCCTTTCGTGCAGCAATTGCAAGAAACTTTCGGGGCAGTGATTGTGCCGGGCAGTATCCGCCCGCGCACAAAGGGCAGTTAGTGTAGTAAACTGCTGGTTATTGAACACAATCGAGGACATACACACCATGATGGGTAAAGCTGGAATTGGCGGCCTGATGAAGCAGGCGCAAAAAATGCAGGAAAACATGCAGAAAGCGCAGGCAGAAATTGCTGCGATGGAAGTGACCGGGCAATCCGGTGGCGGCTTGGTCTCCGTGGTGATCACCGGCAAGCACGAATGCAAGCGCATCACGATTGACCCAAGCTTGTTTGCTGATGACAAAGACATGATCGAAGACTTGGTGACCGCCGCGTTTAACGATGCCGTTCACAAGCTCGAAGAGGAATCCAGCGAGCGCATGGCGGGCGTGACTGCCGGTATGCCGATGCCGCCTGGCTTCAAGATGCCATTCTAAGATGAGCGAATCCTCGCTGCTGAAAGAATTGGTGGATGCCTTGCGCTGCCTGCCCGGTGTGGGTTCGCGCACCGCGCAGCGCATGGCCTTCCACTTGCTGGAAAATGACCGGCGTAGTGGCGAACGGCTCGCGGCTGTGATGGCGCGGGCGATGCGTGACGTGCGCCATTGCTCACGTTGCCGCACACTTACCGAGCATGAAACCTGCCGTATTTGCGCGAATCCTGCCCGGCAACCCAATTTGCTGTGCGTGGTGGAACACCCCTCTGACGTGGTGGCGGTGGAACAGGCGACCGGTTATCGCGGTTACTATTTCGTGCTGGGTGGGCGTTTGTCGCCGCTGGATGGCATTGGCCCGGAAGACATCGGGCTGGATGTGCTGGAAGCGCGGCTCGATGAAGGTGAGGTGCAGGAGTTGATTCTTGCCACCAACCCCACGGTAGAAGGCGAAGTCACCGCCCATTACATCAGCGAACTGGCGGCGAAACGCAATATTCCTGCCAGCCGCATTGCGCACGGTGTGCCGATGGGCAGCGAACTCGAATACGTTGACAGCGGCACGCTTTCCCACGCCTTTGAAGGACGGAGAAAATACTGATGAGTAACTGTTTATTCTGCCGTATTGTGGCAGGTGAAATCCCGGCGAAGATCGCTTACGAAGATGAGGACGTGATTGCGTTTCACGACCTTAACCCGCAAGCGCCGTTGCATGTGTTGGTGATTCCGCGCAAACACATTGCCACCATCAATGACATCCAGCCAGACGATGCAGCCTTGATTGGCAAATTGTATTTGGCAGCCAAACAAGTGGCGGCGGATGCGGGTTATGCAGATGACGGCTACCGTGTAGTGATGAATTGTGGCGCGGACGCGGGGCAAAGCGTGTTCCATATTCATTTGCATGTGCTGGCGGGGCGGCATTTGAGCTGGCCACCGGGCTAAAAATCTCTCTCTCGATAAGGGCTAAACTTGACCTCCTCCCCTCCCTAAAGGAAGGGGATTCCTAATTCATCGAGAACAGGACAACGACACCGAAATGCCATCACCGCTAACATTCTCTCCAAAGGCTAACACCGCCAGTCCGGCGGCTAAAATGTTACGTGCCGCATTCACGTCACGGTCGTGGGTTGCGCCACATTCGGGGCATTCCCAAGACCGCACGTCCAGCGGCATGTTTGCTTTCACGAACCCGCAGCCGTTACAGCGTTTGCTGGAAGGAAAGAAACGGTCGATCTCGACATACGTCCTGCCTGCCCAGTGGGCTTTGTACGCCAGTTGGCGGGTAAATTCCCCCCAGCTTGCATCAGCAATGTGCTTGGCCAGTGTCGGGTTCTTAATCATGTTCTTCACGGCGAGGTTTTCAACGCAGATCACTTGGTTCTCGTTTATTAATCTGCGGGACAGTTTGTGCAAGTTGTCCGAACGGCAATCGGAAATCTTCGCGTGAACACGGGCAACCTTGCGTTTAGCTTTCAGCCGGTTCTTGCTGCCGCGTTTCTTCTTGGCAAGACGGCGTTGATACTTCGCCAGTTTAACCGCGTGTTGGGCGGTATGGCGGGGATTGCCGGACTTAAAACCGTCAGAGGTGACGAACAAATCCTTGATGCCCACGTCAATGCCCACCTTTTTATCGGTGACGGGCAGCAGCATGGGGTCAAATTCACACAAGCAAGACACGAAATAGCGTCCGGCCTGATCTTTGGACACGGTGACAGTGGTCGGGGCAGCAGGAAGTGGCTGGCTCCATCGAATGTCCAACGGCACATCGCACTTAGCCAGCTTCAATTCACCGTTGCGGAATGTAAAAGCACGGTAAGTAAATTCTGCCGACTGTCGGTGCTTTTTGGATTTGAAGACAGGGTATTTTGCCCTGCCCTCAAAAAAGTTCTTGAACGCGGTTTGTTGGTTCCGCAAGCATTGTTGCAGCGGAACACTGGAAACGTCGTTCAGAAAAAGCCGTTCGGGCAGCTTCTTGATGGCTGTCAACCGCGCATTAGCACCCAGGTAACTGACCTTTTCCTGAGCCTGATCGTAAGCATCGATGCGGTAACGCAAGATGCTGTTGTACACGTAACGCACACAACCAAACGTCTGCGCCAGCAACTTTTCTTGTTGCAGGTCTGGGTAAAACCGGAATTTGTAGGCGCGTTTCGTTGGCATGACTCACAGTGTAGTCCATGCCGTGTTCGTTGTGCCTGTTTAACCAAAATAGCGTAAACGAAAAGAGGAGCGAGAACAGGGTCGGCTCCGCCGACGCGCTATCCCTCCCCGACCTGAAGGACGGGGTATCTCGCGCAAGACGGATGAAATTCCATTCAGGCATTATTCTATGCCTTGCATTCCTATGGCTTGGGGGTTGTGGGGATGATAAACCGAAAAGCGTGACGCTGCCGGTGGTTGATAAATTTGCCGACACCAGCGCCTTGGCGAAAGTTGTGCCGGGTGAGCAATGGCATTCTGACATTCCACAACTGGCTGATTATTGGCAGCGCGTGCAAGCGGCGTTGCAGGCTAATCCGCCTATCCTGATGTTAAACGCTCAGGAATTGCCGGATGCCAAAGCGCAACTGGCGCAGCAACTGGCCGTCGCCAATGCAAAATTCCTTCAGTTTACCCGTGATGAAAAAACCCATGAAGCGTTGCGCAATGAAATCATGACGGTGCGTAAGGCATTGCCTGCGGACTTCAATGGCAATGCCGGGCCGTGTGCGCAAGCGGAATGCTGGCGGGTAGAGATGTACGACCATTTCCATAATGCCTCCACCATTGCGTTCGTGGATGTTGGGCAGCAGCAAGTGCTGGGTGTTAGTCGCCAGAATTACACGCAGCCGGATTTGTCGCCGCGTTTGGTGGCGCTGGCTTCCGCGATTGCCGGGGCAGCACCGGAAGTGCAAGCCATTTTGCAGGACAGAAACCGCCAGCCAGACAAGAAAGATTTCAAGACAGCGTTGCAGGATTCGATGTGCGAACGTTCGCACCACCTGTGTGTTGCGCCCACTTATGTGTTTGAAAACGATGCTTTGTGGGCGATTGTGGATTTGACCGCTGGCAAACTGGTAGGCACGCGTTGGACAGATTTGGGCGCGAGTGGCCCCAAAACCGTGGTCACGGAACGCAGTCTGGAAAACGAAACCACCTTCCGTAATTTCTGTGAAAAGGTGAATAGCCTGTCGCAGGATGGCTGGAATATGGAATACGTGATCACCGGCTCGGATGGTTTGCAGCTTTCCAAGGTGACATTCAATGGCAAACAAGTGCTGAAGAACGCCAAGGTAATGGATTGGCACGTGAGCTATTCGACCCGCGAAGGCTTTGGGTACAGTGATGCGATTGGTTGTCCGCTGTTCAGTTCGGCGGTGGTGATTGCTTACAATGGCCCAAAAACCGAGCCGATTGTGAAAGATGGGCAGGCAGTCGGGTTTGCGGTGGTGCAGGATTTCCGTCAGCCGCCGTGGCCGACACCGTGCAATTACCGTTATGTGCAGCGCTTTGAGTTTTACAAGGATGGGCGCTTCCGGGTGGCACAGGCCGATTTTGGGCGCGGCTGCGGGACGGATGGAACCTATCGTCCGGTGGTGCGGATTGATCTGGATGCAGCAGGCGCGGGCAGCACCGATACGGTTGCCGAGTGGAACGGTGCGGACTGGACAGCGTGGGACAAGGAGCAATGGCGTTTGCAGGATGATGCCAAGTTTAGCGGGGAAGGTTATCAGTACCGGGTGACAGGCAAGGATGGCAAGGGCTTTTATGTCGAGCCGGGGCGCGGGCAGTTTGGCGATGCGGGGCGTGGCGACCATGCATTCACCTACTTCAGTGCCTACAAGCCGGAAGAGGGCGAGCAGGATACGGTGACAATGGGTTCGTGCTGCAACAAGGATTACCAGCAGGGGCCGGAACATTTCATTGAGCCAGCCGAACCCCTGAAAGATAAGGATGTGGTGTTGTGGTACGTGCCGCAGATGAAGAATGACGGGAACCCCGGTAGCGAATATTGCTGGGCGGATACGCGGGTGAAAAATGGTGTGCAAAATATTGAGGTCTGGCCGTGCTGGTCGGGGCCGATGTTTGTGCCGGTGAAATAGCGATGTGCTCGGTTCATGCTATCCGATAAACGGGCAATCAATTGGGTGAATGCTGCTGTATAGTTGAGCGATACAATAAAACAATAATGCGGGGGCGTTATCGTGATCAATCAAGGGAAATGTAAACCAGCCAGCGTAGGGCGTTGGTGCGGTGGTTTGTTGGTGTTGGGCATTATTGGAAGTGTTCCGACTGTTATGGCAGCAGGGGCTATCAGCGGCACGGTTTTCAGTGACCTGAATGCTAATGGTGTCATGGATGCGGGGGAAGCCGGGTTCGGTAACATTACGGTGACTGCCTACGATCCAGCGGGGGCTGCCCAGGGTACTGCAACGACTGCTGCCGACGGTAAATATACCCTTGATGCGACAGGAACGGGGGCTTACCGGGTTGAATTCACTAATATTCCCGCCTACGACTGGCCTGGAGCCAAGGGTAGCCAGAATGCTGGCAGTATTCAGTTTGTAGCAGATGGTGCCACGGCTAATGTGAATTTAGGTATTCAAAGCCCAGCCAATTATTGTCAGGCTAACCCCAAGCTGGCGACGCCGGTTTATGTCAATGGTAATGCTAGCAATGCGAATGCGGCGATGTATTCACTGGGCTACGATGGTACTGCTAAAGCAACGATCGCCAAACAATCCGATATTGGTTCAACATGGGGTTTGGCTTATCAGCGCGAAACCGGAAAGTTGTATGCGGCTGCTACGGTCAAGCGTCATGCGGGGCTTGGTTCCTTGGGGTTGGGGGGGATTTACGCGTTCAACAGCCCCAATGGTGCGGGTGGAGCCGTTCCCTTTGTTGACCTTGATGCCGCTCCATTCAATCTTAATGTCGGTACATTGGGCAATAATACTGCGCGTGGTTTGCCCGCTGGTGTAACGACCATGAATAATGACCCGGCTGCGTATAGTGCCGTTGGGATGCAAGGTATCGGGGATATTGACCTCACCGAAGACGGTAAAACCTTGTGGGTGACTAACCTGAATGCGGTCAAAGGTGGTGTTGGTTCACTGGTTAAGTTGGATGTTACCAAGGGTGTAGCGCCTACCAGTGCAACGGAATACCCGTTGGCGGATATAAGCGGTTTGCCTACTTGTACAGGCGGTGTGTTGCGTCCGTGGGCATTGGCGTTTCACCACGGCAAAGGTTATCTCGGTGCGGTGTGTTCTGCGGAAACCAGCAAAAACCGTGCTGATTTACAGGCATTTGTGTTGTCCTTTGACCCGAATGCACCGACCAGTGTGGCCGTTGAATTAAATTTTCCTCTGACCTATACGAAAGGTGCTGTTAATACGACAGCGTTCCCCACTATCGGTAGTCAGTGGAATGCTTGGTCAAATAATCCGGCGGATTTCTTTACTGGCAGCAACTATTACGGTAGACCTACCCCGGTGTTGACTGATCTGGAATTCGACGATAGTGGGGCAATGGTTCTGGGGTTTATGGATCGATCCGGTATGCAGTTAGGTGCTTATAATCTCATGCTTGCTGGAACAACCGATCTGATTATTTATCAGCAAGGCGGGGATATGTTACGGGCTTGTCCTGATGCGGCGGGGGCATTCCAGTTGGAAAGTGCAGGAAAATGTGGTGGTGTGACGGGCTTTAGCACCAACAATAATAAAGGCCCCGGTGGCGGTGAGTTTTATAACGATAATATTCCTATTGCTCCGATCTATCACGAGGAAATGCCTTATGGTGGTTTGGCGATCAAGCCGGGTTCTGGCGAAGTGGTTTGGGCAGGGATGGATCCGGCGGTTTATGACAGTGGCGGTGTTTACTGGTCTAAAAATGCCAATGGGTCGCGTGTCCGCGCTACTGAGCTATGGAATGGTATGCAAGGTGGATCAGATGGTATCGGCGTAATGAATGGTTTTTCCGGTAAAACCGTCGGTTTGGGCGATATTGAGGTCTTGTGTGACCCTGCGCCTGTGGAAGTAGGCGACCGAGTGTGGTTGGATCAGGATAGCGACGGCATTCAGGATGCGGATGAAGCTGGTATTGATGGTGTCGCCGTCAAGCTGATTTGCGGGACGGATGAAGCAACGGTGACTACTGCCAATGGTGGGCAGTTCCTGTTTACCAATAAAGCCGGGGGTAATGCCACGTTTATGGGCTATGGTGAAAGTTGCGTGGTGAAGGTGGATAGTTCCCAGCCCGTGGTGAAAGATTACAAACTGGCTACTGCCAATACCGATGGCGTTACCAGCAATAATGCCCTGACCGATGTGCGCGACTCGGATGCTACGGATAATGCGGGTACAGCCGAGATTGCCTTTACCGCCGGTGGTGCAGGTGAAAACAACCATGCGCTGGATATTGGTTACCAGAGTGCGCCTGTTACCGATATTAGCTTGACCAAGGTGGTAGATAAAACCACTGCCCATCGTGGTGATACGCTGGTGTATACCTTAACTGCCACCAATGCGGGGCCGGCTATAGCCAGTGGCGTGGTCGTGACTGACCAGTTGCCAGACACAGTGACGTATGTTGAAGATGATGGTAAGGGGGATTACATCCCGGCGACTGGCCTGTGGACGCTGGGGAGTCTCGCGAAAGGTGATGCTAAGACGTTGACGATTACGGTAACGGTTAAATAGTTTTATGGACAAGATGTTATGGGGCATGGCCTGCGTTGCAGGGCTGCTGAGTGCTTGCGGCAAGCCGGACATGGGGCATTTCAAACCGGGCGTGGCGGATGCTTGCCGGGCGATGCCTGCTTTCATCAGCAAAACCGGGATGGGGACGCAGGTGGCGATTGATACCCAGCAGCAAGGGTATATGGGCTTACGCTTGCTGCAACCGCAATCGGGGAAGTCGTGGCAGCACCCGAGTTGGGATGATGCGGGGCATGTGGGTGCGTTTGCGCGGGATAGCGGCGGTAATATTTACGTCGCCCCAACGCCGGAAGTGAGCCTCGCCGAAAACCCACCTGCCTTGCAAAACCGCCTTTACCGCATTGAGGCACAGACCGGGGAAATGGCGTTGTGGCTGGAATTGCCTGCGGTTGCCCCACCATCGCCCTCCAACCCATTCGGGGTGATGGGCTTGTTTTACGATTGCGATACCAACAGCCTGTATGCCAGTTCGCTGGCGGGTTCAGAACCGAAGCAAGCGAATGGTAGAATTTATCGCGTGGACGTTGCCACCAAAAAAGTCATGAGCCAGCTTGAGAATACCGACGCGATTGGGGTCGGGGTATTCAACGGGGCGGAACACAAACGCCTGTATTTTGGGTCGGCGCGTTCGTCGGATGTGTATTCGGTGGCACTGGATGCGGCGGGGGATTTCACCGCAGATGCTCGCCATGAGTTTGCACTAGCAACCTTGCCGGATGGGAATAGCACCAGTGTGCGTAAATTCAGCTTCGGGCAAGAGCGTGGTGGGCAATATGTGATGCAGGTGAAAGAATTGGAGTTTGGCTTCCGCTTGCTGGCAGAAAATAATCCGCACAGGCGGATGTACCGTTTCGCGTATCAGCCAGAGCAGGATAGTTGGCAATTCGTGGGGGCGTTCCCGGAATCGGCTGAGTAGCCTGACTGCTCTTTCAATAATGATAACTAAAAGTCAGATATTATGTGGAATAAAACAATATTAAAACATTGGCAGCCTTTGGGGCTTGGCGCTTTGCTTCTCTCCTCCCCATCTGTTTACGCGGATATTTCCGGCAAGGTTTTCCGGGACTTCAACGCCAATGGTGTATTTGATACCGGCGCTAGTTTCAAGGAAATGGGGATGGTCGGTGTCACCATCAAAGCTTTTGATGCTACTGGTGCGGAAAAAGCCAGCGCAACGTCTGGTGTTGATGGTACTTACACCCTGAACATCGCAGATAGTGCCGATTACCGCGTGGAATTCTCGTGGGCACAAAGTTGGTTGAAGAATGGTAGTGCTGGTGGCACATCTGTACAGTTTGTTAAAGGCGATGCCAGTAACGTTAATGCGGCGGTGAGCAATCCTGCGGATTATTGCCAAGCTGATCCCATTGTTTCTACAACATATTTTTGGCCATTAGTGCAGGATACTACGAATCCGACGTTAGTCGGCGTGCCCTACAGTGCGGGTGTTACCGCGCCGAGTGCGGAAGCTTACAAGCTATCAAGTTGGCAAGATGTTGCACCCGTCACGTTTGGTGAGTCCAAACAACTTGGGGCAATTTTTGGTATTGCGTGGAATAGAAAAGACAATTATTTATACGCTGCTGCCATGAAGGAGCAATACGTCGGCTTTGGTCCCGGCGGGCGTGGGCAAGTTTACCGGGTGAAGATCAATCCTGCGGATGGTAGCGCCGTCAGTGCGCCAGAGGCATGGGTGAATCTTGAAACTGATCTCGGTTTATCGGTTTGTGGTTCTCATGGCGATCTTGCCAATGCAGGGTATTCTGATGCGGAATTCGATCAGGTAGGCAAGTGTAGCCTCGGTGATATTGAAATTTCCGACGATAATAAGTCATTGTTTGTCAGTAATTTGACGACCAAGCAAATCATTGAGATTTCAACAGCAGATGGTTCCAAGCTGAATACATTTGATTTTCCGTTGAATGCCGTAGATTGCCCGAATAATTCTACTACCAGCATACGCCCATTCGGCTTAAGTTATAAAGATGGCAAGTTGTTTGCGGGGGCGGTGTGTTCGGCAGAAGAATCTAAGGACGCGAATGATCTTCGGGCATTCGTCTATCGACTCGATAACCCCGCTAGTAAAACCTGGACACGTGTTACCCATTTTGACCCTGGGGTGGTGCGAGAAAATCAATATGAGACTGGCAAAACATCCTGGGAAGCCTGGCGTAGTGCCTGGACGGATGCTGGTGGTTACTATCAGGGATACGAGAGCCCGATGTTGTCCGATATTGAGTTTTACGGCGATGATATGATTCTGGGGTTGAGAGACCGCACTGGAGACCAAATAGCTTCCGGGATTATTATTAAAGGGACAACGATTAACGGGGTGGCAACACGTGGTGATGTGCTGTGCGCTTCTTATGACGCTACAAATGAAACGTATACACCGGAAACAGATAACCCAAATGCGTGCGGCAGCCACCTTGCTTCGGGAGTGGGGCGCGGCGATGGTAATGGTGAATTCTTCTGGGGTGATGGTAATACAAGCGCCAGCTCCCACGAAGAAATTACTATGGGTAATCTCGCGGTGTTTGGTGGCAGCCAATTAATGGTTGGCGGTGTTAACCCTGCTTACCCATTTGGTGCAGAAACTGCTAATTCAGGTGGTATTTTATGGTTAAACAATGAAAATGGAGCACCCCTGAAAACCTATTACCTGTATGAGAATAGTGCTGTCAGTAATAATTCCAAGGGTAATGGAATGGGGGATCTTGAGGCATTGTGTGACCCTGCACCCATCGAAGTAGGCAACCGTATTTGGCAAGACACTGACGGCGATGGTATCCAGGATGCAGACGAAGCAGGTATTGATAATGTAGACGTAACCCTGACTTGCGGCACAGAGACAGCGACCATGAAAACGGCTAATGGTGGGCAATTCCTATTCTCTAATAAAACCAATGCGACTTTTATGGAGGCGGATGAAAGCTGCAAAATCACGGTTGCAGCGGCTCAAGCACCCCTCGATGGCTTGAGCATTACTACCCAAAACGCTGATGGCATCCTTGACAATAATCCGGTAACGGATCTTCGTGACTCGGACGCGACATCTACCGGGGAAATCACTTTTACGGCAGGTAGTGCTGGTGAAAATAATCACACCTTGGATATTGGTTACAAAAGTATTCCAGTCGTCACGACAGATGTCAGTTTGGTCAAAGTTGCCGACAAATCAGAGGCAAAGCGTGGCGACACGGTGGTTTATACCCTGACTGCGGCTAATGCTGGGCCAGATACCGCTACGGGTGTCGCCGTTACCGATCAATTACCGGCAGGCGTGACTTGGGTCAGCGATGATAGTAGTGGCGCGTATGACAAAACGACCGGGGTTTGGACGGTGGGTGAGTTGCTGAAAGAGGACAGCAAGGTGCTGCACATTACGGTCACGGTAAACTGATGGCTTCGTGAATTTACAATTAATAGAAAGGGTTATAATGATGAAAAATAAGACTAATTTGAAAGGGCTGTTATTGACCTGTTGTGCTGTTGGCGTATTGGTGGCCGCTAATCAATCTTGGGCTGCTGACATTACCAACTGTGCGGAGGTTTCTGCTACCACCGAAATCGACGTGGATTCACAACCCAATAATATGTCTGGGACAACGGTTGTTGAAGATGATGAGTCCTGCGCACCTGTTACTGTCAACATTGTGTATGACTTTGGTGATGCCCCGGATAGCTACAAGACCTCGCTGGCTAAGGGCGGTGCTCAACATGAAGTTGTGCCATGGTTGAAGCTGGGTGCTGCCATTGATGATGAAGCGGATGCCCCAACACCTTTAGGCGCTGATGCAGATAAAGACGGCGCGGATGAAGACGGTATCAATATTTCATCATTAGTAGTGGGGCAAAAAAATGTCAAGTTGCAAACCACGACCGCACCCGTGAATACCTCAGGGGCTGATGCCTACCTCGGTTGCTGGATTGATTATGATGCCAATGGCACGTTTGATGCTGGCGAGTTTGGTTCTGCCGTTGTGCCCAATAATAATGCGGCGCAAATTGACGTTACCATGCCAGACGTTCCGGTGACGACAACGGCGGGTGATAGTTATGCCCGTTGCCGCCTAAGTAACGTTGCCCTGACTGCGACAGATGCTGCCGGGACGTTGGCGGACACGACAGGTTTCGCTGATGGTGAGGTTGAAGACTACAAGATCAGCTTTACGGCACAGCCTACGTTTGACTTGGCTTTGATGAAACGGGTTAAAACACCCGCGCCGGATGCGACTGATCCGACCTTGCCGGTTTCCTTGAGTGTGGGTGATACCGTTACGTTCGAGATGACGGTCAGCAATCAGGGCGGCGTTGAAGCTACCGCCATTACCGTGACGGATTACATCCCAACGGGTCTGAAACTGGCTGATGCATCAGCAGCCCAATGGACAGTGGTCGGTAATATTGCAACGCTGACTACGCCTATCGCCAGTTTGGCGGCTAATGCCAGCACAACACTGGATATTACCTTTACGGTAGAGTCAACCGCAGTGCTGGGCGCTCTTGAAAATGCCGCAGAAATCAGTGCAGCAACCGGTGTTGATGGCAGCGGCAATCCACTCACAGATAAGGACTCCACACCAGATGCGACCAATGACGATACCGTCAAAGATGATGTGGTGAGTGAAGACGGCAAAGCTGATAAAGCCAATGACGAAGATGACCATGATATTGCCAAAATCACCATTGTCCCGAAAGCTGACGTTGAGCTGACCAAAACGGTAGCTGATGATAAAGGTGCTGCTATTACGGATGTCCGCCGTGGGCAAACCGTTGTGTACACGTTGTCTGTGACCAACAAAGGCCCGAACGTTGCTACCGGCGTGGTGATTACCGACGTGCTGCCAAGCACCCTGGAATATGTTGCCCCAGCGTCTCCAAACCCGGAAGTTGTCTACGATACCGCGACGCGCACGCTGACTTGGACAGTGGCGGGCAGTCTGCCTGCTGATGGTGCCGTTAAGTCGTTGGCAATCAGCGCAATGGTTAAGTAAAAAGACTTAACGGTTACAACCCATCAGGCACAGGGAAGTGCCGATGGTGTTGACCCAAAACGAATTAAAATATTCCTACCGTTCTTCGGATTTGAGTTCAGGCATAAACTTGATGAATGGTATGATTTTTCGGACTAGATAAATTAACAAGAAATTAAAATCAAACTGACACCGGGGCTTCCAATAATGATAACAATAGGTCGGATAGAATGTACAAAAAAACACCTTTAATGCCTTGGCATTTTGTGGGGCTAGGGGTTTTGCTGCTGTCTGCTCAATCAGCTCATGCAACAGGGACACAAACATTCACCAAGGAATTATTAACACCTGCTACCGCGAAGCCGGGGGAGGCTGTTCAGTACCGTTTTAAACTGGCGTGTTCCAGCCTTACGTCGGATTGCGGCGACTTGACGATTGAAGACACGTTGCCTGCCGCGCTTGAAGCTGTTAGTTGCGCGGTTCCGACCGGGTTTACGGTGGTTTCGTGTGATGCTACCAACCCTGTTATCAAGATCACCAAGGATGCCGTATTCAATGGCGGGGATAGCTTCAATATTGATGTGGTCACGCGGGTCAAACTCGGTACGGCAGAAGATACCGTGTTGGCAAATACCGCTACGTCGGTCATTACGATGCCTGATTCTCTTGATAATGGCAGCGTGCCTTCTACGGCTGCTCCCGTCACTGTCGGTGCTTCTGCCCCGAACTGGAGCATCAAAAAAGCACGGGTTTCCCCTGCTACCAACCTGAAGCCTGCACCGAATACTGACGTTGGTTATCAAGTGGATTTCTGCTCAAATTCCGCTGTTGGCAACGTGAACCTCACGGGCGTGACGCTCAAGGATGCCTTCCCGGCAGGTGCAACCGTGGTGAATAACGGGGGCGCAACAGCCAGCGGTAGTGAACTGACGTGGGATTTGGGTAGCCAGGATTTGACCGCCCTGTATGCAGGCAAGGATTATACTTCCCAGGTTTGTATCACCAAGACCTATACCTTGCGTTACCCGGAAGCGACCTTCCCGATTGGCACGAGCATTACCAATACGCTTAGTGCGAACGCGAATGAAGGGGCGATTGGCCCGAATGCAGTGATTACTGAGGACATGGGTGAACCAACGCCGGGCGTTAACTTAAGCAAGTGGGCGCAAGACGTATTGGCAGGTGCGATGCCACCCTCTGATGGTTTTAACTGGGGGATTCGAGCGGATACTTATGGCTCGAATGCGCCTGTCCCTGATTTGACGCTTTATGATGCGTTGCCCAGCACGCCAACCGGTATTGTGCCAACTGAAGTCTTTGTGGGAACGTGGAATTCTCCGCCTACGACGAATGCACCGTCAGGCAGTGATGTACGTTTAACTTTGAGTTATGCGACGGTAGGGGGAGATTGCCAGACAGCGGCGTATACCGATTTGGTGGTGGATGCAGCAAGTGATGATTCATCAACGAGTTATCCGTTGCCTGAGGATACCCAGTGCTTACGTTGGAAATTCAAGGATCTAGGGCCAGATGGTCCGGCAGTTCCTCGTGGTTGGCAGTTTAACCCATACTGGTCAACCACGATGAAAGCGAATACATCTGCTGTTGTTGGGCCGTATCCAGTCGATGTGAAGAACTGTGTCGTGGGTACGTTTACGAAATTTGATACAACAACTGGCTCGTCAGGTGAGATTTGCGATCAAACTTTTATTGAAGAAGCGACACCAGCGGTTTGGCTGGATAAGTCGATAACCAATGGTTCTGCTTTCGCACCCGATAGTGAGGTGAAGTTTAAACTGTACGCCGAACACGCTTGGGATAGTTCAACAGGTGCAGCCGTCAACCCGGTGGTTTCTGACTTGTTACCGAAAGAACTGGATTTCGTGAGTTGGGATAGCTTTGCCGGTAACTGGGCAACGACAGATTTTCCTGAACCAAATATGGAGGTAATTAAGGATTATAAGGGCACAGGGCGTACCTTGGTGCGTTTCTCATGGGCTGCCACACCGCCAGCGGATTCAGTGAAGCTTGATGGTTCTCCGGGCACTGCCAATGCCGCCGATTTCGCGGTCGGTGGAGCCATGACGCTTGAAGTGACGGCCAAGGTTAAGCCCGGTACGGTGGTGGGTGGTTATACCAATGAAATGGCGTTTTTTGACAATAGCCCGCGCTTCAGTTGCACGAATACCCCTGAAGTGGTTGACAGTAACGATCTAGATGGCGATGGCAATGTAACGGAAAATGCCTGCACCAAACCAATTGGATTCGATGTGGTTTCCGCTGCGGTAATTTCTGCCGAGAAGTGGGTGAAAGGTGAATACCCAACCCTGCCTAACGTGGATGACCCGTTGACCAGCCCGGCTGTCACCAATGAACAATGCCCGGCAGATGGCGACGGTTATACCCGTTTCCCGTGTGTGGCACAGGTTTCACACAATGGCGCGTTCAATTACAAAGTATTAGTCACCAACAAGGGTAACGAAGCGCTGAGCAATTACATCCTTTACGACGTATTGCCAGCCAAGGGCGATACCGGGGTAGGCCAGCCGGTTTCCGGCCTGCAACGTGGCAGTGAATGGCGGCCTGTGATGACTGGCCCGATTACTGCTGCTGATGCTTACACAGCGTCAGCCGGTGCAGTAGTTGAATATTCCACGGCTGCTAACCCGTGCCGCCCGGAAGTTTCCTCTTCAGCGACCGAAACCCCGGCTGATCATTGGCAGGCCGGTTGCACGGATGACTGGAGTGCATCTCCCGCCGACTTTTCCAAGGTGACAGCATTCCGTATCAAAGCGGCATTTGCTTCTGCCCCGTATTGGGAACCGTTGCAATCACTGACCTTTAACGTCCCGATGGTGGCACCGGAAAATGCACCACCGAGTATTGTCGGTAATACCCGTTACTTCAATCCGGCATGGAACTCACTGGCGCACCGTGTCACCCAACAGTCCAACAACCAGCGTCTGGATACAGCGGAACCACGTCAGGTGGGGATTATCGTACCAACCATGAAATACCGCTTGGGCAACTTGGTGTGGAAAGACGAGAACGACAACGGTATTGCAGACGTAGGTGAAGCGGGGATTGCAGATGTGACGGTCAACTTGCTGGACAGCACTAATGCGGTGATTGCGACCACCAAGACCGATGCCAACGGGCATTACTGGTTTGAAGGTCTGGTGGCAGGCAAGTACCGGGTTGCGATTCCTGACCCTGTTGCACAAGCAGCCTTGGCTGGGATGAAATCATCCGACACGGGTGAGGAGGCTTCTCCTGATACTAATGTCGACAACAACGATAACGGTGTCACGACGGATGCTGCACTGGGGCTGGTTTCCGGCGAAGTGACGCTGGATGAAACACCGGCAGAACCTGAAAACGAAACGGTACGTTCCGGCGATGCGACCGATGATGACAACGATGCGTGGCCTGATATTGCTTCCAACGTGACGGTTGACTTTGGTTTCTTCACACCTGTGAGTGTGCCGGAAGCTAATGTTAGCCTGACCAAGGTGGCGGATAAGGCCGAAGCTAAGGCGGGTGATACCGTGGTGTATACCTTGAAGGTTTTCAATACTGGCCCGGATACTGCAACGGGTGTAGCGGTGACTGACAAATTGCCGGGGGGCATTACTTACGTCAGCGATGATGGGGCGACGCTGTACGGTGCCGATGTCTATGATGAGACGATGGGTGTGTGGACAGTCGGTGATTTGGCGAAAGATGAATCCAAAGAACTGAACATTACTGTAACGGTTAAATAACGGCCAACAAAGCTATAACTTAGAACAAAGAGAGCCATAATAATGAAAAAAATGACTAGTGCAAAAGCACTGCTGCTGACATTCTGTTCGGTTGGCGTGCTGACTGCGGCAAATCAATCTTGGGCTGCGGAGACGACTGTCACCAACTGCGCGCAAGTATCCGCAGTAGTTGAGGCCGATGCCGACGCGAATTCCACCCCTAATAACAAAAGCGAAGCTGATTTACTGGATGCTTTTGCTGCCGGTACGCTGGAAGAGGATGAGGCATGTGCACCATTAAAGGTGCTACCTACTACGCCGGTTTCTGTTGGTGACACCATCTGGATCGACGCGAACGAAGATGGCATACAGGATGCAGGCGAACTGCCGATGGAAGGTGCTGTTGTCACCCTGCTAGACAAGGATGGCAACCCGGTCAAAGACATCGAAGGTAATGATGTTCTACCTGTGACGACCCTCACCGACGGTAAATACCTGTTCAGCAACTTGCCGGAAGGCGAGTACAGCATTACGGTCAAAGCTATTGATGGCTATATTGTAACCAAAGGTGGCGCGGATGCGGATAATGACGCTTCCAACACCGACAGCAATTGTGCGGTGGTTGGCAGTAACATCCAAACGGCTCTATTTACCCTCACCGCCGGTGGTGAACCCATTGATGACGGCGACACCGACGCTAACAGCAACCTGAGCATTGACTGTGGTTTCTACCAGCCAAAAATGCCAACTCACAGTTTGGGTAACAAGGTTTGGGTGGATGATGGCGCAGGCACTGCTGCGAATGCCAACAATGGCTTGATGGATGCCGGTGAAGCGGCTGTCGCTGATGGCGTAAGCGTCGAGTTACGCGATGCGGCAGGCACAGTGTTGAGTAGCACGACCACCGACAAGGGTTTCTACTTGTTCAGTGGCCTAGCAGCAGGCGATTACAAGGTTTGTGTTGTTGCCAGCAACTTTGCTGACGGCGCGAAACTGGCAGGATTCACCGCCAGCACCGGCGGCAATGAAGCCAATGCAAACAGCAATGTGGACAGCAATGACAATGGCAGCGACGTTGTGGCAGATGGGCTGTGTTCCAATGTCATTACCTTGGGAGCCGATGAACCCACGGGTGAAACGGATACTGCCAGCGGCACGGCGGGTGACGATGGTGTGGGCACTGAAGATGCCCGTTCCAACCTGACGGTTGACTTCGGTGTGCTTCCGCCAGTGGTAGTAACCTACCCTGTATCCGTCGGTGACTACCTCTGGATCGATGCCAACGAAGACGGCATCCAAGACGAAGGCGAAGCTGCGCTGGAAGGCGCAGTCATCACCCTGCTCGATAAAGACGGCAACCCGGTCAAAGACCTCGACGGCAATGACGTGGCTCCGCTCACCGTGGGTACTGACGGCAAATACCTGTTCAGCAACCTACCCGAAGGCGACTACAGCATCAGCGTAGCTGCCCCTGAAGGCTACGTTGTCACCAAAGGCGGTGCCGATGTGGATGAAGACGCCTCCAACACCGACAGCAACTGTGCGGTGGTTGGCGGTAACATCCAAACGGCTCTATTTACCCTCACCGCCGGTGGCGAACCGGTTGACGATGGTGACACCGACGCCAACAGCAACCTGAGCGTAGACTGCGGCTTCTATCAACCGAAAGCACCCACCCACAGCCTCGGCAACCGCGTCTGGATCGACACCAACAACAACGGCTTGGCGGATGTAGGCGAATTGCCCGCCACCGCAGGCATCACGCTGGAACTGAAAGACGCAGCGGGTGCAGTCGTGACTTCCACCACAACCGACGCAACAGGCCGCTACCTGTTCGGTGGCCTCGCCGCAGGCAGCTACCAAGTCTGCGTCGTTGCGGACAACTTCCTTGCAGGCAACGTCCTGGAAGGCTACACCGCCAGCACCGGTGGTAACGCTTTGGATGCCAACACCGACCTCGACGGTGACGACAACGGCACTGACGACAACGGCACTGACGACACCAGCACTGGCCTGTGTTCCAACCTCGTGGTACTGGACGACCAAGAGCCGCTCCTCGAAACCACCGCCACTGGCGTAGATGGCAACGACGGCATCGGTACCGAAGACGCCCGTTCCAACCTCACCGTCGACTTCGGCATTGTCCCACCCGTCAAACCAGTCGCTGTCGGTGACTACCTCTGGATCGACACCAACAAAGACGGCCTGCAAAGTGAAGGTGAAATGGGTTTGGAAGGTGCGACCGTTACCTTGCTCGACAAAGACGGCAACCCCGCGAAAGATGTCGACGGCAACGACATTGCCCCAGCGATCACGGGTACAGACGGCCTGTACGGCTTCACCAAACTGCCCGAAGGCGACTACAGCATCAACGTCAAAGCCCCGGAAGGCTACCTGCCGACGCAAAACGCCGGTGACGTGGATGAAGTACCCGCCAACAACGACAGCAACTGTGCCGTCCAACCCGATGGCAGCGCCAGCACCGCCCTGTTCAACCTGATGGCTGACCAAGAACCCGGTGCCACCGCAGACGGTGACGGCACTAGCAGCAACCTGACGGTTGACTGCGGCTTCTACCAACCCGAACCCGGCAAAGCCACCATCAGCGGTACGGTCAAAGCTGACACCACCGGTGACACCGTAGGCGAAGACGCGCTTGAAGGCGTCACCCTTGCCTTGCAAAACCCGGACGGCACACCCGTGCTGGACAAAGACGGCAACCCAGTGACCACCCTGACCGATGCCAGCGGTGCTTATGTCTTCACCGACGTAACCCCCGGCGACTATCTGGTGGTGGAAACTGACCCGACTGGATACACCTCTGTCAGCGATCAGGACAGCACTTCCCCAGAAGACGACGCCGCCAACACCGACACCAACGACAACAGCCTCCCGGTTAGCGTCGTCGCGGACGAAACCGATGACGGTAACGACTTCGTAGAGCGTAAGCCAGTCGTGGCAACCCACAGTATCGGTAATATGGTCTGGGTGGACGACGGTGCAGGCGATGCAGCTAAAGCCAACAACGGTCAATTCGATGACGGAGAAAGCCTGCCTAACGGGGTTAAGGTCGAGTTGCGCGACAACAGCGGTGCAATTATTGAGAGCACCATGACCGCAGGCGGTTACTACTTGTTCAGTGGTATGAATGCCGGTGAGTATCAAGTGTGCGTTTCCGCCAATAACTTCACGGGTGTAGGCAAGCTGCTCAATTATACCGCTGGTGTGAATGGTAAGGAAGCTGATGCCAATGACAATGGTGACAACAACGACAACGGTGACACAACGGTTGAAGACGGCCTGTGTTCCAACGTGGTGGTCATAGACGACAAAGAACCAACCAGTGAAATGTCGACGGCGAGTGGTATTGCGGGTGATGATGGTGCTGGTACGGAAGATAACCGTTCCAACCTGACGGTTGACTTCGCAGTTCTGCCACCTGTTGTGCCAGCCAAACCAGTCGCCGTCGGTGACTACCTCTGGATCGATGCCAACGAAGACGGCATCCAAGACGAAGGCGAAGCTGCGCTGGAAGGCGCAGTCATCACCCTGCTCGATAAAGACGGCAACCCGGTCAAAGACCTCGACGGCAATGACGTGGCTCCGCTCACCGTGGGTACTGACGGCAAATACCTGTTCAGCAACCTACCCGAAGGCGACTACAGCATCAGCGTAGCTGCCCCTGAAGGCTACGTTGTCACCAAAGGCGGTGCCGATGTGGATGAAGACGCCTCCAACACCGACAGCAACTGTGCGGTGGTTGGCGGTAACATCCAAACGGCTCTATTTACCCTCACCGCCGGTGGCGAACCGGTTGACGATGGTGACACCGACGCCAACAGCAACCTGAGCGTAGACTGCGGCTTCTATCAACCGAAAGCACCCACCCACAGCCTCGGCAACCGCGTCTGGATCGACACCAACAACAACGGCTTGGCGGATGTAGGCGAATTGCCCGCCACCGCAGGCATCACGCTGGAACTGAAAGACGCAGCGGGTGCAGTCGTGACTTCCACCACAACCGACGCAACAGGCCGCTACCTGTTCGGTGGCCTCGCCGCAGGCAGCTACCAAGTCTGCGTCGTTGCGGACAACTTCCTTGCAGGCAACGTCCTGGAAGGCTACACCGCCAGCACCGGTGGTAACGCTTTGGATGCCAACACCGACCTCGACGGTGACGACAACGGCACTGACGACAACGGCACTGACGACACCAGCACTGGCCTGTGTTCCAACCTCGTGGTACTGGACGACCAAGAGCCGCTCCTCGAAACCACCGCCACTGGCGTAGATGGCAACGACGGCATCGGTACCGAAGACGCCCGTTCCAACCTCACCGTCGACTTCGGCATTGTCCCACCCGTCAAACCAGTCGCTGTCGGTGACTACCTCTGGATCGACACCAACAAAGACGGCCTGCAAAGTGAAGGTGAAATGGGTTTGGAAGGTGCGACCGTTACCTTGCTCGACAAAGACGGCAACCCCGCGAAAGATGTCGACGGCAACGACATTGCCCCAGCGATCACGGGTACAGACGGCCTGTACGGCTTCACCAAACTGCCCGAAGGCGACTACAGCATCAACGTCAAAGCCCCGGAAGGCTACCTGCCGACGCAAAACGCCGGTGACGTGGATGAAGTACCCGCCAACAACGACAGCAACTGTGCCGTCCAACCCGATGGCAGCGCCAGCACCGCCCTGTTCAACCTGATGGCTGACCAAGAACCCGGTGCCACCGCAGACGGTGACGGCACCAGCAGCAACCTGACGGTTGACTGCGGCTTCTACAAACCCGAACCCGGCAAAGCCACCATCAGCGGTACGGTCAAAGCTGACACCACCGGTGACACCGTAGGCGAAGACGCGCTTGAAGGCGTCACCCTTGCCTTGCAAAACCCGGACGGCACACCCGTGCTGGACAAAGACGGCAACCCAGTGACCACCCTGACCGATGCCAGCGGTGCTTATGTCTTCACCGACGTAACCCCCGGCGACTATTTGGTCGTGGAAACTGACCCGACTGGATACACCTCTGTCAGCGACCAAGACAGCACCACCCCGGAAGACGACGCCGCCAACACCGACACCAACGACAACAGCCTCCCGGTTAGCGTCGTCGCGGACGAAACCGATGACGGTAACGACTTCGTAGAGCGTAAGCCAGTCGTGGCAACCCACAGTATCGGTAATATGGTCTGGGTGGACGACGGTGCAGGCGATGCAGCTAAAGCCAACAACGGTCAATTCGATGACGGAGAAAGCCTGCCTAATGGGGTTAAGGTCGAGTTGCGCGACAACAGCGGTGCAATTATTGAGAGCACCATGACCGCAGGCGGTTACTACTTGTTCAGTGGTATGAATGCCGGTGAGTATCAAGTGTGCGTTTCCGCCAATAACTTCACGGGTGTAGGCAAGCTGCTCAATTATACCGCGGGTGTGAATGGTAAGGAAGCTGATGCGAATGACAATGGTGACAATAACGACAACGGTGACACAACGGTTGAAGACGGCCTGTGTTCCAACGTGGTGGTCATAGACGGCAAAGAACCAACCAGTGAAATGTCGACGGCGAGTGGTATTGCGGGTGATGATGGTGCTGGTACGGAAGATAACCGTTCCAACCTGACGGTTGACTTCGCAGTTCTGCCACCTGTTGTGCCAGCCAAACCAGTCGCCGTCGGTGACTACCTCTGGATCGATGCCAACGAAGACGGCATCCAAGACGAAGGTGAGGCAGCATTGGAAGGCGCAGTCATTACCCTGCTCGATAAAGACGGCAACCCGGTCAAAGACCTCGACGGCAATGACGTGGCTCCGCTCACCGTGGGTACTGACGGCAAATACCTGTTCAGCAACCTGCCCGAAGGCGACTACAGCATCAGCGTAGCTGCCCCTGAAGGCTACGTTGTCACCAAGGGCGGTGCCGATGTGGATGAAGACGCCTCCAACACCGACAGCAACTGTGCGGTGGTTGGCAGTAACATCCAAACGGCTCTATTTACCCTCACCGCCGGTGGCGAACCGATTGACGATGGCGACACCGACGCCAACAGCAACCTGAGCGTAGACTGCGGCTTCTATCAACCGAAAGCACCGACCCACAGCCTCGGCAACCGCGTCTGGATCGACACCAACAACAACGGCTTGGCGGATGTAGGCGAATTGCCCGCCACCGCAGGCATCACGCTGGAACTGAAAGACGCAGCGGGTGCAGTCGTGACTTCCACCACAACCGACGCAACAGGCCGCTACCTGTTCGGTGGCCTCGCCGCAGGCAGCTACCAAGTCTGCGTCGTTGCGGACAACTTCCTTGCAGGCAACGTCCTGGAAGGCTACACCGCCAGCACCGGTGGCAACGCTTTGGATGCTAACACCGACCTCGACGGCGACGACAACGGCACTGACGACACCAGCACTGGCCTGTGTTCCAACCTCGTGGTACTGGACGACCAAGAGCCGCTCCTCGAAACCACCGCCACTGGCGTAGATGGCAACGACGGGATCGGTACCGAAGACGCCCGTTCCAACCTCACCGTCGACTTCGGCATCGTCCCACCCGTCAAACCAGTCGCTGTCGGTGACTACCTCTGGATCGACACCAACAAAGACGGCCTGCAAAGTGAAGGTGAAATGGGTCTGGAAGGTGCGACCGTTACCCTGCTCGACAAAGACGGCAACCCCGCGAAAGATGTCGACGGCAACGACATTGCCCCAGCGATCACCGGGGCAGACGGCCTGTACGGCTTCACCAAACTGCCCGAAGGCGACTACAGCATCAACGTCAAAGCCCCGGAAGGCTACCTGCCGACGCAAAACGCCGGTGACGTGGATGAAGTACCCGCCAACAACGACAGCAACTGTGCCGTCCAACCCGATGGCAGCGCCAGCACCGCCCTGTTCAACCTGATGGCTGACCAAGAACCCGGTGCCACCGAAGATGGTGACGGCACTAGCAGCAACCTGACGGTTGACTGCGGCTTCTACAAACCCGAACCCGGCAAAGCCACCATCAGCGGTACGGTCAAAGCTGACACCACCGGTGACACCGTAGGCGAAGACGCGCTTGAAGGCGTCACCCTTGCCTTGCAAAACCCGGACGGCACACCCGTGCTGGACAAAGACGGCAACCCAGTGACCACCCTGACCGATGCCAGCGGTGCTTATGTCTTCACCGACGTAACCCCCGGCGACTATTTGGTCGTGGAAACTGACCCGACTGGATACACCTCTGTCAGCGACCAAGACAGCACCACCCCGGAAGACGACGCCGCCAACACCGACACCAACGACAACAGCCTCCCGGTTAGCGTCGTCGCGGACGAAACCGATGACGGCAACGACTTCGTAGAGCGTAAGCCTGTTGATGCAGTCAAACCAGTCGCTGTCGGTGACTACCTCTGGATCGACACCAACAAAGACGGCCTGCAAAGTGAAGGTGAAATGGGTCTGGAAGGTGCGACCGTTACCCTGCTCGACAAAGACGGCAACCCCGCGAAAGATATCGACGGCAACGACATTGCCCCAGCGATCACCGGGGCAGACGGCCTGTACGGCTTCACCAAACTGCCCGAAGGCGACTACAGCATCAACGTCAAAGCCCCGGAAGGCTACCTGCCGACGCAAAACGCCGGTGACGTGGATGAAGTACCCGCCAACAACGACAGCAACTGTGCCGTCCAACCCGATGGCAGCGCCAGCACCGCCCTGTTCAACCTGATGGCTGACCAAGAACCCGGTGCCACCGCAGATGGTGACGGCACTAGCAGCAACCTGACGGTTGACTGCGGCTTCTACAAACCCGAACCCGGCAAAGCCACCATCAGCGGTACGGTCAAAGCCGACACCACGGGTGACACGGTTGGTGAAGATGCCATCGAAGGTGTGCTGATTACCTTACTGAACAAAGACGGTACACCTGTGCTGGACGAGGACGGTAAGCCTGTGACTACCCTGACTGATGCAGGCGGCGCATACCGCTTCACTGATGTAGCCCCCGGCGACTATCTGGTAGCGGAAACTGACCCGGATGGTTACACCTCTGTGATCGACCAGGACGGTACTTTACCTGAAGACGACGCTGCCAACACCGACACCAACGACAATAGCATTCCTGTTAGCGTAGTAGCGGACGAAACGGATGACAGCAACGACTTCGTCGATCGCAAGCCAGTGTCTACGACGCCAGTTTCTGTCGGCAACCAGATCTGGATCGACAGCAACGCCAATGGCAAGCGTGACGAAGGTGAGAGCCTGTTGTCAGGCGCAGTCGTTACTTTGACGGATGCTTCAGGCCGTGCGGCCACGGATCTGGATGGTAAGCCGGTTGCCTCACATACCACGGGTGGTGATGGTCTCTACGTGTTTGGTAATTTGCCGGAAGGTGATTACATCGTCACGGTTGAGCCACCAGCAGGGTTCTTCCCGACTATGGGTGGTATTGATGCCGATGATGACGCGAGTGACTACGACAGCAACTGCCGTGTTAACCCGATCAACAGCACCATCGAAACCCATCCATTCACGCTGCAAGCGGGTACGGAATCGGATACAGACGGTGACGACGCCAACGGTAACATGACGGTTGACTGCGGCTTCTACGGCTCAGTCTCGTTGGGTAACAAAATCTGGCTGGACAGCAACGCCAATGGTCAGCAGGACAATGCCGAGCCGGGTATCGGTGGTATCACCGTTAGCTTGACGGAAGAAGATGGCATCACGCCGGTGATTGACATCAACGGTAACCAAGTCGCGGCTGTGACCACGGATGCCAACGGCAATTATCTGTTCGACAACCTGAAACCGGGCAACTACATTGTCACCGTGAAGCCGAGCAGTAACACGGGTTACAGCCTGACCAAAGGTGGCGCTGACCCGGATACTGATCCATCCAATACCGACAGTAACTGTAAGGTAGTGGCGGGTAGTTATCAGACATCAGCCGTGACGCTGTTGCCGGGTAGCGAACCCGGTGCAGAGGTGGATGGTGACGACGAAAGCCGTAATAGCACGGTGGACTGCGGCCTGATCCGCCCTGTCAACCTGGGCAGCCGCCTGTGGATTGACCTGAACGGCAACGGTAAGCAGGATGCAGGTGAACCAGGCGTGCTGGGTGCAACTGTTACCTTGCTGGATAAGGATGGCAAGCCAGTAACTGACATCTTCGGTGATGTGTTGAAGCCACAAACCACGGATGCGGATGGCAAGTACTACTTCGGCAATCTGCGTGAAGGGGCGTATGTGGTGAATATTGTCCCACCAACTGGCTATTTGCCGACCATTGGTGGCAATGATCCGAACGACGACGATGCTGCGGATAGCAACGGTATCCTCAACCCGGATGGTAGTATCTCCAGCAAGCCGATTGACCTCAAATGGGGTGAAGAGCCAGAGGATGGTGGTGCAACCAATACCACGGTTGGTTTCGGTCTGATTGCTAGCCTGCACGCTCAGGCGATCAATGTTCCGACCCTCAGCCAATGGGGTGTGGCGATCATGAGTATGTTGTTGGCAACAGCCGCATTCTTCCGCCGCCGCCGCGAAGACTAAGGGAGGGTATTTTCCTCATCCCCAGCCCTTCCCTCGCAAGAGGTGAAGGGTGCTAGTAAAAAGGCCAGCCTCGTGCTGGCCTTTTTTTGTGGATGATGTATAACAAAAAAGTGTATTATGTAGCCTTTTTCCAACAGCAGTTTTGGGGATTTATGGCTGGCAAAACGCTCTACGATAAGGTCTGGAATGCGCATGTGGTGAGGCAAGAAGCTGACGGCACAGGCTTACTCTATATCGACCGTCATTTGGTACACGAAGTGACTTCACCGCAAGCCTTTGAAGGGCTGCGCCTCGCCAACCGTCAACCGTGGCGGGTCAACTCGATGGTAGCCGTTCCCGATCACAACGTTCCAACCATTGGCCTGGAGCACGGCATTACCGACCCGATAGCCCGTTTGCAAGTCGAAACCCTCGACGAAAATTGTCGCTCCTTTGGCATTACCGAATTCAATATCGGCGACATCCGTCAGGGCATCGTGCACGTCATTGGCCCTGAGCAAGGCGCAACCTTGCCCGGCATGACCGTGGTTTGTGGCGATTCACACACCTCGACGCATGGCGCGTTTGGCGCATTGGCACACGGCATCGGCACATCCGAAGTCGAGCACGTCATGGCGACCCAGTGCTTGATCCAGAAAAAGATGAAAAACATGCTGGTCAGCGTGGATGGCAAAGTCGGCGCAGGCGTGACTGCTAAAGACATCGTGCTTGCCATTATCGGTGAAATCGGCACGGCGGGCGGCACAGGTTACGCCATCGAATTCGGCGGCGAAGCTATCCGCGACTTGTCGATGGAAGGCCGTATGACGGTCTGCAATATGGCTATCGAGGGCGGTGCTCGCGCAGGCATGATAGCCGTGGATGACACCACCATTAACTACGTCAAAGGCCGCCCTTACGCCCCGAAAGCGCACGATTGGGATAAAGCTGTTGCCGCTTGGCAAGACCTGCATTCCGATGCGGATGCGGTATTCGATCGGGTAGTACGCCTCGATGCTGCCAGCATTCAGCCGCAAGTCACTTGGGGGACTTCCCCCGAGATGGTACTGCCGGTGGATGGTAAAACGCCTGACCCCGCCAATGAAAGCGATGCGGTCAAAGCCAGCGGTATTAGCGCAGCGCTCAAATACATGGGTCTGGAAGCCAATACGCCGATTACTGACGTGCAAATCGACAAGGTATTCATCGGCTCTTGCACCAACTCACGCATTGAAGATTTACGTGCTGCCGCCGCCGTTGCCAAAGGCCGCAAAGTCGCGAGCAATGTGAAGCTGGCGATGGTGGTTCCCGGCTCCGGCTTGGTCAAGCAACAAGCGGAAAGCGAAGGGCTGGATAAAATTTTTATCGAAGCGGGTTTTGAATGGCGTGCACCGGGTTGTTCCATGTGCCTTGCCATGAATGCTGACCGTCTCGAACCGGGCGAGCGTTGTGCCTCTACCTCCAACCGCAACTTTGAAGGGCGGCAAGGGCAGGGCGGGCGCACCCATCTGGTTAGCCCGGCTATGGCGGCTGCGGCAGCGGTGACTGGTCATTTTGTCGATGTTCGTACCCTGTAAGGAGATGATCCCATGCAAAAGTTACTGAGTGTATTATTCCTGATGGCCTGTCTGTTGGTTGCTGGTTGCAGTACCGTGGAAGGCGTTGGCAAAGATCTGAAATCGTTGGGTGGCTCGATTGAACAAAATGCCCAGACAGAAAAGGCAAAATAATCATCATGGATAAATTTACTGTACATACCGGTCTGGTGGTTCCGCTGGACCGTTCCAACGTGGATACGGATGCGATTATTCCCAAGCAATACCTGAAATCCATTCAGCGTACTGGCTTTGGCCCGACGCTGTTTGATGACTGGCGTTACCTTGAGCCGGGCGAACCGGGCATGGATCACAGCAAGCGCACCCCGAACCCGGATTTCGTGCTGAATTTCCCGCGTTATGCCGGGGCTTCGGTGCTGTTGGCGCGTGAAAACTTTGGTTGCGGTTCCTCACGGGAACACGCGGTCTGGGCGCTGACGGATTACGGCATTCGTGCGGTAATTGCGCCGAGCTATGCAGATATTTTCTTCAATAACAGCTTCAAGAATGGCTTGCTGCCATTGACGCTGCCTGCTGAGGTGATTGATCAGTTGTTCACGGAAGCACAGGCGTCAGAAGGCTATCAGTTGACGGTTGATCTGGAAAAGCAGCAAGTGGTTACGCCGAGTGGCGCAGCGTTTGCGTTCAGCATCGACGAATTCCGCAAGTATTGCCTGCTGAACGGGTTGGATGATATTGGCCTGACACTGCAACACGCGGCTGACATCAAAGCGTATGAAACGCAGCGCAAGCAAGCAGCGCCTTGGTTATTTTAAGATTCTGGTTTATTTGGGTTAGATTCACATGACACACAAAATTTTGGTATTGCCCGGTGACGGTATTGGCCCGGAAATCGTGGCGGAAGCGGTTAAAGTCCTCAATGTTTTCACGGCGGAAGGCAATCTGTCGGTAGCGCTAGAATACGCGAATATCGGCGGCATTGCTTACGACAAGGAAGGTCAACCTTACCCGGATTCCACCCGCGCGCTGGCACAAAAGGCTGATGCGATTCTGCTTGGCGCTGTCGGTGGCCCGCAGTACGACACGCTCGACCGTCCGTTGCGCCCGGAACGTGGCTTGCTGGCGATTCGTGCTGATCTCGGTCTGTTCGCCAATTTACGCCCGGCGATTCTGTACGAAGAGCTGGCCTCAGCTTCCACCCTCAAGCCTGAAGTGGTTGCAGGGCTGGACATTATGATCGTGCGCGAACTGACCGGCGGTATTTACTTCGGTCAACCTCGTGGCATTCGTGTGCTGGAAAACGGTGAGCGTCAAGGTTTTAATTCTGCTACTTACACCGAATCCGAAATCGAGCGCATTGCCCGCGTCGGCTTTGAAACTGCGATGAAGCGCAACAAGCGCCTGTGTTCCGTCGACAAGGCTAACGTGCTGGAAGTGTGCGAACTGTGGCGCGAAATCGTCGAGAAAGTCGGTAAGGAATACCCTGAAGTCGAACTCAGCCACATGTACGTCGATAACGCCGCGATGCAATTGGTGCGTGCGCCCAAGCAATTCGACGTGATTGTGACCAGCAACCTGTTTGGCGATGTGTTGTCTGACGCCGCCGCCATGCTGACCGGTTCTATTGGTATGTTGCCTTCTGCCTCCCTGAATTCTTCGGCGTGTGGCTTGTACGAACCGATCCACGGTTCTGCGCCTGACATTGCAGGCCAGGGCATTGCCAACCCGTTGGCGACCATTCTGTCCGTAGCGATGTTGCTGCGTTACAGCCTCAATCGTCCAGAACTGGCTGAGCGCGTCGAAGCGGCAGTGGAAAAGGTTCTGGCATCTGGCGTGCGCACTGGCGACATTTACACCGAGGGTTGCCGCAAAATTGGCACGGTGGCAATGGGCGATGCAGTCGTTGCTGCCCTACAAGGTTAAATCATGTCCAACACTTATAACGTAGCCGTCGTCGGTGCAGGCAGTCTGGTGGGTGAAGCCATCCTGGACTTGCTGGCAAAGCGTAAATTCCCCATTGGTAAAATTTATGCGCTGGAATTTGCAACAGACGGTGAACAGTACGTCGATTTTGGCAATAAAACATTGGATGTTGAGCACGTCGAACATTTCGACTTCTCCAGCGTAAAAATTGCTTTTTTTGCCAGCACGGAGGCGGTAGCGGCTCAATATGTGCCGCTGGCGGTGGCGGCAGGGTGCGTGGTCATTGACGACAGTGCGTGCTTCCGTTTTGAGAAAGATGTGCCGTTAGTCGTGCCAGAAGTGAACCCACAAGCCATTGTAGGGTATAAGCAACGCAGCATTATTGCTAACCCCGGCAGCGCGGTTAGCCAGATGTTGGTGGCGTTGAAGCCACTGCATGATGCCGCGACGATTACGCGGATTAATGTGGCCACTTATCAAGCGGTTTCCGGCACGGGGCGTGAAGGTATCAATGAATTGGCACACCAAACGGCACAGCTCTTGAATGCCCGTCCGGTGGAACCGAAATTGTATGCCAAGCAAATTGCGTTCAATTTGTTCCCGCACATCGGTAATTTCCAGGAAAATGGCTATACTTGGGAAGAAATGAAGATGGTGCTGGAAACCCGTAAAATCATGGGCTTGCCTGCATTGGGCATTAATCCAACAGCAGTACGTGTTCCCGTGTTTTTCGGTCATTCCGCAGCCATCAATATTGAAACCGAGACGAAGTTGACAGCAGCAGAAGCCACGCAGCTTTTACGTAAGGCTGCTGGTGTGGAAGTACTGGATGAGCAGGTGGATGGTGGTTATCCGACGCCTGTGACCGAAGCGGTCAATAGTGACAGCGTTTATGTTAGCCGGATTCGTGAAGATATTTCTTGCCCATCGGGTCTGAGTTTATGGGTAGTTGCTGATAATGTGCGTAAAGGTGCTGCGTTAAACAGTGTCCAGATTGCTGAAATATTAGTACGCGACTATCTGTAGGTATGGTTAAGCGGGAATTAATTCACTATTGCTGACAATGAGAACATGGATATGATGTGCTTTGGGATTAATGCCTAAAGCCTGCTCGGGGCAGCATTGCTTGGAATAATGTACTAATATATAGTTTTAGTCCTAAGAAACAATAACCAGAATCGCTATTCATCATCGTCATAATAAGGGCTAATAAGCGGAGTGGATGATGGGTCAGAGATACCATAATCTTGCACAGATAAAGAATCTATTGAAGGGGAATTGCAGTGAATAAACAAGCCTTGAGCTTAGCTATATTCATCGCCGGAGCGTATCCAGCGGCTTCCAGCGCTTTGGGGCTTGGGGATATTGAATCCAACTCTCATCTGAACCAGCCGCTGCGAGCCAAAATCGACTTGTTGTCTGCTGCCCCGGCAGATGCCAGCAAGATTCAGGTACGCTTGGCACCACCCGATGTATTTAACCGGGTAGGTGTTGCTCGCCCTGACTTTCTGGGTAATTTACGTTTTACGCCCACGGTTCAGGGTGGTAAGCCAGTCATTCTGGTGTCGTCTGATACGCCTATTCAAGAACCCTTCGTTAATTTTCTATTAGAAGTCAGTTGGCCTCAAGGACAGCTTCTTAAAGAATATACCGTGATGTTGGATCCACCGGTGCTGATGCAGCCGGGCAATACGGTTGCCGGGGAAGCTGCTGTCAGGGCAGAGCCGAAAGCTGCCGGTAATGTCCGTCGCCCAGTACGCCCTGCTCAACCAGCCGCCGCACCCGCAGCACCACCGCAACCTGCTGCCCGTAACCGTACTTACCGGGTCAAATCCGGGGATACCTTGTTTGGTGTGGCATCACGTCTCCAACGCCAAGGCATTAACAACGACCAGATGATGATGGCTTTGTTCCGGGCAAACCCGGAAGCGTTCATTGATGAAAACATCAATAACCTCCGCACGGGTGCGTTGATGAAGACCCCATCTTCCAGCCAAGTCGGTGCTGTTTCACGCGCAGAAGCCCGCCGCGAGATTCGCCAGCAGAATGCCGAGTGGCGTGAATTCAGGAAGTCACTGGCAGGCAAAACCGTTCCGCAAAGTACCGGAACCAAAACGGTGGCTGCCAGCAAGCCTCAGTCCCAGAATGCACCAACCGCCAGCAACCAACAGGATAAGGCACGTCTGGAAGTCTTGGGTGCAAAAACAGGTGATAGCGCTGCCAGCAATGCGGCCGTTGCCGCCGGTAACGCCAAGCTCGCCGCCATCGAAAAGCAACTTGCGTTGGCGAGTGAGTCACTGGCAGCACGCCAGAATGAGAACAACGAACTCAAATCACGTGTGACTGACCTTGAGTCCATGTTGAGCAAGAAAAACCGTTTGCTGGCCTTGCGCGATACCCAGCTTGCTGAATTGCAGCAGCAACTGAGCGATAACGGCATTAAAGTCGCGCCGTCAGCCGATACGGCGGATACGCAAGATGCCCAACAAACCACACAGTCAACGCCAACAGGCAGTCAGGTTGTTAGCGTGCCACCAGAGCAGGGTAAAGACATCCAGACCCACATGGCGAATGTCGCGGGTCAGGACAACAATACCATCCTCAGGACTGAGCCGCCTGTCCCATCAGCCCCGCCAGTGCAACAGATAGCCCCGCCAGCCACTCCAGTGCCTGTTCCTGCACCAGCCGTACCGCTGAAACCTGTGATTGTGCCAGTAACGCCTGCGGAAAAGCCTGTTCAAAAGCCTTCACCTGTGTTTGCTGACCAGACAGGGGATAACAATGATCTTTTGGGGCTGTTGACATCGCCGCTGGCACTCAAAATTGGCGCAGGCTCGCTGGCATTGTTGCTGTTGCTGTGGTTATTAGGGCGTCGCCGCAAACCAGACGGAACCACGAAGACGCCACGCCGTGAAGCCAATCTGGACGATGATCTCGATATGCCAGTGACTCGTGACGAGTTCGATGTTAATTCTCTGGAACAAGAGCTGGAGAAAGCCGATAAACGCAGCGGCGGGACTTACGGTACTGCCAGAAATACTTTGTCAGAAGACCCCTTTGGTATTGCCGGGAATGATACGGATGAAGATGAGGGGATGGATGTTCCGCCTATTGCTGGTCAACCGCATCCCGCGGCGGGCATTGAAGATGATTGCCTGACAGAAGCCAATGTTTACATCGCTTACGGCTTGTACCAGCAAGCAGAAAGCGAGTTGAAAAAGTGTATTGAGCGTCACCCTGACAAGCCGGAATACCGCCACAAGTTACTGGAATGCTACTTCGTTGCCAATAACCGCGAGGCGTTTGATAACCACGCCCAACAGTTTGCGGTAATGGATGGTGCGGGTAAGGATAACCTGTGGAAATCCGTGGCTGAGTGGGGGCGAAAAATCAGCCCGGATAACGCGTTGTATCAAGGATCGGCTGTCCCGACTGCTCCAGCACCAGCGCCTGCTTCTTCAGTGGCGGCAACGGTTGCAACGGCTTTGGGCGGCATGGCCGCTGCAACAGCGGGAGCGTCATTAGCTGCTGACAATAAAGTGTCAGAGCCAACGCCTGTTCCCAGAGATGACTACCCGGCAGATGACTTCAGTGATTTGGATCTGGGTGAGATGGACTTTGATGACATCGATCTCGATAAACTGTTGCAGGACAGTGACGAGATGGCTGATTTCGGTGAGCCACCCGTTGAAGATAAGAGTGCGGTATCGTCAGAAATTGCGCCTGAATTGCCTACCCTGCCTGAGTTGGATGTAGCAGAAACCAAGCCTGCCCCACTTGCCGCAGCGGCGGATGATGAGCCATTCGATTTTAATCTGGATGAGCTGGACGATCTGGATGATGACCTTGATCTGGACTTTACGCTGGATACAGACGATAAAGCGCCCCAACCGGCGCAGGAAAGCATTGCTGTTAAGCCTCGCGAGCCAGAGCCGGATAATATGTATGAAGCAGAGTCTTCCGACCACTTGCTGGATTTTGATCTGGATGAACTGGACGACCTGGATGATTTGGTAGGCAATGATGACGCAATCCCTGCGACGCCAGCGAATCATGTGGCTGCTACTGCGGCGGCGGTAGCTGTTCCTGTTGTAGTAGCAGCCGCTGCGGCAAATTCTACCAACCTGAACCTGCATCTGGACAACCAAACAGGGATCAACCGTATCCTGCCCAAGGACACGTTCTACGCGCCGATTAGCGACGAAGACAAGGATTGGCTGGGCGATATTGATGATGCGCTGTCGTTCCTCGACTTCCCGGACGAGGAAATTGACCTGCACGAAGCTCATATCAGCACCAAGCTGGATCTGGCTCGCGCCTATCTGGACATGGGCGACATCGAGGGTGCTCGCAGCACGCTGGAAGAGGTCATGGTGGAAGGTAACGACGACCAACGCCGTGAAGCCGAAGTGCTGTTACACCAGACAGGTTGAGGAATCACCGCTTTCACGCTATAAAGGCCGGTTCATCCGGCCTTTTTTGTTTTTACTGCCCGTGGGGTTTAGCGTCATGAAATTTGCAGCGTGTATTGAATACGACGGAAGCCCTTTCTACGGTTGGCAACGCTTGAGTCATGGCCCCACCGTACAGGGGAATGTCGAGCAAGCGCTTTCCCGCGTGGCGAATGAAGCGGTGAGTGTGGTTTGTGCCGGGCGTACTGATTCGGGCGTTCACGGGATTGGGCAAGTGATTCATTTTGAAACCAGTGCTACCCGCCCGTTACGCGGCTGGTTGTTTGGGACGAATGCGCACCTGCCGGATGGGGTGTCGATGCGTTGGATTCAGCCGGTGGCCGACGATTTCCATGCGCGTTTTTCGGCGCGAGCACGGCGTTATCGCTACATTATCCTCAACCGTCAGGCACGTCCGGCGCTGTTGCATAACCGGGTGTATTGGCAGCATGGTGAGCTGGATGTGGCGGCGATGCATGAAGCGGCGCAAGCTTTGCTGGGGGAGCAGGACTTTTCCAGCTTCCGGGCGGCAGGGTGTCAGGCACGTCATGCAATGCGCGAGATGAGCGACATTACGGTCAGTCGGGAAGGCGACTTCATTTATGTTGATTTACGCGCCAATGCCTTTTTGCATCACATGGTACGCAATATTGTGGGTTCGCTGTTGAAGGTTGGGGCAGGTGAGCGCCCGCAGGCATGGATGGGGGAATTGCTGGCGTTGCGCGACCGCACGCAGGCGGGGATGACAGCGCCCGCTGCGGGCCTTTACTTTGTGCATGTGGATTACCCAGCACACTTTGGTTTGCCGACGACTTACCAGTTGCCTTGTTACTATACCTGATAGAACTGCTTGGTTAATTAACATTTTCAGCAGCAATTTTCGATAGAGTCGCTATAATTGAGGTTCAGAGTATTGCGAGGTGACAAGGAGTGTCATGTATGAAAATGAATAACCCTATTTCGACGCCTGCAAGAGGGTATTTTGCCTCCCAGCTTGGTGGCTTTCCTTCCGCGAAGGTAGGGATGCGCTTACTGGCTTTGGCGTTCGATTGGCTATTGGTTGGCCTGTTATTGGTGTTGGTTTTGCTGCTGGTGTTTGGTCAAGCTTGGCTGTTGTACCACGTTTCCTATACGGATAGCGCTTTGTATCTGGTCGTAGTAACCGTGCCGCTGGCTTATTTCGGTGGTTTCTGGGGTTTACTGGGCGCAACGCCGGGTAAGCTGTTACTCCTCCCGTGGTTGGAGTAATAAGCGCTAATTTCCCCCCGGTTGTATTTCCGGCGCCCGCTTTGTTGTAGTCTTTACCGCAGTGTAAGGCTAATCTGAAAAGGGATGTAAGGAATGCAAACGCAATACGACGTGATCATCGCGGGTGGCGGTATGGTAGGTTCTACGTTGGCCTGCTTGTTAGGCAAATCCGGCAAACGTGTTGCGGTGTTGGAAGGGCATGAACCTTCCGCCTTTGCCCCCACTGACCCCTATGACTTGCGGGTATCCGCGATCAGCCGCGCTTCACAACGGGCGCTGGCAGAAGCGGGTGTGTGGGAAGGCGTTGCGGCGCGGCGTGCTTCCCCCTACGAATCCATGCGGGTGTGGGATGCGACTGGTGACGGGGAAATCTGTTTTGATGCTGCTGACCTTGGCGAGCCTGACTTAGGGCATATCGTCGAAAACCGCGTGGTGCAGCTTGCTTTGCTGGACGCTATCCGTGCTTCCGATGCGATTGACCTTTACTGCCCTGAAAAAATCGCCGAGTTTACGCTGGAAGAACCGCAAGTCACCGTAACCTTGCAAAGCGGTAAAACCCTGACCGCCGGGTTACTGGTCGGCGCAGACGGGGCGCAATCCAAAGTACGCCAACTCGCGGGCATCAGTCTGGAAACCCATGACTACGGGCAAAAAGGGCTGGTTTGCGTGGTGCAAACCGAACTTCCGCATCAATTCACCGCCTGGCAACGTTTTATGCCGAGTGGCCCGTTGGCGTTTTTGCCGCTGGGCGATGGTTCCTGTTCGATTGTTTGGACATTGCCTGCCGACCGCGCTGACGCGCTGTTGCTGTTGTCAGACGCTGAATTCTGCCGCGAACTTACCCAAGCACTGGATAAGCGTTTGGGTGAAGTGACTGCCGTGGGTGAACGCGCCGCCTTTTCGTTACGCGGGCGTCATGCCGAACCCTACATTCAGGAACGCTTGGCGCTGGTGGGCGATGCGGCGCATACCATCCACCCGCTGGCGGGGCAGGGTGTCAATCTGGGAATCAAGGATGCGGTGGAACTCGCTCAGCAAATCCGTCAGGCATCAGGCGACATTGGCAGCCTCAAAGTGCTGCGGGCTTACGAACGCGCCCGTCGCGGCGATAATGTGCTTACCCAGAAAGCGATGGAAGGTTTCCGCCTGTTGTTCGGTAATACCTTGACGCCGTGGAAAATCCTGCGTAATTCAGGGTTAACTATCGTCAACCGCATGGGCTTTCTAAAATACGAAATGGCCAAACGCGCCATGGGAATTTAATTGAGGAGAATGATATGACATTACTGCCCCGTTTTACTGGTGTGGTTGCTTTTTCACTGTTCGCGGCGTTTTCCAGTCTTCATGCCGAAGAAGTCAGCGTGAAGCAGGGTGATATTGAATTGCGCGGCGAATTGACGCTGGCAGATGGCAAAACCGCCAAAGATGGCGTGATCCTGATGCAACATGGCACGCTTGCACACAACAAGATGGAAATCATGCAAACGTTGAGCGAGCTGCTCAAGGAAAAGGGTTACAACACCCTCAATGTCAACCTCAGCTATGCCATCGACAAGCGCCCCTCCGAAATGTTGGATTGCACCATTGAACACAAGCACAAACACGAAGATGCGGTGGCTGAACTCGATACGTGGATGAACTGGTTGAAAGAACAGGGTGCTAGCAAAGTGGTGCTACTCGGGCATTCGCGTGGTGGCAATCAGGTGTCGTGGTATGCGTCTGAAAAAGATTCCGACCTGCTGGAAAAGGTCGTAGCCGTTGCCCCAGCGACGTGGGATGCTGCCGATTCTGCCAAGGAATACGAAGAGCGCTACAAAAAGCCACTGGCAGATGTGCTGGCTGAAGCACAGAAGCTGGTTGATGACGGCAAGGGTGATACCGTGATGGAACTGCCGGGTTTTGTGTATTGCGAAAAAGCCAAGGCGACAGCCGCCGCCGTATTAAGCTATTACAAGGATGACGAGCGTAAAAATACCCCGAGCCTGTTACCCAAAATCAAAAAGCCGATGCTGATTGTGATGGGTTCTGCGGATGAGGTTGTGGCTGATTTGCCCGCCAAACTGGAAGGTATCAAGCAGGATAATCTGACAGTAGAAACGGTCGACGGTGCCGACCATTTCTTCATGGATTTGTATGCGGATGAGGTGGCGGATAAGGTCGCCGAGTTCGTTGACTGGAAGTAACTATTTGTGGCTTTCCAGCATTCCCAAACGGGCGAGCACTTTTTTGTAAGTGGTTAACAGTTCGGGCATCAGGGTGCGCTGGATGTAGTCCAGCACCCACTTACGGTCACGCGGCCCTACGGCTTCGGCAATAAAGTTGCCGAAAGCCAAGCTCATGGAGAAGCCGGGTTCTTGTGCGATTTTACCCCATGTGGTGTCAGCGTAATCTTCCATGCGCTGGTTTAGCTTGTTGATGAACGGGTTGCGGTAATCACCGGGGCCACCAAAGTCGCGGGCGTTGTCTTGCACATGGTCGGCGATTTTCAGGGCGAAGGTGGTGATCAAAGCGCTGCGGTCTTCGTCATTCAACACGTCGTGGGCAATGCGGTCGAGGACGTGGATCATAAACGCCATGATTTCTTCCATGATCATCACGCGCTGCATTTGGGTGTCGGTCTGGAAATTCTCGTTTTCGATTTCCAGCAGGGTTTGCATCCCGATCTTCCAGGTATTAAACGCCAGCACACTGACGGTATCTTCCAGCGAAACTTCACGTTCCTGCTTATTCCATTTGGTTTTCAGGCGTATGCGCACGGGGATTCCTCTTTCAAAACTAACTTGGTGCGGCATTATAGTGGCAGGGGATGCGGGAATGCGAATGGTGGGGAAATATGTTGGCGTGTAATTGCTGATTTTTTGTGTTCAATCAGGTATACATAAGTCACGATACTATTGGGCTTATTTTGATGACAACTCCTACCCCGCTGTTTTCCCATGCCTTCCTGATGTCTTGCTGGAGCGCCGATTATGCCGCCTATTGTGAGGGTGATGCGGATGCGCAGTTATTGGCAAGCCTGAAACATTGGGCAGAAAAAGATTTTCAAAAAGAAACCGGGGCGGAAGGCGGTTTTCTCGACATATTTTTCGTGGAATTGTGGGGCTATGCGCGTTCTGGTAAGCAGGATAAGGCCGAAGGCTATACATTGGTGCAGCAATTTGCGATTGAGAAAGCGGGGCAAAACGGCGGTGTCGGCAAAGCGGATGCGGCAATGGGTTGGTTCGGGGCGAGTGAATTGCCTACTACGCCGCAAATCTTGTGCGAGTTCAAGGATATACGTTCCGGGTTGGATGCGAAGCAGAACCGAGAGGGTAATGACCGTTCCCCCGTGCAACAGTGTGCCGATTACCTGAACTTTGCGAGACGCCAATTTACCCCGTATGGCACGGAAAAAATCCAGCCGACGTGGGGCATTGTCAGCGATATGAACGAATTCCGTTTGTATTGGAATTCGCGGATGCCACACCAGTACGAGGGGTTTGTGATTAAGCACAAGTCTTTGACGGACACGGGCGTGGCGTTATTGGACAGTGGGGAAAAAGCCCGTCAGCAACGTTTCCTGTTCAGCCGTTTGTTTCATGCCGATTGGCTGTTGAACCGGGGCAGTGAGCCGCCGTTGGTGGGTTTGTTGTCGATGCAGCGGATTCAGGAAAAGGCGCTGGAAAAGACCTTTTACTTTGAATATCGCGCTTATCGGGATGCGCTGTTCAAGACCTTGCTGGCGCATAACCCCGCCTATCAGCAGCAGCCGCGCCAGTTGGTGCGTTTGACGCAAAAGTTACTGGATCGTTTGTTGTTTGTGCTGTTTTGCGAGGATATGGGGGCGCATCTGCAATTCCCCGTCAATCTGTTGAGCAAAATGCTGAGTGAAGACAGCCAGAAATTGGAGTTTTTGCCGGAAGAAGCGGATGTTTGGAATAGCAGCTTGTTGCCGTTGTTTAAGTCGATGCGCAATGGGGGGATTTTCCGTTCGCACCCGATCAGCCGTTTCAACGGGGGCTTGTTTGCTGCCGATACTGATTTGGATGATTTGCACGTTCCGAATAAGGTGTTTTTCGCGCCGTTTCAGGGGGCGGATGATGTCGCCTTGCTGAAACACAAAGACACGCTGTTGTACTTTTCTGCCAATTACAATTTTGGGATTGAGGAAGGTGGCGAACGGGCGATTGGTTTGTATACCTTGGGGCGCATCTTCGAGCAGTCGATCACCGATTTGGAAATCATGGAGGCGGAAGCCGCTAACCAAGATTCCTTGATGAAGCTGAGTAAACGCAAAACCGATGGCGTGTATTACACCCCGGAATGGGTGACAGCGTATGTCGTTGAGGAAACCTTGGGTTTGCGCTTGCGTGAGTTGCGAGCGGAAAATGGGCAGGGCGAGTTTGCGGGGTTGGATGCGGCGGCGGTGGATGCTGACCATTTCAAGAATGGCAAGCTGAAAAAAAATACCTTGAGTGCGCGGTATTGCGATTGGTTGGATAGTTACCAACAGCGTTTGAGTGGCTTGAAAGTACTTGATCCCGCGTGTGGTAGTGGGGCGTTTTTGATTCAGGCACTCAAGCGTTTGTTGCAGGAACATGAGTGGCTTGTGAGCGAGAAAAGCCGCGTTAATTACGAATTCCGGCAGGTGGCGGCATTTGACAAGGCGAAGGCTTACCGCGAGATTTTGGCGAAAAACTTGTATGGCGTGGATGTTAACGCGGAGTCGGTGGAAATCACCAAGCTGGCATTGTGGCTGCATACGGTGATGCCGGGGCAACCGTTGTCATCGTTGGATGGCAATATTTTGTGCGGTAACAGTTTGGTGGATTGGGATATTAACCGCGCTGAGAAGCCGCTAAGCGATGAACAGCTTGAGCGGATTAATCCGTTCAGTTACCGCGAGGCGTTTGCGGAGGTGTTCGCGGCGGGTGGTTTTGATGTGATTATTGGCAATCCGCCGTACATCAAGTTGCAGAATATGCGGCGTATTCAGCCGGAAGCCACCGATTATTGGGTACAGGCGAGAAATGCCGATGGGTCGGTGAAATTCCGCAGTGTGCAGACGGGCAATTACGACATTTACTTGCCGTTTATTGAGCAATCGGTGGGGTTGCTGCATCCAGAGGGACGGATGGGGTTGATTGCGCCGAATGTGTGGGCGGTGAACGATTACGGGCAGGGGTTGCGCGAAGTGTTGCATGAGACGCGGCGCATGGATCGTTGGATTGATTTCAAAAGCTACCAGATTTTTGACGAAGCGATTACCTACACCGCGCTGCAATTCTTCACGGGCAAAGCGGTGGATGGTATCAAACTGCATTTTGCCCCGAATGGGGGCGACGACCTCAGCAGCCTCGACTGGTCGCAGGTCAACGCCCTGCCTTACGACAATCTACCCACTGCCGACGCATGGCAATTCATGCCCGAACCCGAACGCCAGCTCATCGAAAAGTTGATGAATAACACACCATTAAGTAAGGTTTGTTCATCTATTTCTCAAGGGCTGGTTACAAGCGCAAATGACATTTACCATCATGAAAAAATTGGGAATGCCCGTTACTTATCCTACGCAGATAAAGACAATCCAGTTGAAGTTGAAATAGATGATGCACTGATGCGTCCTTTATTATCAGGGAAGCAAATCAAACGTTACCGATTATCTGACAGCGCGAAGCATATCTTATTGCCATATTGTGTTGGCAATATCAGTGGTAAACCGTTTCTTTATCCTGAGGAAACCTTATCACAAACGTATCCAAAAGCTTGGGCTTATCTAAAGAGCCACGAAAAGGCTTTGCGTGGTCGTGAAAGTGGCAAAATGGACAGGGATGATAAGTGGTGGGGCTATGTTTATCCAAAAAACTTAGACAAACAATCAGAGAAAAAGCTATTCATTGCTGGCACAGCCCCAGATTTGAGGGTTGTAATCGACATTGAAGGAAAATACGCAGCAGATGATAAGCGAGCATATACTATTCATGCAGATACAGAGGCAGCGCTATTATTCATGTTGGGGATACTTAATGCTCCCCCTGCTACTTTCATCTTTAAGCGGATTGCTAGACCAAAATCGAACGGTTTTTTTGATATTGAAACGCAATACATAGCACCTTTGCCCGTGCCACATGCTGATGAGGAACAAAAGAAGAAAGTTGGTCAATTAGCATTGGAGTTACAGGAATTACATGGTCATTATGAAGCGGAGTTTTTGAAGCTAGAAAAGCGACTTAACTCATCACAAATGACAAATGATACCAAAATCCCGCAATGGATTTGGGCAAAACTCCCCGACGAAAAACAACTGAAAACCTCCGATGCCGCCAAAGCCACCGGACTCAAAGGCAAAGCCCTCACCGATTGGGCAAAAGCACAATACCAAGCCGCCTTGGCGCAAAAACTCGAAAGGCTCACGGTGAACCTCAACCCCAGTCTCAAACTGACAGTCGGTTATGAAGATGGCGAATTAAGCCTGCTTGCCAACGGCACGCCTGCCTTCGATAGCCTGTTCATCGACGATGCTGAACTGATTACCGTGCAGTGGAAGTACGTGATCCGTTCCACCAACATCACACCGAGCGTCACCGCTGAAAAACTGCTGGGCGAATTACTCAAACTGAAAACCACTGAAAATGACAGCTTGCGTAAGCAGATTATCGTGCTGGATAAAAAGTTGGATGAATTGCAGGCGGCGATTGAGGCTAAAGAGCGAGAAATGAATGTGGTGGTTTATGGGTTGTATGGGTTGACGCGGGAGAATATTGCTCAGGTGGAGCGGGGTTAAATGATGAAGAATGAATTAGAGTATTTGCTGCAAACAGACTTGATTGATACTGTTGAAAATAAATGGGGTAATGAAACTTGGACTATCGTTGATAAAAGATTTCATGAGGAAAATACTTATGGTTGCTTCTCTTGCGCATTTATACCATGGGATGAAATTCATGTTTCACTAGGTAAATATAGCTTTGATTTTTATACAGAGCAGTCTAAGCCAGACTACTGGGTTTCAAAGAAGGATGGGGAGGAATACATTGAGTATGAGTATTTCATGGATTTTGATTCAGTAAAGCCTTTAATCATACATAGAGATTTCTTCGATATAAAACCTGCAAGAATAGAAGTTCTTGAAGAGTTTCGCTTGTTTCATAATTTATATTATGATGATAAGAGTAATAAATATATTAAGATCATTGAAGGCGGTGAGGAGATTGATGCGATTATTATTAATGATGGTGAAGTAAAAGTAAAAACAAAGCTGATCATTGAGTTTATATCAATAAAAAACACATGTTTTGTAATATGCTGTGATAATGGAAGATATTCTCATGAAAGTATTTCTAACTACTCATCTGATCAATGTGATTTTGAAGTTAAAGCAGATAATTTAATATATGCAAGATACATAAGGGATGATGTTTATAGCTCTCATGGATACATCGCTTTTTCACGTCTTTTAGCAAAAAAGGTTATTTATCCTGTTAGTGTAAAAAAAGCCATTAGTTTTTTTATAAAAAAAGAGAAGAATTATCAGGATTTCATTATCGGTGAAAGTACTACTAGTGAAGTCATTAAACATACATGCAATCCTGATCTATTGGCTAATTTTTTTGGAGCTAATAATGATGCTCCGCATTATTTGACTCCAGTTTTTTTCAGGCGAGATGTTTTATCTCGTTACTACAGTGAGCCTGAAAAATATACTATAGAAGATGGTAATTTGGTTTGTGGTTCGTTATGGTCTATGTATATAGACAATAATCATGAAAAGTATGTTATTGTTTATCTGGGTGATCTGGGTAAATTTCTTTCGGAATCAGAACAATCATATTGGAAAAGCTTTAATATCTCTCCAGATGGAAAGATGAGTAATACTAATTATGATAGAAGTATACGAGCACAATTTTCTAGTCCATTACAAGCTGATTTAATTTTCAAACAAAATTTCGAGAAATTCAATACTGACTGGAAATTAAAGTTCAACTGGCATTTGTTAAAACCTTTGTCTGATGGGGATTCTTATCTTTTCACTCATTTGCGAATACCAGTAAATGAAAGTCAAGCTGAGTTTGATTATCAAGTTTTAACGTTGACTAAAATATTAATTGACTCTCTAAATGAAGAAGCAATGAATAGTTATATCGTCCTGAGCGAAGGAGAAAAGATAAGAGGGATTAAGAAATTTGATGCTTTTCTGAGAGTCCAAGAGATTTCTGATGATCAAGTGAGTAATGTAATTAGTTTTTTTAGAAATTTACAAGAATTACGCTCATCTAGCGTGGGACACAGAAAGTCTAAAAACTATCAAAAAATATCTAAAGTTTTTGGTATTGATGTAAAACCACTTTCTAGTGTTTTTACATCAATTTTGAACGAAGCAAATCAATGCTTATCTTGCCTTGAACATATTTTGCGCGAATAGATTTACTTCTTTGTGATATATCTTGACGATGATCCAATATAACTTATTCTCTACCGGAGGATTAAAATGTTAGCAGTAAACCCTTTACGGGAACGCCTAGTAGAAGAAATTAGCCAGATTCCCGATACCAAACTCGCGGAAGTGTTGGATTTCATCCATTACTTTCGGCTTGGCTTGCAGGCATCCCAGCGGCTTACCAATCAGCAGCCAACACAAGCAGCACCGCCCGATGATTTGCTGGAAGAGTTGAAGCGTTGTATCCGCCAACCTAATCCTGCACCTTTGGGTAATTTCAGTCTGGACTTGAGCGGCTACCGCTTTGATCGTGAGGAAGCGAATGAGCGTTGATTACTTTCTCGACACAAACATCCTGCTTTATCGCTATTCAAAGCAGGATGAACAAAAACGCCCGATAGCTGCCAATCTGCTGGAATGCGGGCGAGCAATGGTTAGCGCACAAGTTTTGAATGAATTTTGCAATGTCACCCGGCGCAAATTTCCTGAAACCTACGCCAATATTGACGTAACCATCGCCGAGATTTTGGGCTTGTTGCCTGTTGCATCGTTGGATGAAACTGACACAAAAAATGCACTTGGTATTTCCCGCCGCTACGGTTTCAGTTTTTACGATTCACTGATCGTTGCGGTAGCTGAACGAAATAGCTGTAAAATTGTTCTGAGCGAAGATATGCAGCATGGCATGGTGCTGGATAGTGGGGTACGAATCCTGAACCCGTTTGTTTTAAAAACGGCATGAATTGCAATATGCAGAACAACACTAAACGCACGCTCGAAATCAAAATCCAGTCTGAAAAACAGGCAATGCAAGCCTCGGCTGCACGTTTTCTAAATGCTTGGAACAAAAGCGAATACACAGGCGAATACCTGACGTTTACCTCCCCCGGCATGTTCTTTGAGGTGATCAACGCCCGCCGCTGGGATTTGGTCATAAAACTGCAAACGCTCGGCAAAACCAGCATCCGCGAATTGGCGCGGCAAATAGGACGCGATGTCCGGCGAGTACACGATGACATTAAAATTCTGATCGACCACGGTATTGTCGAACAAGATGCAGAAGGTGTTTGTGTTCCCTACGATGAAATTCATGCCGACTTCACCTTGATGGCAGCTGCGGCGTAACCGTTAATGCGCGTTGTGGCGCTAACCTTGCTACTATCGGGTAAAACAAACGAGGTAGGTTTATGCACACACAGCACCAAGACTTGATTCAGGCCGTGCAACGCAATTGCCATATTGCTGACGCACGCCACGCCGGTGATTACACCTTATGCGTGTATTTGCTGAAAATGCGCGAATTTTTCCGCTGGGAAAAAGGCATTCGCCTCAGCGATGTCGTGACCAGCGATGACGTGGGCGAATGGCTGACCCAGCGCGAAGTGATATGGGATGAACTGGACGCGCAGGATTACGCACCCTTGCCGCTGAATGGTAGCGGCGAACACGACCCGTTTGCCAACGAAGCGATTAATGCTGCCTTGAACGGGGCAGGGCTGGTCTACAGCGCAGGCTATGGTCGACGTTGCCGCCCGCTGTTTTTTCTGGCGGAACTGGAGCAAACCATCGAGCAGGACGGTTACACCATTCTGGTGGCCGGGCGCGAATTGGCGCGGGATGTGGAAGCGCCACCGGCGATGAATCAAGGTAAACAGGTGTTCATCCGCCGCGAATCCTTGCGCCGCATGGTCTGGGAAAAGGTCGACGAATGGCGCTGGAGCGGGCTGGATAATCCGATGGGTCGGGCGCTGTCCTGTTACGACTTCGATACGGATATGGAAGCGGCGTTGGATGCATTGGCAGCGGCTGAAACTGAAACGGTAGTGGCGCACGAAATCGGTGAGGTGAAAGCCGGGCAAGTGCTGGGCGATGCCGAATGGCAAACGATGCTGTTTGCGTTACCGCCTTCGCACGCTGACATTATGCTGCGGGCGGTGCGTGATTTGCTGGCGGATTGTTTGCATACCTTGCCGGAATTGCTGGCGCGGGGCAATGCCGCCTCTCTGCATTTCTATTTCGGCAATCTGTCGGCCATGCGTAAGAAACTGGCTCCGCAGTTGGTGGAAGCTTATCAGCATTGGCATGAAACTGGGGATGTCGGGAAGATTGCCGCGTATACGGCGTGGGGATGTGAGCATTGGGCGCAGGTGGGGAAAGCAGCTTTGGCGTTGTTTCAGGAAAAAGGCCAAGCGGCGTTGGCGGAGATTGAGGGGATGATCCAGACGGGCAATTGATGCTTGGGTTACAACCCTTGTAATAGCAACCGACCAGAATCATAGCGCCTCTTCCGTGGAGCGGCGGCGGGGCGGGCGCTTTCGCGTTCGATCAGGGCTTTTAGGCTTTCACGGAGTAGGGCGGCTTTTTCGGCAATGCCGGTCAGTTCAAAGGCTTGGCGTAGCAGTTCGTCATCAAGGTTGAGAGTGGTGCGCATGGTTGCCTCGATTAGCATCGAATAGAGTCATCATTGTATGCCATATTTGATTAGGGAGCTGGGTGATTTGGGGTTGGATCCCAAACAGGTACGGGCAATGGCGCGGGAAGCATTGCAGCCATTGCCCACCGTGGTGTGGGTACGAGTGTAGTTGCCCTAAAATGCCTCTCGCCAAAACTCTTGGTGACACTCACGGCAGACACATAGATTTTGCTTGGGCTTTGACATTTTTTGCCACCAAGTGCGGTGTCTCTTAGTCCAAACTAGAGAAGCGCAATGTGGACAGGAGTCTTTTTCCCAAGCGGAAAGGTCTAGGTCTTTGGATTGTTGAGATTGTTCATTGGCGATTTCATGAGTCGGTATCTGAGTGAACTGATGCTCAGTTTCCCGTTTGTATAGGGTGTTAGCGCTTACAGCTGGTTTTCTACCTCTCATGGTTTTTCGCACATTAACAAGTGTAGAAAATCGCTTATTGCTATGTTGGCTGGGGCTTGGGTTCATTGACATTAGTGAATACCTCCACTTTATGTTGACACATTTCTACCTCTTGTTTCCTGTGAAAAGATTCAAGAGGCGTGATACAAAAACCAGCATAGCTTATTTTTTATTCGATGTAATTAGAACTTTCTGTTCTGCATCATTAGAATTTTCTATGTGTGTAATCACAGTGTCCTGTTCGCAGGTTGAAACACTTCAATTAATTTTCTGAATGTTACCGAAACGGCGGAAAATCCCCAAAAAATGGATCAAAATCCGGCTCTGGAATCCGATACCCTTTCAGCCACGCTTTAAGTTGTTTTACATCTCGAAACGCCCGCATGTCGCGTTGGATACGGGCAATCATGTCTTGCACCGTGCGCATGTCCTGCTTGAGCAAGCCGATCATGCGCTTGGGGGAAAGCGGCTCGAAAGGTGACGCATTGATCATCTCGCGAATTTCGCTTTCCTTGAGGAACACTTCTTCCTGCAATTCGCGTAACTGGTCGCTGAGGATTTTGTTGTAATGCTTGAGGCGCTCTGCGTTGATATTGTTGAGTTTGCTCTGGTCGATCTGTTCGACAGCAAGTTGTAATTCCAGCAGTTTCAGTAAGTCCTTGCTGCCGTAAGCAACGGTTACTTGTTGCATCAATTCGGTTTTGCGTTCGCGCTCTACCGGGTCTTGCTCGCGGTCGGGGTGCAAGGCGCTGGTGAGTTGGCGGTAAACGGCTTGGATGGATTTGCTGACGTTGGCGGCTTCTTCCGCTGCCTTGGCTTCTTTGGCCAGTTGTTTGGCGCTTTTCTTGGGCTGTGGGCGTTTGGGCGCTGCTTGTTCGGCTTGTTCTTGTTGCTGCTTGAGCTTTTCTGCCAGCCGTTCGGCAGTGCCTTGCGGGTCTTTGATGTCAAATTCGACATCATCCAGCGTAGTGCCAAATTCTTGTTCAAACATCGCTTTCATCATTTCCAGCGCCATTTCGTCACTTTCTTGATCCAGTGTGTCGAAATCATCGTCGCTGTATTTGTTGAAAATCGCTTTCAAATCATCACGCTGGTTGAGGGTAATGAGCTCATCACAGGTTTCGGTGATCAGGTGGGTGAGTTTGTCTTTCTGGTTCGGCGTGAATTTGTGGCTGGTGAATTGCTGGTCGAGCAGTAATACCATGTCGGCTTGGTGTTCGTGCAGGGTCTTACGTAACGGTTCCAGCTTTTCGACGGCATCCTGACGGCATTGCGCAAAGGTTTCCTGCCATTCGCGTAGCACTTGTTTCTGTGCGTCGATCTTCTTGATTAGGGTGTTGAATTTCTTTTGTGCCGGGGAAAGCGGTGCTTGTGCGGCAACAGTTTTGATGTGGACAACTTTGTGGGGCATGGGGTCTTCCTGACGCTGGTATGTGAAAGAGTGTGGCATTAGATCGGACGTTGTTCCAGTAGGAAATCGACGAAAGCACGCATTTCTTTGCGTAACTGTTTTATTTATTGTTGCAGTGCAACTATTCTAAACCCTCCTCAACAGGAGACAACCATGATTGAAGCTAACACCCGCGCTTTTCGCCTTGCCACGCTGGCACTATGCCTTGGTTCGGCGATGATTTTTGCCAATTTGCATGTGGTGCAGTCCTTGCTGCCGACCTTGGCGCTGCAATTTCATTTGACGGAATTGCAGGCAAGCTGGAGTTTGACCATTACGATTTTGACGCTGGGCTTGTCCTTGCTGGTGTATGGGCCGTTGTCGGATGCGATTGGGCGCAAGCCGATCATGGTGGTGACGATGGCAGGGGCGGTGCTGGTGACGCTGGCGTTGTCGCAGGTGGAAAGCTATTCAACCTTGCTGTTGTTGCGTGGCTTGCAGGGATTTTTCCTCGGGGGCTTGCCTGCGATTGCGATTGCCTACATGGGGGATGAATTCAGCCGTAAGGCGGTGGTGTTGGCGGTGGGGGTATACATCAGTGCGAATAGTTTGGGGGGCGTGACCGGGCGGTTGCTGGGCGGTTTCGTCGGGGAGCATTTCGGCTGGGCGGCGGCGTTTGGGGCGGTGGGAATATTGAGTGCGTTGGTGCTGGTGGCGTTTGTGTGGCTGTTGCCTAAGTCGCAGCATTTCCAGCCGAAGCCTTTGCATCCGCTGCATATTGCGCAAGACATGGGCGGACATTTGCGTAATCCGGTATTGCTGGCGGCGTTTCTGATTGCGGGCGGTAATTTCATGATTTTTCTGAATCAGTATAGCTACATCACGTTTGTGCTGGCGGCTGCACCGTATCATTTGTCGCCGCACGCGCTGGGCTTGCTGTTTCTGACGTATTTGAGCGGTACGCTGGCAGCGGCGTTTTCCGGGCGGGTGACGCAGTATTTTTCTGCGCCAGTGGGTATGGCGTTGGGGATTTTATGCTTGATGGGTGGCTCGTTGTTGACGCTGATTCCCAGTCTGTCTGCGATTGTGTGGGGGTTTATGGTGAGCAGTTTCGGCTTTTTCCTGACGCATTCGTTGGCGAGTAGCTGGGTCAGCCATCATGCGTTGAAGGCGCGGGCGAGTGCGTCATCGTTGTATCTGGTGTTTTATTACATGGGGGCGAGTGTGGGCGGGTTTTTGCTCGCGCCGTTCTGGGCATGGCAGGGTTGGTTAGGGATTATACTGGGGTCGTTGCTAGTTTATTCGCTGACATTGGCGTGCAGTTTATGGCTTTATGCAAAAAACAACACATTTGACAAGAGGGTATCTGTTTCGTCGTCGTAAATAGGGCATAATCGGTGGATGTCCCAACAATTACCCCCCCTGAATGCCCTGCGTGCCTTTGAGGCCGTCGCTCGCCATTTGAGTTTTACCAAGGCGGCGGCGGAACTCAATGTGACCCGTGCCGCCATTAGCCACCAGATTAAATTTCTGGAGGATTACCTCGGCTTTGCCTTGGTAGAACGTAAAAACCGCAGCATCACCCTCAGCCAAGGTGCAGAAGCGGCCTTGCCTAAATTACGTCAAGGGTTTGATAATTTGGGGGAGGCGGTACACTTGATGCGCAGCGAAAAGCATCGGCAGAGCATTACTGTGTGTACCACGCCGTCCTTTGCGTCTAAATGGTTGATTCCACGCCTGCACCGTTTTTCACTGAAATACCCCGATATTGATATGCAGATCAACAGTAATGTCCAGTTGGTCACGGCTGATTTGCAAGGTGATGCTGGGGGGATGGATACCTTTTTCCGTCAGAATCATGTGGATGTGGTCATTGGCTTTGGGGCTGGTCAGGTTGCGGGTGCAGAAAAATTGTTTGCCGTGTCTGCTGTACCCGTGTGTAACCCTGCTTTGGTTAGCGATGCTCACCCGCATCCTTTGCAACAGCCTGAAGATTTGGTATTTCATACCTTATTGCATGATGAATCTAATTATGTTGGGCATCCGAGTTGGGTAACCTGGTTGAAACAGCAAAATGTGCAGGGGGTGAATGCCAATCGGGGCTTGCATTTTAACCACGTTTCATTGGCACTGGATGCCGCCGTGGATGGTCAAGGAGTATTATTAGCGATAAAACCCTTAGCGCAATCCGATATTGACGCGGGTAGGTTGTGTATACCGTTTAATTTACCTATCCAGTTAGAACATGCCTACTTTATTTTTAGACATGAAAAAATTAATAATAATCAAGCTGATACGGATATTTTCATTGATTGGTTGCGCGAAGAGGCACAGTCGCAAGATCGCGAATCTTCCAGTGGTTAGTTTTTCTAACCATTAGGTTTAGAAATTATAGCTTGTCCGCTTTGCCCGAAATCCATAATAATTGCTGCATTGCAAAAACGAGTGATTCCGGCTCTTTCTCTCCTCCTCCTCCTCCTAGCGGCGGAATCATTTGCAAGCGCCCACAGCGCATGGACATAGAGGGTATCTCTCTCCTCCTCCTCTCTTTCCTTCGTGTTCTTGCTGTGGGTGTCCTCTCTTTTTTTGTCTATCGCAGACAACTCAATAAAGCCAGCGTGATCCGCGCTGTCGCTCCCCACAATATCTCACCATCATATTCCTCAAAGTAAGCCACCGGTAAAGGTTTTGGCAAATCCGCCAAATGCCGATAACGTATTTCATGGTGTTGCGGTTGTGCTAGCCATGCCAAGGGAATGGTGAATGCCCGCGCGACTTCTTGCGGGCTGAGGGTGAGGTTGTAAGGCCAGGGCACGGTGGCCACCACGGGCAAAATGCGGAAGCGGCTGACGCTGTGATGTGGGCTGAGCTGCCCCAGCACTTGCACATCTTGTGGTTCGATACCGATTTCTTCGTGGGCTTCACGCAAGGCGGTAGCGGTCAGATCGACATCTTCTGGCTCATGTTTGCCGCCAGCAAACGCCACTTGCCCGCTGTGGTAGTCTCTGACCGAGGTAGGGCGACGGATAAACAGCAAATGCCATGCCCCTTCCATGCGCACAAAGGGAACCAGTACTCCGGCTTCCCGGCACGCATCCAGCGCTACATCATGAGTGGGTTCTCCCCGCCCGCGCAGGCGTTGGCTAATCTCGCTGAGGGTGAGTTGGTCAAGGTCGTGCATCGGCTCAGGCTACCACGGAGTATCCGCGCAAACGCTGGGCGAATTGTTCCAGTGCAGTAATTCCGGTTTTTTCGGCATTGTTAATCCACTCCTGTACCGCTTCCAGACGTGCTTCCTGACTGACGGTGGTGCGTTCCCACAACTGGTAAAGGCGTTGCTGGTACAAGTACACGGTTTGCAGCACCTGACTTTCCGCGAGCACGCTTTGGTGGCGCAGTTCGGACTTGGTGACGGGTTTGATCACTTGCTGGGCGAAATGCGACAGCACTTGCAAACGGTTGCCCAGCACAGCGCTTACCGTATCGAAATCAGCGGTGAGTTTGTGCGGGTTGATGCGGATGCGCGGCGCGACTTTGCGCACTTTCGCCATACCGAGCATTTCCAATAGGCGGATGTAGAACCAGCCCATGTCCAGCTCATACCAGCGGCAAGAAAAACGGGCGGAAGAGGCAAACGCATGGTGGTTATTATGCAATTCTTCGCCACCAATGAGGATGCCGATCGGTGAAATATTGGTGGAAGCGTCGGTAGTGCTCCAGTTACGGTAGCCCCAGAAATGCGCCAGTCCGTTGATGACGCCTGCTGCCCAGAACGGAATCCACACCATTTGCACCAGCCAGATCAGTGAGCCGGGCAAGCCGAACAGCACAATATCAATCACCAGCATGGTGCTGATGCCGAGCCAAGGGTAGGGTGCGTAAACATGGCGTTCTAGCCAGTCGTCGGGTGTGCCTTTGCCGTATTTTTCCAGCGTTTCCTGATTTTGGGCTTCCTGACGGTATAGCAATGCCCCTTTCCACAACACGGTATGGATGCCACGGGTTTGCGGGCTGTGTGGGTCTTCCGGGGTTTCGCATTTGGCGTGGTGTTTGCGGTGGATGGCGACCCATTCCCGCGTTACCATGCCCGTTGTCAGCCACAACCACAGGCGGAAAAAGTGTGAAGGAATACGCCCCAGCTCAAGCGCGTGGTGTGCTTGGGTGCGGTGCAAGAAAATGGTGACAGCCGCAATGGTGATGTGTGTTAACCCTAGTGTGACCAGCACCCATTGCCATGCGCTCAAGTCTGACAGTAAACCCATACGATTTATCTCTCCTCTGTTGTGATAAGGAATACTCTACTACATTCGCTCTTATTTGATACACGTTTTGATACAAGGATTAACCATGCAAGCCCTGCTTATTGTTGCCCACGGTAGCCGCCGTACCCAGTCCAATGATGAAATCCGCGCCCTTGCCGCCAAAGTGGGGGAACAGTCCGCTGAAACTTACGGCTATGTGAGCAGTGCCTTTCTGGAACTGGCGGAACCGTCGATCCCGGACGGTATCCAGCAATGCATTGACCAAGGTGCAACCGACATCACCATCATGCCGTTTTTCCTGTCTGCCGGGCGTCATGTGGTGAATGATGTGCCGGAGTTGGTGCAGGCGAAACAAGGTGAAAATCCGCAAGTACGGGTGCGCATGGCTCCCTACCTTGGGGTGTCAGGCTTGATGCCCAGCCTGATTTTGCAAGCCGCCGAGACAGCCTGCGACTGTCAGGGCGGGGCAAATTGTACGTACCCGGCGTGTATTACGGGCTAAGGTAGCTCCAGCCTTGTTCTTGCAGGGCAATAATCCGCGCAATGCCGGTTTGCGTTTCCTCTACTCCATCGATGAGCGCAGGGCGTGTGCCACTGCTTTCTGATACGGTATCCAGCGTATTGCCACAGGCGGTGAAGGTGACGTTCTGCATCATCAGGCTTTCCACGCGCTTGAGGAAAGCGCTTTTGTCGGTGACTAGCCAGATGCCAGGGCCATAGGCGACGACTTCGATTTCAATATTGTCCATGCCGTAATGTTTTTGCAAGTTGACGATATTGGACAGGAGATGATCCTGATAATCTTCTTCGCGTTTATTGACTTGAATGATCAAGCGATGGGTTTGTTCTGCTGCGGTAGCCGTTTTTGCTGCGCTGGGCTTTTCAGCAGCCGCAGCGGGCAGGCTGGCAAACAGTAAACTAACAGCTAGCATGGTAGCGGATAGGTGCGGGTTTAAGTGCATTGTTTTATCTCCTCCTAACGGAGTGGATACTATAGCAGGGAGGAGAAGGAAAGGGGACACACCCCAGAAAATCGTGGAAGGTTTCGACCTTGAACCAGTGGTTCAAGTGGGTGCGGCGAATGATTCTCAGGCTTACCGTCGAGCGGTCATGCACACCGAATCATTACAACCGCTCCCGGGGTAAGAAATTAGGCTCAAGGATAATACCCACCTTCTCACGAGATCCCCAGAAGTGTGTCCGTGAACCCATACTAGTACAATTATCGACTGGGGGGAAGAATTGACAAGGGATCAGGCTTTATGCTTATCCAGCACAGTGTCCATGCGTTGTTGCAATTGCTGTAACCGTTCAGCCGTTTCTGGGCTGACAGAGGCAGGCTGGGCGTGTTGTTGCTTGCCGTGCATTAATTCGTGCGCAAGATTAAGCGCTACCATGACGGCGATACGGTCACTACCTAATACCTTGCCGGAATCACGAATTTTACGCATTTCCCGATCGACTCGACGGGCAGACGCGATGAGGGCATCCTGTTCACCAATAGGGCAGGCGACCATATAATCTTTGTCCAGAATGCGAATAGTGACCGGCTGGATACTTTTTTCCATGTAACTTACGCCTCATTATCAGTTGGCTGGTTTTTTAGGCGCTGGATCATGGCTTCAAGCTGGCTGCTCGCCTTATCATGACGGCTACGTAAGGCTTGGCATTCCTGCATGAGGGATTTTTCCTGTTTTTTCAGTTCGCTATTTTCATTAGCGAGTTTTTCAATCAAGCCAAGTAAACGTTCCACGCGCTCGTTGATGGCGTGGAGTTGCGTTTGCAGTGTCAGATCGGGGGTTTGTGTATTCATACAGTAATGGTAGTAAAGAGTGCGAAACCAGGTCAATCATCTCATAATAGCGCTTTGTCAGGGAGAACATAATTTTGAACGATGAATTACCGGATTATGTAGCAATGGAACGAGCATTAGGACGTGCTAATGTGGACTTTTCCGGCGCAGAAATTCATGGCATGGGTTGCGGCATGTTGGTGATCGATCAGGGTTTCAGTCAGGAAACATGGTTGGCGCAAGTGCTGGAAGGCAACCCGCAGGATTTTCATGTGCAGGAAGCTCGCACCTTATTACGTGAATTGTTTACGGTCACCCGTCAGCAATTAAACGACCCTGGAATGGCTTTCGAGCTGTTTTTGCCGGAAGACGATGCGCTGGAAACGCGGGTGGAAGCGATGCAGGATTGGTGTCAGGGTTTCAGCTACGGGCTGGCGCTGGCGGGTGTCAAGGACATGCACAAGCTACCGGAAGATTCCCGCGAATGGGCGGAAGACGTGGTGCGCATTGGCAGTTCCGGCGAGCTGGAGATGGAAGATGAAGAAGAAGGCGAAAATGCGCTGGCTGAAATTATCGAATATTTGCGCGTCGGCGTGCTGATGATGAACGAAGAAATGCAACCGATGAAAGCCGCGCCACAAATACACTAGGATTATCCCCGGAGATTTTGATGAACAAACCAATCATTCCGAAGGAAGAATACGCTGCCCGCCGCTGTCGCTTGTTGGACAGGCTGGGTAAGGATGCGCTGGCCGTGGTGCCTTCCGGCGGCCTGAAAGTGCGTAACCGTGATGCAGAATACCCGTTTCGCCAAGACAGCGATTTTCACTACCTGACGGGTTTTAACGAGCCGGAAGCGGTCGCCGTGTTTGTGCCGGGGCGCGAAGCGGGCGAATACGTGCTGTTTTGCCGCGAAAAAAATGAAATGGCGGAACGCTGGTCAGGCACACGCGCTGGTCTGGACGGGGCAAAACACTGGCACGGTGCCGACGATGCGCACCCGATCAGCGATCTGGACAAACTGATGCTGGACTTGCTCACCGGGCGTGACCAAGTGCATTACGACTTGGGCGTGAACCCCGATTTTGATTTGAACGTGATCCGCTGGGTGAACCACTTGCGTGCCAAAGCGCGTGCAGGCGTGCGTGCGCCGCACAGTATTGTGATGCTCGATCGTATTGTGCACGAAATGCGGTTGTTCAAATCCGACGCGGAAGTGGCGGTGATGCGTTACGCCGCGCAAACGGCTGCCCGTGCTCACACCCGTGCCATGCAGGTTTGCCAGCCGGGTAAGTTTGAGTACGAAGTCGAAGCCGAGTTGCTGCATGAATTCCGCCAAAAGGGCATGGAACCTGCCTACACCTCCATCGTTGGTGGTGGCAAGAATGCCTGTATCCTGCACTACATCGAAAACCGCGACACCTTGCGTGATGGCGATTTGCTGCTGATTGATGCGGGGGCGGAACACGAATGCTACGCCAGCGATATTACCCGCACCTTCCCGGTTAACGGTACCTTCAGCCCAGAACAGCGGGCGTTGTACCAGTTGGTGCTGGATGCGCAACACGCTGCGATTGCCGTCGCCATTCCCGGCAAAAGCTGGGATGACCCGCATCAGGCAGCGGTGAAAGTGTTGGCTCAGGGCTTACTGGATTTGGGAATCCTCTCCGGCACGCTTGAACAGGCCATGCAAAAGCCCGCAGTGGCGGAAGGCGAAGCCCCCAAGGAAGAACCCTACCGCCAGTTTTACATGCACAAAACCGGGCACTGGTTGGGGATGGATGTGCATGATGTGGGCGATTACAAAGTCGGCACAGGTGACGACGAATGGCGTACCTTGCAACCCGGCATGGTGCTGACGGTGGAACCGGGGCTGTATATTTCTCCGGCAGACAATGTTGACTCGAAATGGTGGAATATTGGCATCCGTATCGAAGACGATGTGCTGATTACCGCCGACGGCAATGATGTTCTCAGCCGCGATGTGGTGAAAGAGATTGCCGCTATTGAGAATTTGATGGCACGGGAAGAAAACGGTAAACGGCCTGATAGCACGCTTTAATGTCTTCCAGATCGGCTCGCGCTTTGATTTCATCCTGACACGCGACATGGATGGCGTCGGCCTGTTTCCTGATCGCGCTTTGCTGTTCGGGGGTACGGGCTTGCGCTGCCAGGCTTCGCAAGGTTTCCAGTAAGCTGATGATGACGGCGACGTGAAACGCGGTATTCTGGCGAATCTGATTGAAAGCCGCTGCCATGATGCCACTGAAGGTGAAGGGTTTAAGTTGCAGGCGCAGCCGGGCGTTTTCATCGAAATACTGTTCTGCCGGAAATTGCCGGTTCAGCAGGAAAGCCAGCGCGTTGCCCAGTCGGTCGATGCAGGTAATCGCGGTAAACGGGTCATTGATGCCGGGTGACATGGCTCGCACCGCGATTTCCACCAACTGGCGCACAGCGTATTCGGCGTCTTGCTCGGCGGTGCGCGTATTACCCACAATCAGGTAGCTGTTGATGGCGGCTTGCTTGGCTTCGTCCAGCGCATCCTGATTTAGACACCAACCCAGACCGCAGTTTTGCATCAGGAAATCGCCGGGGCGGACAGCCAATTTCAGCGCCATATCCTGTTCGGTCACATAATCCCGTAAACCCGTCACATCAATCGCTTGCAAATAGCCAGCTTGTTGTACCCGCACGACATCACCTTGTGTTTCAAAGCGTTCGTGCTCTTGCGATTGCAAGGCGGCGGCTGGCAAATGCTCGCTGGTTTCGAGCGTTTCAGGGAAGAGTGCTTCCAGCCGTTCACTCAATTCTTGATGCACTTCGGTAATGATGGTGTCGGCCTGAATCGACATGGCGGTGTGGTGAAAGAAAAACACCAGCAACAACAGATCGGTAATGATTAACCCCAGCAGGGTTGTCAGCGAAATCACCGGTGTCAGGTTGATTTCTTCCAGCGTACTGCTGAATTGCAGCAGCAACACGCAATACAGGAACGTACCGATGAAAAAGCCCATCACCACCTGATTGAACTGGGTTTTCATGAAGTTACGCAACAGACGCGGGCCAAACTGCTGCGAAGCTAGCGTCAGGGAGGCAATCGTAATGGAAAAAGCCACCCCGGTGACTCCTAGCATGGCGCTAGCTGTCAGGCTTAATAGCGAGTGGAAGTTGTCCGCATCCTTGAAGTAAAACGGGAATGGCAATATTTCCCCCCAGCCTGTAAATAGCACCCGATCCAGATAGATGTTCACAAACGACAGAATGGTTGCCATCACTAGAAACAGCAACGGAATCATCCAGAAATTGACAGTCAGCAGCTCAAGCAAGTGCAGGATGCGGGTTTTCAATGCATTGTCTCCAGACATCGTGTTTTCACGAGTGTAGACCAATTATCCGGTATTACCGAAATCCCCTGTCAGTGCAGGGACTGAGAAAAACCGGGAAATTGACATCCTCCCCTCCCTGAAGGAAGGGGATTCCTACTGCATTCAGCTAGATAGCTGACTGACTTCGGCGAGTTCCTGCTTCATCGAGAGGCGTAATGCCCCATCTCCACAGGCTAACAAGCGGTGTCCCCGCTCTTTGACATTGATCGCGCCGACCACATCGGCGTTATTTTCGTAGCTACGTTCTTGCCGGGGTTTTCTGCCGTGCCTGCCGCTGATTTTGACATATTGCGTACCTGCAAATCTTCGACGAACACCACCGCGTGGTTTTGGCTGATTGTATTCGTGGCTTTGTGCAGGAAATTGCGGCGGGTATGGGCGATTTGCGCGTGAAGTTTTTGGACGCGGGCTTTCGCCTTTTTCCAATGGTTGCTGAACTTTTGTTTATGCGCCATGCGCCGTTGGTATTTGGCGAGCTTGGCTTGTGTTGTCTTGAAGCTGTTGAGCGGGGCGAGCCATGTGCCATCCGAGAACGTGGCAAAATGGGCGATGCCCAAGTCGATGCCGATGCTCGTGGTGGCGGTGGGTGTTGGCTGCTCCACTTCCCGTTGGGTTTGGATGCTGACAAACCATTCATTTCCAAACGGGCAGCTTGGCTGCCATGGCCACGTAACCGATGAACTTTTCACCCGCTGCATGGTTGGCTTGTTGCAACGCTAACGCCCTGTTGTAAACAAATCGGCACGATCCCGCGTAGCGGCGTAGGTTGCGCTGTTGCTCGCCGGTGGGCTTCAGTTCGTATTTAAAGGCTTGGCGTCGTTGCATGAGATTAAGGATAGGTTGAAATCCCTGTCTTGTGCGTCTGAATCCACCGTAAATGCGGGTTTCAGCCGACAAACGGAAGAGGCGCAGCGATGCTGCCCTCGCTCTGCATCCTCGCCCTGAAGGACGAGGTTTTACGCGAAAGACGGATAAATCCAAAAAAGTCGGCTGTACGTATACGTAAGTTGACTGGGAGTGCAGTCTTAAACAGAACAGGAGTGTTTATGCGTCAACAAGAGGGAAAAGCAAGCAGTTGTCTGATCGAACGGATGCGTCATTACACGTCGCTTTCAGACAGGGACGAACAGTTGTTACGTGAGCTTGAAAAAGACGAAATCAGCTACCGGCCTCGTACCCGTCTGGCATTCAGCGACAACCCCAGCCATCTGTTTGTGGTCAAATCAGGCTGGTTGTACCGTTACGAACAGTTGGACGAGACCCGCCGCCAGGTTTTGCGCATTCATTACCCCGGCGACATCGTTGGTCTGACGGATGTGGCGATGAAAGCTGCTTGTGGTGAAATGATGACCGTCACCAAGACGGTGCTGTGTCCCTTTCCCAAACGCAGGCTGGATGATATTTTCATTCACTCCCCCCGGTTGACGGCGCTGCTGTTCAGCTTGGGGGTTTTGAAACAGATTGTGTTACAGGATCGGATGAAGATCATGGGCAGGGCATCAGCACCACACAAGGTTGCCCATTTTATGCTGGAAATGCACGCCCGCTTGCGCATCCATTCACCCGCTGGCGTACTAAACCGCTTTGAAATGCCCCTGACGCAGGATGTGATTGGTGACGCGATAGGCTTGACCAACGTCTCGGTCAGCAACGCCATGACCCAACTGGCGTTTGAGGGCTATTGCACCTGCCAACACCGCGAAGTTACCCTGCATGAGCTGGATAAACTCAAGAAATTAATCAATTTTCAGGATCGTTATTTTGAAATAGATACGTCTTGGTTCCCCTCTGGCTAAATTTTTATCTAATTTGTGGTCGACTTGCACACAATTATCTTGAAATTTTAAAGTATTTTAAAAATATATAGACATGAATTGTACTGTATTTGATTTCACTGTTTTCGCTGTGTATTTTGACAAGCAACCATTAATTGTAAGGAGAACGTCATGATTAATTTGGTCAGTCACCTTTTTAGTTATTGCCCTGATTACTGCCGTAGAACGCCTTAATTAAGGCATTATCTATCAATTAATACTATAGAGATGGATTTTATGATGACTATCAAAAACACAGCACTGATTTTACTGGCATCTGCTACGTTATTCGCTTGTAGTGGTGATAAACAGGAACCAAAGTCACCTGCGAATGAAGCAGATCGTGCGGCTCAAGAGGCTGAAAATTCTGCCGCCGCGCAGGATGCCAAGGCCATGGCGGAGGATGCCGCTCAACAAACCAAAAAAGCTGCCCAACAGGCTGCCGATGCAGCGGCTGACGCTGCCAATAAAGCCAAGGCTGCGACTGCCGATGCCGTTGCTGATACTGCCGAGGGTGTTGCTGCCAAAGCGCGTGAAGAGCAGCAGGAAGCCAACCAGCAACTGAAGCAATAACCTCTTTTATTAAGGATGCAGATCATGACTGAAGTAGTTATCGCCAACTGGGATGCATTAAAACCGGGAAAGCCAGCCTACGCCTTGGTCGCTAACGTGGATCTGGTGGTTATTCGCTGGTCTGATGAGCAAAAGGTTTCCGTTTTATACGGGCGTTGCCAGCATCGTGGCGCATTATTAGCAGATGGTTATATTGATGGTGATAATCTGATTTGCAGTTTACATGGCTGGGACTACCGCTATAAAGGCGGAGTCAGTGAATATAATAATGAGGAATCATTACATAAATTTAGAGCATGGATTGAAGATAATAAAGTCTGGGTGGATGAAAAAGAAATTGCTAAATGGGAAAAACAAAATCCGCAAGCTTATAATCGTGAGTCTTACCAGGGTTTATACCAGGATATTCACGGCGGTGAAGAAGAAATACAGGTGCAAACCATTAAACAACTTTCCCAAATGAATAAACCCGGTAAACATGATTTCGGCGAAGTCGCCGCAATGGGTGTGCCTGTACAAACCTTACCACGCTGGGACGATATTCAGCTTCTCACCGCCCAGTTACACCGTTTTCCGCTGGAAGATAATGCGGAGGTTGCTACCCAAACCATTATCGGCAAACAGGCCAACTGCCCACTGACACTGGATATTCCCCTGTTTGTCACCGACATGAGTTTCGGTGCGCTGTCGCAGGAAGCCAAATTGGCACTGGCGAGCGGCGCGGAATTGGCCGGAACCGGCATCTGCTCAGGTGAAGGCGGCATGTTGCCGGAAGAGCAGGCCGCTAATTCCCGCTATTTCTACGAATACGCCTCTGGTCGCTTTGGTTTCAGCATGGACAAGGTGAAACGCTGCCAAGCATTCCACTTCAAGCTGGGGCAGGCGACCAAAACCGGCACGGGCGGGTTGCTGCCCGGCAAGAAAGTCACTGCCCGAATTGCTGAAATCCGTGGCGTCAAGGAAGGTGAAGATGTCACATCACCTGCCCGTATTCCCGGTCTGGAAACGCTGGACGATTACCGCCGTTTTGCCGAGGAAGTACGCGAAGCCACCAACGGCATTCCCATCGGCGTCAAGCTGTCAGCCCAGCATATCGAGGCAGACATTGAAGCCGCCCTGAACATGGGCGTGGATTACATCATTCTGGATGGGCGTGGCGGTGGTACGGGCGCTTCTGCCTTGCTGTTCCGTGACCACATTTCAGTGCCAACCCTTCCGGCACTGGCACGCGCCAGACGTTATCTGGATGAGCACGCCAACGGAAAGGTTAGTCTGATCGTGACCGGCGGCCTGCGCACTCCGCCCGATTTCATCAAGGCGTTGGCACTGGGTGCTGACGCCATTGCGCTGGGTAACGCTGCCTTGCAGGCGATTGGCTGTCTGGGAATGCGAGCCTGCCACACCAATAAATGTCCGGTCGGCATCGCCACTCAGGACATCCATTTCCGCCGCCGCTTGCTGGTCGAAAAAAGTGCGGAGCAACTGAACAACTTTTTCCGCGCCTCCACCCATTTGATGCAGGTGATGGCGCGTGCCTGCGGGCACACACATTTACACGATTTTTCCAAACGGGATCTGACCACTTGGAACCGCGACATGGCCTTGCTGACTGGCATCGCTTATGGCGGTTATACAGCGGTCAATCCTTAATCAATCGCAACACAAGGAGTATTACCATGAACTGGGATCAAATTGCAGGCAACTGGACGCAAATGAAAGGCAAGATCAAAGAGCAATATGGCAAGCTGACCGACGACGACATGACCGCCATCGAAGGCAAGGCTGAAGTCCTGATCGGCAAGTTGCAGGAACGCTACGGCATTACCCGTGAAGAAGCCGAGAAAATGGCTAACGACATCAATCTGTAATCTGAAGGAACAGGAGAATAAACATGGATATGAGTAATTACATTTCAGCCAACTGGCATCAAGTCAAAGGCAAAGTACGCGAACAATTCGGCAAACTGACTGACGACGACCTGCTGGAGGTCGCTGGTCGGGTCGAAACGCTGGTCGGCAAATTGCAGGAACGTTACGACATCAGTCTAGAAGAAGCGGAAAAGAGGGTCACGGGTCTGCACCTTGATAAAGACGGCATGGAACTGGAAACCAGCGTACTTTCCACTCAGGATGGTGAAGTCAGTGCAGAGGTCAGCCCTGCCGAGGCAGAAAAAGTGAAACGCGAACAGAAGGAACGTACCGAAAACTACATACATCGGTCATAACCACGAGGAATCGTTATGGGTATCGAAATTGGCGGCCTGTTGGGTCTGATCATCCTCATCGTCGATGTGTGGGCGATCATCAAAGTCGTGCAGAGTGGCGCAGGTACGGGTGCGAAAGTGCTGTGGGTAGTACTGATTCTGGTATTGCCAATCCTGGGGCTGTTGCTCTGGTTCCTGATGGGGCCGAAAGGGTAGTTAAAGAGGAGAACGGTAATGGCAACTGCAAAATCAACTGAAGACAGCAAGTAGCCGGTAAACCATGCAAGCCCGCTGTTCATGCTGGCGCTTTACCAGCTTTTGATCACCCATTGGTCGCCACCCCTGACCCTGTTTGTTATTGGGGTGGCGTGCCTATCACTGGCAGGCGCGGCATTTTTTGCCGGATTGTTGTGGAAGCGTTTGGGCAAGAATCATTTGCCGCCGGGCTTGTTGCCACTGGCCTTGAATTTGTTGAAACGGCTCTAACACTAAAAACGCGAAAGGACTTTTATGCAAACCAGCAGCCTGAAAAACCTGCAATTACCGCTGTGGAGAGTAAGCGACATGAGTATACGAACATTCATGAGCGTACTGCTGCTTGCCCTGTCGCTGTTCAGCACCAACCTGTACGCCGATCAACTGACGGATTTGTTGGGCGGTAAAGCGGCTGAAACAGCAGCGGATACCAGCAAGGTCATTGCGACTGGTAGTTCCGTGCAGGGCGATAAAAAAATACGTGAACGCTTACAAAGCATCTTCGCTGAGCTGGATGCTCTGAAAACCGTCAGCATCAGCGTCAATAATGGCGTTGTCACCTTGGGCGGTGAAGTGGATTCCAGCGCTTCTGAAACCAAAGCCTTGCAGTTTGCCAAGCAAGTAGAAGGCGTGGTGGAGGTTCAAAATGATCTGGTCATCAACCGCAGCATGAGTAAACGCCTGCAAAATACTTGGGACAAGTTGCTGGTCATGGGAAAGCAGACGATTGCTGCCTTGCCGCTGTTCCTGTTGGGTTTGCTGGTGTTCCTGTTGTTTTGGATGCTGGGTGGCTGGATTTCGCGTCGGCAAAACCTGTTTCGGCGCATCAGCCCGAACGCTTTCATTGCCAACCTGCTGGGGCAGATCACTCATCTGGTGTTTATCATGCTCGGGTTGGTATTGGCCTTGAGCCTGTTGGATGCCACCGCTTTGCTGGGTACGATTCTGGGTGCTGCGGGGATCGTCGGTTTGGCGGTTGGTTTTGCCGTGCGCGACACAGTAGAAAACTACATCGCCAGTATTTTGCTGAGTGTGCGTAACCCGTTTGAAGTCAACGATCTGGTCAATATTGATAACTTCGAGGGCAATGTTGCCAGCCTTAATTCCCGTGCCACGGTGCTAATTTCACCGGATGGCAATCATATCCGCATTCCCAACGCTACCGTGTTCAAGGCTATTATCACCAATTTTACCCGCAACCCTGAGCGGCGTTTCCAGTTCGATGTCGGTGTCGATACGGATCAAAATCTACTGACTGCCCAGACACTGGCGATGGAAACCCTGCAAGCCATGCCCGGTGTTATGCCAGAACCCAAGCCAGCGGCGCTGATTGAGGCGCTGGGTGATTCCAACGTACAACTGCGCATTTTCGGCTGGGTTGACCAGCGCCAGAACAACTTTGGTAAGGTGCGTAGCGAAGCTATCCGGGGTGTGAAACAGGCATTCGATCAGGCCGGTATTGTCATGCCCGAACCGATTTACAACCTGCGCATCAATCAGCAGTCGGAAACGCCACCTTCCGCAACGCCGACGAGTGCATCCGTGGAAGACCGCAGCGAAGCACAGGATGTCAGCGCCGATCGCACCATCGAAGACAAAGTGCTGAGTGAACAAACATCCGGTGACTCTGAAAATCTGCTGACACCCAATGCCCCCAAGGAATAGAGGCACATGACCGTTATCGCCCACATATCCGACCTGCATTTCGGTCGCGATTTGCAACCCGTCACCGAGGGACTGCTCGCCAGTCTGGATGCCCTTCAGCCCGACCTGATCATTATCAGCGGCGATTTGACCCAACGCGCCAAAACTTCCGAGTTTGCGGCTGGGCAGGCTTTCCTGCGCCACCTTGAGCAGCCGCGTTTCATTATCCCCGGCAATCACGATCTGGCGGCGTGGAACCTGCTGGAGCGCTTTGCTTACCCGTGGCGCAAGTGGAAGCGGTATGTCGCCACCGATCTGGAGCCGATCATGCAAACCGATGCCTTCATGGCTGTTGGTGTCAACACGGCACGGCGTCTGGGGTTGTCTCTGGACTGGTCACGCGGGCGCATCAACCGCAAACAAATCCGCTATGTTCAGGAGATGTTGCAACATGTACCGGAAGATTGTCTGCGAATTGTGGTGGCACACCACCCGTTCTGGCTGCCGGATTCCAGCCTGAGCCGCAGCCTGATTGGCGGGAGGGAAGCGGCTCTGCAAGGCTTCCACACGGCGGGGGTTGATCTGATTCTAGGCGGGCATGTGCATCTGGCCTACGTACAACCGCTGGAGGGAATGCTGGTTTCCCATGCCGGAACCACGCTTTCCAACCGGCTGGCTCCGGGGCAGCCCAATAGCTTCAACGTGATCCGGGGCGACCGTAATCGGTTGGCGCTGGAGCAGATGGAATGGCGCGGCACGGGTTTTGAGTCCATCCAGCGGCAGTTTTTCCAGCGTACAGCAGGAGGCTGGCAACCCTATGACGAGGTTTGACCGCAAGACAGTGCCGGTTTTCATTAACCCGGAATCCGGCAGCGCCAGCGGTATTATCGACCTGTTACAACAGGATCAGCGCTTGTCAGTACACGCTATGCCTGCTACCGATATGGCGGATGGCCTTCGCAAGGCCATGCAGGAGGGTGCTACCCGCATATTGGTGTCAGGCGGTGACGGTACGCTTGCGCTGGCTGGCGGTGTATTGGCGGGTACGGATATTGCGCTGGGCATCATTCCGGGCGGAACCCTGAACCATTTTGCCAAACGCCTCGGGATCCCCTCTGACCCGCAAGCCGCTATCGAACTGGCACTCACCGGGCAGGCGCAACCTGTGGATGTTGGTTATGTCAACGACCTGCTATTCATTAACACCAGTTCAGTGGGGGCATACGTCCATTTTGTGCGCACCCGCGAACATCTGGAACAGTGGATGAATTATCACCTCGCCAGTTTATTTGCGGGTTTGCGCCGCCTGTTACGTTTGCGCAGTGCCCACCTCCAACTGGATAGCAATACGATCCACTCGCCGCTGGTGTTTGTCGGCGTAGGTGAAAGGGGACTGGCTTTCCCAACCTTGGGGCAGGTGCGTGCTGATGGGCAAAATGGCCTGCACTTACTGGCGGTGCGGACACAAAACCGTCTGGAGACACTCAAGCTGGCTTTCAGTGCCGCCATCTGGGGGCGTGATCCGCTGAACCAATCTCAGACACTGGAAGACTGTATGATAGGTGCTTTGGTGCTGGATTATCGGCGTAAAAAACGCCGCATCCATGTTGCCGTTGACGGTGAGTTGGTGTTTTTAAAACTGCCGCTGCATTACCGTTTCGCGGTGGGGGCGTTATCAGTGATCATCCCGGACACCGCAAGCAAGGAGCAACAAAGCACTTGAACGGGTTAGTTTCCACACCCTTCTCGGTGCTTGACAGGCTGTCTGGTTTCATCAAGGATGAACGCATGATTCCAAGGTGTGAGAAGCGCAATGTTTGATATTTTGATTGTCGGTGGTGGCATGGTCGGCGCAAGCCTTGCGGTTGCGCTTAAACCCCTGAAACTGAAAATCGGCCTGATCGAAGCTTTCAACTTCGGCGTGGCGGAACAGCCCAGTTATGACGACCGTTCCATCGCCTTGTCTTACGGTTCCAGCCGCATTTATCAGGGCATGGGCTTGTGGGAAAAGCTGCGTGCCGGGGTAGAAAGCATCCAGCACATCCACATTTCTGACCGGGGACATTTCGGCGCAACCCGGCTGGAAGCGACGCAAGAAAAGGTTCCCGCCTTGGGGTATGTGGTGGAAAGCCGGGTATTGGGCAAGCTGCTGTACGAAGAACTGACGCAAGACGCCAACATCGAGTTGATCGTTCCGGCGAAAGTGTTTGCGGTGACGCAAGACGCCGACAGCGTGCAGGTAAGTATCGAACGCGATGGCGTGGTGGATAGCGTGCAAACCCGTTTGCTGGTGGTATCTGACGGCGCGAATTCGGCAGTGCGCGACATGCTGGGGATTGCAGCCACCCGCCGTGAGTATCACCAGACGGCACTGATTGCCAATGTCACCACCGCCGAACCTCATCAGCAGCGGGCTTACGAACGTTTTACCCCGAATGGCCCATTGGCCTTATTACCTTTGACCGAAGGCCGCTATTCATTGGTGTGGACACATCGTGATGAGGATGTGGCGGCAACAATGGCGCTGGATGATGCTGCGTTCCTGCGCAAGTTACAGGCTGAGTTTGGCTATCGGCAAGGCGAATTCGTGCGGGTCGGGCAACGTGCCACTTACCCCTTGGTGTTGCAGAAAGCGGTGCGCGAAGTAGCAGGGCGTGCGGTGGTGATCGGCAATTCTTCGCACGCGCTGCACCCGGTGGCGGGGCAGGGCTTGAACCTGGGTTTGCGCGATGTGGCAACCTTGGCGGATTTGCTGGCGGAAGCGGCGCGTCATGGCACTGACCCCGGCGACGCTACTTTGCTGGCAGATTATGAGCAGCGCCGTCAACCCGATTACCAAGCGGTGGTGCAATACACGGACACCTTGGTGCGGATTTTTTCCAATGATTTTGCGCCCTTGGGTCATGCACGGGCAGGGGGCTTGCTGGCGGTGGATCGTGTACCCGCGTTGCGCCACTGGATTACCCAGCAAAGCATGGGCTTACGGCATCGTCAGGCGCGTTTGTCGCGGGGTTTGGGCTTGCAGGTATGATGGATGCGATCGTGGACGGTTTGGCAGACCGTGGCTGGTTGGTCGTGCCGGGCTTGCTGACGCTTGCTCAGGTGCGAGCTTTGCGTGAGCAGGCACAAGCGCAATGGGCGGCTGGGGAGTTCCGCGCGGCAGGCATCGGACGCGGGCAGGGTTTGAATGTCAACGAGTCCATCCGGGGTGATCAAGTGCAATGGCTGGAGCAGGCCGAGTCGGGGGCATTAGCGGACTATCAGGCATTCATGGAAGCCGTGCGGGTAAACCTGAATCGGGCGCTGTATCTGGGCTTGTTCGAGTTTGAAGCGCATTTTGCCGTGTATGCGCCGGGTGCATTCTACCGCGCGCATCTGGATAATTTTCGCGGCACTTCAGCGCGGATTGTGACGGCGATTCTCTACCTGAATGAGGATTGGCAAACGGCCGATGGCGGGCAGTTGCGCCTGTATACCACGGGTGAAGAAGGCGGCGAATATGTCGACCTATTGCCCGAAGCCGGGCAATGGATCTTGTTCGACAGTGCCCGCTTCTGGCATGAAGTGTTGCCTGCCCGTCGCGAACGCTTCAGTTTGACGGGCTGGCTGCGCACCCGTAGTAAAGATTAACTTTTTTTCATAAAAATCCAATCCAGTTTCCAACCTCTCTCCGTAAGTCATAGCAAGTGGTTTAGACGAACCACGTTAATCACCCGATTATCCCTGCTCTTGGAGAATGGCTATGAGAACACATCACACACTGGCACTGGCGACCCTGACACTGGCAGTATCCAGCGCCGTACAAGTACAGGCATCCAGCCACCGCGAAGCACCTTTCATTACCGAAAACCCCAAGGTGGATGCCACTGACTTCTACGCTTTCCGCAGCTATGAAGGGGGGCGCGAAGGCTACGTTACCCTGATTGCCAACTACAACCCGCTGCAAGACCCGTATGGCGGCCCCAACTATTTCAGCCTGTCACCCGATGCGCTGTATGAAATCCACATCGACAACACGGGCGATGCTAAGGAAGACCTGACCTTCCAGTTCCAAGTCACTAATGAGCTGGGCAATGACGGCAAAGGCATTAGCTTGTCGATCGGTGGCAAAGACATTCCTGTCCCGCTCAAGAACATTGGCGCGGTCACCGATACGGATTCCAGCAACCTGAATTTCCGCGAATCCTACAAGCTGACCATGGTTAATGGCGACCGGCGCACCGGCGAAAAGCACGCCGCCGTTAACGCTGCCAACGGTAGCACCACCTTTGCCAAACCGTTTGACAATGTGGGTAACAAAACTTTCAGCACACAGGCTTACGACCAATACGCCCACAGCTTCATCCAGAACGTGCAACTGACTGGCTGCCCGGCTGGGGCGCAAGATGGGCGGGTATTCGTTGGGCAACGTAAAGATCCTTTCGCCGTCAACCTCGGGGAAATCTTTGACTTGGTGAACCTCGACCCGACAGCTTCAGCGGATGCCAAACCAGATGCATTGGCAGATAAAAACGTCACGACCTTTGCCCTCGAAGTGCCCATCGGCTGTTTAACTGGCGGCAACAGCAACGGCATTTTCGGCGCATGGACAACCGCCAGCTTGCCACAGGTTAGCGTGCTTGACCCAACCCCGGACAAGCTCAAAGCCAAAGTCAGCGGCGGCGCTTGGACGCAGGTTTCCCGCCTCGGTATGCCACTGGTCAACGAAGTGGTCATTGGCCTGCCCGACAAGAACCTGTTCAACGCCAGCCAACCCAAGGATGACGCTGCACAATTCCTGAATTACGTCACTAACCCCAGCCTGCCGGTTCTGCTGAATGCGCTGTTTGGCGTGACGGCTCCAACGGTTGAAGGCCGCCCTGACTTGGTGGCCGCTTTCCTGACAGGCTTGAAAGGCGTGAATGCTGACGGTTCAGCCGCAGAAATGCTGCGCCTTAACACCGGCATTGCCCCGACCATGAAAGCTCACCAGAACAACCTTGGCGTAGCCGCTGGCGATTCCGCTGGTTTCCCCAATGGCCGTCGCCCCGGTGATGATGTGGTGGATGCGGAACTGCGCGTTGCGATGGGCTTGCTGTGCCACCTGCCACTGGGTTTGTGTACACCGGAACAAGCACCTAGCGGGACGATTCCTTACACCGACGGCACACCGCAAAACGCGGGTCAGTTTGGTGAAGCCTTTCCTTACCTGACCACGCCTCTGGCTGGTTCACCTAACACAAACTAAGGGAGGCATGTCATGAAAAGCCAATACTGGAAACTCTCCACCAGCACCGTGTTGCTCACGTTATTAACCGCTTGCGGTGGTGGCAGCGGCGGTGGTAATACGACCGATAACGGTGGCGGAACCAGCACCAGCACCTCCGCCAGCCGGGTACAAGCCATCGCCAATGCTTCGATGACCGCGCAAGCAACCGATGTCACCGACCCCGTGGGTCTGCAACAAGACATTACCAGCGTGTTTGGTGCGGCTGACGGCACACCTATCCCGGTCAATACGGGCGATACCGTGCAAACGGTTATCAACCGGGCAGCGGGGCAATAACCATGCAACCGAAACAGATACAACCCTCATCTGTTTCCCCTTTGACAGGGCGGCGTTACGGCGCTGTCCTGTGCTTTTCCCTCCTGTTGGGCTTGCCTGCCACGTTGCAGGCAGCCCCCCATATTCCGGGCAGTGAGAGCGAAGTGCTGGAAGTGTTACCCACCCAGCTACGGGGAAACAACGACCCCATCAGCCGCCTGCGGGCGCAATGGCGTGCCAACCCGCAAGATGTGACGACAGTCGCGGCGCTTTCCCGCCTTTATATCGAAACCGGGCGCGAACAGTCCGACCCGCGTTACTACGGCTACGCCGCCGCACTCTTGCAACCGTGGTGGCAACAAACCGATCCACCCGATGAATTGTTGCTGTTGCGTGCCACCATCCGCCAACATAACCACGAATACGTTGCCGCCACCCAAGACCTTGAGCATTTGGTGAAACGTAATCCTGCCCAGACCCAAGCATGGTTAACCCTTGCCACGGTTCAGTTGGTCAATAAGGAATATGCTGCCGCCCGTCGCAGTTGTTCCGCGCTGGCAACGCACGCTTCAACCTGGTTTGCGACCCTCTGTTACAGCCAGGTCATGAGCCAGAACGGTGAAGCGGAACGTGCTTACCCCCTGCAAATCACGCTATTGCCGTCCTTGGGCAAGGAACAAGTGGAATTACGCCAATGGGTACTCACCTTGCTGGGCGAAACGGCTGCCCGTATCGGTAAAGTGCCTGAAGCTGACCAGCATTTTCAGGCGGCATTAGCCGAACCACGTCGCGACAATTACCTGTTGCGGGTGTACAGCGACTTCCTGATCAGCCAACAACGCCCGTTGGACGTTATTACGCTCTTGCAAGATAAAACCAGCGATGATGCGCTGCTGTTACGCCTCGCCATTGCCAGCCGCGATGCTCGGCAAACGGCTGAAACCGCCCGCTACCAAGCCCTGCTCGAAGCCCGCTACCAAGCTGCCAAGCTGCGCGGTAGTACGCTGCACGCAGAGGATGAAGCCTTGTATGCACGTACCTTTGGAGCAGCAACATGATGATGAAACACCACCTCTATTACTTCTGGGGAATCTGCCTGTTGCTATTGCCACTGGCGGCTTTCGCCCACAAACCCAGCGACAGCTACCTGTTTTTGCAGGATCAGCCGGATGGTAAGACCGGCTTGCGCTGGGATATTGCATTGCGCGATCTGGAACAGGCTATCGGGCTGGACAGCGATGCTGACGGCAAGATTACGTGGGGCGAATTGCAACGCAAACAGGCCGCGCTGGATGCTTACGCCCTCAGCCGTTTGCATCTGCAACAGGGCGGCACGGCCTGCCAGCCCCAGACCACAGGTTTGCAAACCGAAACCCATACCGACGGCGGTTATGCGGTGGTAATGATGAACGCGGGTTGCCCGGCTACTGCCAGTGGAGCCTTGCAGGTGGAATACAGCCTGCTGTTTGATATTGACCCGACGCACCGGGGTATCCTGCTGGATCAGCGGGCAGATTCGGGGGCGGCTTCCTACATTTTTTCCACCGACCACCCCACGCAGGAATTGACTGTGCAAAACAGTGGTTGGTTGTCGGTTTTGCTGACGTATATCCGTGAAGGGGTCTATCACATCTTGATAGGGTTCGACCATTTGCTGTTCATTTCCATGCTGATCCTGCCTGCGGTGCTGGTGTTGAAACAGCGCCAATGGGAACAGGTGGAATCGTTCCGCCCGGCTTTGATGAACCTGCTGAAGGTGATTACGGCGTTCACGGTGGCGCATTCCATTACCTTGTCGCTGGCAGTGTTGGGGGTGGTGGATTTGCCCTCGCGCTTGGTGGAAGCGGCGATTGCGCTGTCGATCATTGTGGTGGCGGTGAATATCCTGTACCCCATCATTACCCATGACCACTGGAAGCTGGCGTTTGTGTTCGGGTTGCTGCACGGTTTTGGTTTTGCCAGTGTGCTGAGGGATCTGCAAATGCCTGCCGGAGCAATGGCGGAAGCGCTGTTCGGCTTCAATATCGGGGTGGAACTGGGGCAATTGCTGCTGGTGTTACTGGTGTTCCCGCTGGCTTACCTGTTGCGCCCGACTCGCTTTTACCGGGTGGGCGTGTTGAACGGGGCGGCGAGTATTACCGTGGTGTTGGCGGGCATGTGGTTTGTGGAGCGGGCGTTTAATACCAAGCTTCTGTGGTCGTGAGGAGTCTAAAAAACGCTTATCTATTCAGGAAAAGCGTAATGTTACGCGGAACAATTCGCCAATTTCCTCAAACGTAATCCGTTCCTGCATTAACTTCAGCATCATGGGAATTCCCCTGCCCAAACCGTCGAAGTAGCGTAGGTTATCGAGGTATTTCATCAGGAAGATATTGCGCGGGGCGGAGTTTCCGTAGCGGATTTTCGTCAGTGTCAGGGTATTAGCGAGCTTACCGGGGGATGTGATTTCAATCCTGTTACTGTAGACATGCACCTGTATTTTGCGCTGGCTGAGGGAGTAATCGCGGTGGGCAACAGCGTTCACCATCGCCTCACGCAAGACTTTGAGCGGAACCAGCACGGTTTCACTGCGGCGAGTGCCTTCAATGACGGATGGGTTTGGCAGGAAAAGCTGGAGTAAGGCTACGGTCTTGTCAATCAGTTCGGGCAGTGTTCCCAGTATTTCCTTCTTGTCCACAAGATCATCTGTAATGTCATTACCTTTGAAAACTGCAAACATGATGGAACTGTGAGGCAGGCGGCGTTGGGGTTGTTTGCCGAACATCAGCAAGCCACCCACCGTTGCCACCTGTTTACCTTCGAGTTCGGTCAGAATGTCGGCATTCAGCAGCAGGCTTTGCTGTTCATCGTCTGGCAGGTCGATGAAAGCGGTGTCGTAGTAGGTGCGGTAGTAATGATCAACCAACCGGAAGTCGATGCCTTCAATGCCCGTATCAGCAACAGGGGCTGTATCGAAATGCACTAATCCCGCTTGCTGAAACAGGCGACTCAATTCCTCTTTGGTTGCGGTGCGGTTGGTTGAGCCGATTCGCAGCCAATACTTGCCATCCAGTGTTTGATAGGGCTTGTCTTTGCCCTTGGGAATGGTCACAACACACACGGTTTTCCCTTCAATAGTGACGTGTGTAACGTCTAGACTCAACGCTGGAATGATGTTGTTACGACTGATATTGGCAATCCATGTGTCCAGATTATCCTCACGAATGCCTGAAATCACCCCATCATCCTCGACGCCGATCAGCAACGTTCCGCCCAAGGTGTTGGCAAAGGCCACGATTTCCCGTGCCACAGAGTCGGGGCGAACGTCAGCCGACTTGAATTCAAGCTGGGCATTTTCGCCTTGGGTGATCAGTTGTTGGATGGCATTAGTCATAATAAGCATGTATTAAATTAAAAGAAAGATTATAGTATATGCATCAATAGGTTAATGAGTTGGTTGATTTTTTAGCAAAGCCCATTTTTCAAAATGGCTTTTGTTTGTTTTTTCATACCACTCAGAACATATGAAGTATTCAGCATCATATGCCTTAATAATAGGTTTGGCCCAATATCTTGAAGGTTTTCCCTCATCAATCGACAGCTTCTTTTTTAATAAAGGCATTTGGATGCCGAATATCTTTTTAGAATATTCGATTGATTCCATTAACTCAACTTCTTCTACTGATATTTTATTTTCTTCAAACATCTGTGTTAAGTTTTTTCGCACCCACTCGCCAATTTTTGTTTTATTTTGCAGTGCATCATTGTTTTTAATGCTGATTTTTGTTGAAAGTTTACTGGAATCATTGTTTTCTGAAAACATTTTATACATTTGTATACTACGCATGAATAACTCTGAAGTATCTGCGATAGAGGATGTGGCATCGAGAACAGGTTGAAGTATTTCTTTATTAAAAGAATTATTTGCAATTAACTTGATGTTGAAATTAAGCTTGTTTTTTCTGAGAATTTTTTCAACCTGAATTAAACAGACATCAAGAGTTTCAATTATATTGTTATTTACTTTTGGGGATGAAAAAACTATATCACCTTCGGAGCAATCGAAGTAACCATAAATACACATCGCTGCTCTTAATAGTTTCTTAACTATTTTCATGATGGTTTCATCTTTAGAACCATAATTAAGCCCGTACTCATGAAAGGCAATATCTACAGCATAAATATTCCTAAGCCCACCTGTATATGAAATACCAATAACATCAATTTCTGCTTGCTTAATCAATTGGCTGAGTGATGTATTTTTCTTATATATTTTATAATCATATTCATGCTTGAAGTAATCATCAGAGTCGCGCATTATTTGCTCGATGACACTTTCATTCATCAACTCCCACGATTCAACTGATGGTTTCCAATTCATTTGTACAAGTTGGCACTTTTTTTCGTGTCTGAGCCATGACAAAATCAGTGACTCTCCAATCTCTATTTTCATAATATGAAGCCCTTTTTGATTTGATTAAGTATTGGCAATATCTGCCTCCAGCTCATCCATCGGCAAATCCAGCATCGGCACGCCATAGCGGTGCAGGTTTAGCAGGAAAGTGACCCGTTCGATACCTGCAAGTTGAGCTGCCATGCCAGATGACAGACGCTTCATTTCAAACAGCTTGATGGCCATTGCCATGCGGGCTTCCTGTGCGAATGCTTCCGGTGTCGTTTGCAAGGCATCGGGGAAATGGGCGGGATATTCTACGTGTATGGAGTTTGACAGCATGGGTGTTCCATCCTTTTTCTATCAATGTTCCTGCATTCTAGCAAAATCTTTCAACGCATCACGGGGCATCTTCAGCATGAATCTGATGAATCGCTCGGCCTTCACCCGTGAAGTGCTGCGGATGGCGATTGCCCTTTATCACCAGCGCAAGCTGGTTGAAAAACAACGTGCTGGCTATCTGCGTCACCCTGTCACCCCCAACGAGTTTTCAGTCTGGGATGATTGACGGGTTTTAACCCATCTCTTTATACACAAATCAGTCCTTCCCCCAATTCACTAGCCATCTGAATCCCATAAATACAGTCCAGCACCCTTGAGTAGCCCAACCAGATACTTTTAGCTCCCGGTTCGCCATCGCATTTTCTGCCCAGAAAGCCCCCCAGTTCTGCCAGATTGCGGATCACTTGATTGAGGGTAGGTATGCCATCGGGCAGTGCTTTTTTGCCGAGCCGGAAGGATACTTTCCATTCCAGCGGGTCAAACACCAGCTCAGCCGGAAGTTCTGGGCAGGTACGCCCCAACCGCATCAGAAACATAATCCGCCAGGCCACCATGATGTAGAGCGCGAGGGCTTTTTCGATGCGCTCTTTAGTGTCCAGTTGCAGTTTTTCGACGCGACAGCCAACTTTCAGGACATCAAAAAACATTTCGATTTCCCAACGCGCCCGATACCAGTCGATGAGTTCACAAGCGGCATCGGCGGTCTCTACACAACGGTTGGTGACTAAACGCCAAATGAGGGGCGATTTTCCGGCGGGTGGGTTGATTTCTTTGGCTTGAACCAAGGTCAATAGCATCGGGTGCTTGCTCTTGGGACGCAGGGTATAACGTAACACCTTGATTTCCTGTACCACTTTGCGGGCTTTTTCACCCTGCTTGCGCGGTTTGGTAAAGGTGATGCGGGTCAACGCCTGTTGTTGCTCAATGGCATCCCACAGTTTGAGGTCATCTCCTAAGGCACGGTTATGTTGCGCCCGTATCAGCAGGTCAGCCGGGTAATCCAAGGCTTGTGCCCGTTTGAGCAAGTCGTAAAAGTCGCTTTCACGGTCGCCCGTATAGATGAGCCGGTGTCCGGGGCAGCGTGCCGCCAGTTCGGCTACCCGTTCATACCCTTCGATCCAGCGACGGCTTTCTTTGATGCTGGGGTTCGCTTGGTCGGCGGCTTTGCTCAAGCCCCGTGACCACATCCACGTATCGGTGATGCCCAACGGCAGGCGTTCCGGGTGATACACAAGGTCGGATGCAGGTACATCCCGCGTTGCTTATCGTAGGATAACCGCCCCAAGCCCTCGGTTTCCTGTCCATTGAAGTCCAATTCGGTGGTGTCTTGAATGCACAGGATAATCTTCGAGTCTTGTTGACGGATTCGGCACTCTGTCGCTTCAAAGTGGGATGCCATCAAAGCATCATGGCTCACCGCCTCATTCCAGAAGAAACGGTACGTCGCCAAGGTACTTGACCAACTCTGGCAAGCCTTGGGGAGGCTGGATTGGGGCGCTTTCAGCATGGCATTGAGAATATGGGCGGCGCGTGTTTCGAGGCGCTTGTCTCCCAAATCAAGATCGGTGAGTTCGCTAGATGACCAGTTCATAGGTGAAAATTGCTTATCTTACATCAGCTTGGGACTTGTGTATAAGGAGATGGTTTTAACCTCAGCCCTGATCGCCCGCTTTTCCCGGTCGACTCAGTTCTTGCGGTAACTGCGTAATCTCGCAAGGGCCGCGATACTGCTCCGGTACATCGCTTGGGCATTCACCGCACGCTTCATTACCCGGCACGGCGAAATCAATCTTGCGGGGGTAGGGCAGATTCAGCCCGTTCATGATGGCGATAAATGCTTCCTGCGAGGTGTTGTTACCCAAGCGTGGGTTGCGGTTTTTTTCCTGTCCGATGGTGGTGATTTGTCTGCCTTCGTAGTCATGCGCCGGGTAAACCAGCGTTTCATTGGGCAAGGTAAAGAATTTCTCGGTAATGCTTTGGTACAGTGTGGCGGGGTCGCCTGACTGGAAATCGGTACGTCCGCAGGCTTCAATCAACAGCGCATCGCCTGAAAACAGGACTTTTTGCATCCCGTTATCCAGCAGGTAGGCATGGTGATGACCCGTGTGCCCCGGTGTAAACAGCGGGTGCAACTCAAGCTGACCCACCCGGAACACGCGGTTTTCCTCAACACCCAAGTCGGCGCAAGCGAGTTTGTCCATCGCTGGAACCACGATTTTACTGCCAGTGTAAGCCCGCAGTTTACGCGCACCGGTCAAGTGGTCGGCGTGCATATGGGTTTCCAGCGTATAGGTCAGCTTCAACCCTAGCTCCTGCAATACCGCCAAGTCGCGCTCCACCGTGTCGATCACCGGGTCAATCAGCACGCACTCGCCCGTGTGTTCACAGGCCAGCAGGTAGGTGTAAGTGCTGGAGTCTTGCTCGAAAAGTTGTTTGAATATCATTTGTTTTCTCCTGTTGCCTAAAGAGGGTTTACGGGATGCTTGTCAGAAATTGCTGAACATCGCCGTAGCTAGGGCTAAGCAACCGCAACGGCGCTGCCAGACTGCCAATAATCTGCACATGATCGACACCGGGATACAGTTTCACCTGCACCGGCACGCCCGCTTGTTGCAAGGCTGTGGCAAAGCGGCGGGTATGCAGCGGGCGTACACGGGTATCCGCTTCGCCATGCAGTAACAATACCGGCGGCATACCGGGGTGAACATTCCTCACCGGCTTCACCACTTGCGGGTCAGCCTTGGGGAAAACAGGGATCACTTCCGGGTCATCCAGCGGCAAATCGTAAGGCCCCGCCAGTGCAATCAAACCTGCCAAGCGTGCAGTAACGCCACGTTCCTGCACGTAGTGTGTATCCGTTGCCAATAGCGCTGCCGTGTGTGCGCCGGAAGAATGTCCCATCAGGATATAACGCTGCAACGGCTTGCCCAGCAAACGTTGGGCATTCACTTCAGTATAGCGGATAGCATCCGCCACATCGTCAATGAAAGCGGGGAAACGCACCTGCGGATACAGGCGGTAATTGGGGATAATGACAGGATAGCCCAACCCGGTCAGTGCTTGCGCAACAAAGGCAAAATCGGCCTTGTCGCCTTCCCGCCATGCCCCGCCGAAGACAAACACAATCGGTGGCTTGTCTGTCGCCGCTTTGGGAAGGTAAATATCCATATCATGGCGTTCACCGCTGGCGTAGGTGGCGTGTTTAAGCGTATAGCCGTCGGTTGGCAGGACAAAATTCAACACATCGGTGGATTTCAAGGTGCTGCACCCGACAGCAGTCAGCAAGATGAAAACGACTATAATGGCAAACCCTGTTTTCAACTTGCATCTCTCCTTAAGCGGGTAACGCACCTTTCAAAAAGGCCAACGCGCCGGTTTCTGTTTTCAGCCTGCCGTGATGCACGCCTTTGGAGGCAAAGTGGTAATCACCGGCTTTCAGGTGTAAATCGCCGAACCACAATTCGCCTTCCAGCATGATGCATTCCTCATCGAAGGGGTGCGGGTGGCCGGGCATTTCAAAACCGGGCGACAGTTTTGCCAAATAGGTCAGCAGGCCGGAATCGCCTTCCCGATGCAAAATCTTGATTTGCGCACCGGGCATGGCTTCAAACCATTCGCCTTCATTGGCGCGGACGGTGGTGAAACCCGGTAAAATACCCGCTTCTTCCTGCGCAATGTTGCTGAGGATGTTATTGCGCATCCGTGCATTTAACTCCGGCGGAAGCTCCACTTCCTCCTGATTCTCTGCCAATAGCAGCAGGATGTCTTCGTCCAGCACAGGCGGGGCGACGCTTGTATTTTCATGATTTGCCATAATATCCCCCTTCTACGAGGTCAGTTTTTGTCAGTGCTGCACGCAAAATGCTTTGGGCGCGGCGCAGGAGAGTCTTCACCGTACCCAATGGCTCGCCGGTGTATTCGGCGATTTCCTGGTGGCTCATGCCACGGTAGAACGCTAATGCAATCATTTGACGTTGCTGTCCATCCAGTAGTTTCAAGGCTTCTGCCAATTCGTTGCCCTGTTCCACACCCAGTGTGTTAGAAAGCGGGTCAAGCGTGGCGGTGTCGGCCACATCGTAATCGTCTTCCAGCGGTATTTGGTTGCGGGTGGCGCTGCCTTCCTTGCGCACAGCGTCGATGGAGCGGCTATGCGCCATCATCAACAACCAGCCCAGTGGGGTGGCGCGTTCGGCGCTGTAGCTGGATGCGTTATGCCACGCTTGCATGAATACATCGCTGACGATTTCTTCCGCCAGTTCCTTATTGGCAGTCACTTTGAGGGCGACGGCAAATACGCGCCTGACGGTTGCATTGTAAAATACCCCCAGCGCTGCCTGATCGCCTCGCTGGATTTTTTCCAGCAAGACGTAGAGTTCACCCTGATCCTGCAACATTTATACTTCTCCACTAAAACAAGTACCTAAATACTAGCATAGAGAAGATCAGGCTCACGATCTCCAGTAGCAATCCTGTAGAAAAAGGCGCTTTCATCAAGCAGTACGTAAGTCAGTGCCCAAGTGGATTTAGCTGATTGCAGAATTTGAGGTGTGGGTAATGCGGATGTTGTTGCGAATGCCGGTCGGCTTGTCGCAGGAAATCTCCTCCAATGTTTGGTATTGGAGGAGGGGTGAAATCACGAAAATTCATCCCATTTCCAGCGATCATCTTTTTTTGCTGGTTTAGGCTTGACAGGAGGGGCTACAGGTATGGGTTTAGGTTTTACGGCTTGCCGTTTTACAGGATTACGCCCGTTGCTCGCCAATTTGCCGTAAGCATTCAATACGCGGCGGGTGTAGACAGCCGTTTCCTGAATCGGGACATTCGCGCCGTAACGGTCAACGCGCCCTTCACCCGCATTGTAGGCGGCGATAGCATGAGGCAGGCTGCCATTGTAACGGTTGAGCAACCAACGTAAATAACGCGTGCCACCGTCAATGTTTTCGGCAGGGTCGAAGCGATCATTCACCCCAAAGCGTTTCGCGGTAGCCGGGATGAGTTGCATCAAACCACCCGCGCCTTTGTTGGATTTGGCCTCATTGCGGAAGCAGCTTTCAGCGGTAATCACGGCTTTGATCAGGGCGGGGTTGACCCGGTATTTGATGGCGGAGTTGGTAATGGCTTCATTGTAAACGTAGGCTTTTTGATGCAGGACGCTTACCTGTTGTTGATCGCACGAGCCTGCAAAACTACAGACCGACACACTTAGCAAAGCAATCGACGCACCGAATTGCTTGGCAAATTTCTTTATTTTCATGGGCAAAATATAATCACTACACTGTAAAACACGACTCAGACGGCATTCTAGCCCATAATTTTTGTTACTAACAGGCTTTGCTTGAATTGTTATCGGGCATGTGCAGTGATTTGTGGTACAGATAACTGGGCATCTATCGAACAGTTTGGCAAAGCCAAGAAAACATTCTATGCTTGGTGCGTCTGTCTCGGCAAGTAGAAGGCTATACGCCATTTGCATCCTCTCTCTCGTTGCCCTAGCATAGGTTTATCCATCTTTCGCGTAAAACCTCGTCCTTCAGGGCGAGGATGCAGAGCGAGGGCAGCATCGCTGCGCCTCTTCCGTTTGTCGGCTGAAACCCGCATTTACGGTGGATTCAGGCACACAAGGCAGAGATTTTAACCTATCCTTCATCTCATGCAACGACGCCAAGCCTTTAAATACGAACTGAAGCCCACCGGCGAGCAACAGCGCAACCTACGCCGCTACGCGGGATCGTGCCGCTTTGTTTACAACAAGGCGTTAGCGTTGCAACAAGCCAACCATGCAGCGGGTGAAAAGTTCATCGGTTACGTGGCCATGGCAGCCAAGCTGCCCGTTTGGAAACGCGAAGCGGGGCAGGCGTGGCTAAAAGATTCCCCCTCACAGGCGTTGCAGCACGCCCTGAAGGACTTGGACAAGGCCTACCAAAACTTCTTTGCCAAACGTGCCGATTTTCCTCGCTTCAAACGTAAGGGCAACGGTGACCGTTTCCGCTACCCCGACCCCAAACAAATTAAGCTCGACCCAGCCAACAACCGCCTTTTTCTGCCCAAACTAGGCTGGATACGCTACCGTAACAGCCGCGAGGTGTTGGGTGAATTACGCAATGTCACCGTGTCCGGCAAGGGCGGTAAATGGTTTGTCAGCATCCAAACCCAACGGGAAGTGGAGCAGCCAACACCCACCGCCACCACGAGCATCGGCATCGACTTGGGCATCGCCCGTTTTGCCACGTTCTCGGATGGCAGCTACATTGCCCCGCTCAACAGCTTCAAGACAACACAAGCCAAGCTTGCCAAATACCAACGGCGCATGGCGCATAAACAAAAGTTCAGCAACAATTGGAAAAAGGCGAAAGCCCGCGTCCAAAAACTTCACGCGCAAATCGCCCATACCCGCCGCGATTTCTTGCACAAAGCGACGACCACGCTCAGCCAAAACCACGCGGTAGTGTTCGTCGAAGACTTGCAGGTACGCAATATGAGCCAATCAGCGGCAGGCACGGTAGAAAACCCCGGCAAGAACGTAGCGGCAAAGTCGGGCTTAAACAAAGCCATCCTTGACCAAGGGTGGGGGGAATTCCGGCGGCAGTTGGACTACAAGACGGCATGGAAGGGCGGAATGCTGTTTGCGGTGCCGCCGCAGTACACCAGCCAAACCTGCCCCGGTTGCGGGCATGTGTCGGCGGATAACCGCCAGAGCCAAGCGGTGTTTGCGTGTGTGGAATGTGGCTACGAAAATAACGCCGATGTGGTCGGCGCGATCAATGTCAAAGAGCGGGGACACCGCTTGTTAGCCTGTGGAGATGGGGCATTACGCCTCTCGATGAAGCAGGAACTCGCCGAAGTCAGTCAGCTATCTAGCTGAATGCAGTAGGAATCCCCTTCCTTCAGGGAGGGGAGGATGTCAAGTATATGCTAAACTAGGAGGTCAACATGCAAGCTGAACGTCACGTCCGCCTGTTTCGTAACGGGCGTAATCAAGCCATCCACATTCCTCGTGAATTTGAATTGGCAGGGAATGAGGCGATTATTCGCCGTGAAGGTAATCGTTTGATCATCGAAGCCTTGCAACGCCCCTCATTGCTCGCTTTTCTAGCTGCCTGCGTACCATCAGATGTGGATTTTCCCGACATAGATAATCTACCACCGTTGGATGATGTGGTATTTTAAAAAATGACAAATTATCGCTACCTGCTCGACACCAATATCATTTCCAATCTGTTCCGCGAACCTCAAGGCAACGTTTACCAACATTTGCAGCGTGTTGGTGAGAATACGGTTTGTACCAGTATTGTGGTCGCCGCTGAGTTGCGTTTTGGGGCAAAAAACGTAATTCCCCGATTCTGAGCGCGTGGGTGGAGCAAATACTTTCCACCATCGACATACTGCCGTTTGATGCCCCAGCAGATCATGCCTATGCAGACATCCGCGCCTACCTTGAGGGGACAGGACAAATTATCGGCTCTAATGATTTGTTGATCGCTGCCCACGCTCTGCATTTGGGATTAGTTGCTGTGACTGATAATACTGATGAGTTTAAACGTGTGCCGGGCTTGGTGGTGGAAAACTGGTTGTTGCCATAATAGTTAGCCGCTTATTTGAGCAATGCCTGCAATGCCTTCAACTGTTGGCTAGCCTCTCTTGCTGCTTTGGAATCCGCTAACGGTGCGAGAATGGTTTGCCATTCTTTCAAATCCACGTCAGTGATTTCGTCCGGCTGGTTTTTCCACTCTTTCCTGATGTAGGCCAAGCTGTCGTTGACGTGCTGCAAAGCCGTTTCGACATGCTTGCCCTTGGGGTAACGCTTGAGGTATTCGCCTTCCATCATCTGGCTGCGCCCCGACATGCAACTGATGAAACCTTCGCATTCACCCCCGACAAACGCATTGGCTGCTTGCCACGCAATGGCATCGCCGCTGGCATCCCGTTTGTGGCGGTCGGCGAGTTTCCAGTAATTGCGCGGGTTGACGAGGTATTCAGCGCTTGGCTCCGTGTAAAACACATGCTTGCCGAGCTGTTTTAGCCATGCGGCGTAAGGGGCTTTGCTAGCCTTATCTGGTGGGATTTTGAAGAGCGAAATTTGCACCGCCCGCCAGTAGGCCAGTTCCAGTTCACCCTGGACTTCGGGATTCTTGCTGGCGGCTGCGGCGCGGTTTGCAAACTGGCTGACTTCCACAGCATCAGCAAAGTCTAGTGGCGACTGGTTTTCGTGGTCGCTGCCATAGAGGCCGCCGTATACTTTGTCTGCCGCGCCCAGTTTTTCACGTATCAGGGTAAGGCGGGCAGCATCAGCTTTGGCAGAGTCGAAATTGCGTAACAATCCGCCGAATACCCAACCCTTGGGCGGCGTGTCTAGCCGATACCAATAGTCAGACTGACTGCCGATTTTGGCCTTGGTCGCGGTGCGTTGGGTGGCGGTGAAATTTGTCCCCAGCGAGAGCTTGCCTGTTTCGGCAGCGCTGGTAGCGGGCGTGGCGCGTACTCTGACACCCGTACCAATCGTGATCTTGTCAGCTTTTTCTGCCACGTAAGTATCAGCGGCGACGGCGCTTGTCCATAACAGCATGGAAAGCGTGGTAAGCAAGAGGGGGATGGTTAGTTTGCGTAACATGGTGTATTCCCTCAGTCAGCTAAACGTCAACAATAACATAATGCGCCAGTTGTACGGCAGATAACCCAATCGCGACATAGCTAGGTTTTGCCGCTTATGATAACTTACCCGGTTTTTACGATCTTCGACGTAGGAGCGCGGTAACGTGAAATTCAGCGAATACAACTGGAACGCCATGCCGGATAAAGCCGGGCATTTTGGCGCATACGGCGGGCGTTTCGTCGCAGAAACGCTGATGGAGCCGATCTACGAACTCGAACAAGCCTACGAAAAGCTCAAAAACGACCCTGCTTTCCAGGCCGAATTCGACCGTGACCTCAAATATTATGTCGGTCGCCCCAGCCCGCTGTATCTGGCGGAACGCTGGACGCGCGAACTTGGCGGTGCAAAAATCTACCTCAAGCGCGAAGACCTGAACCACACCGGCGCACACAAGATCAACAACACCATCGGTCAAGCGCTGCTCGCCAAATTCATGGGCAAGACGCGCATCATCGCTGAAACCGGCGCAGGCCAGCACGGGGTTGCTTCCGCCACCATCGCCGCCCGCCTCGGTTTGGAATGCATCGTGTACATGGGCGCAGAAGACGTGCAACGCCAAGCCCCCAATGTATTCCGCATGAAATTGCTGGGTGCAACCGTTGTGCCAGTAACGTCCGGCTCGAAAACCCTCAAAGACGCGCTCAACGAAGCGATGCGTGACTGGGTAACGAATGTCGATGACACGTTCTATATCATCGGCACGGTGGCAGGCCCTCACCCATACCCTGCAATGGTACGCGATTTCCAATCGGTGATCGGTCGTGAAGCCCGCGAACAGATTCTGGAACAGGAAGGTCGTTTGCCGGATGCGCTGGTGGCTTGCGTCGGCGGTGGTTCTAACGCCATTGGTTTGTTCCACCCCTTCCTTGCGGATGAATCGGTGGCGATTTATGGCGTAGAGGCTGGTGGTGATGGCATCGACACTGGCAAACACGCAGCGCCACTGTGTGCAGGCAAGCCCGGTGTTTTGCACGGCAATCGTACTTATTTAATGGAAGATACCAACGGGCAAATCATTGAAACCCATTCCATTTCTGCGGGTTTGGATTACCCCGGTGTAGGCCCCGAACACGCTTGGTTGAAAGACATCGGTCGTGCCAATTACGTTTCCGTGACGGATGCCGAAGCCATGCAAGGTTTCCACGCCCTGACCCGTATCGAAGGCATTATTCCCGCGTTAGAAAGCAGCCATGCGCTGGCTTACGCGATGAAACTTGCGCCGACCATGAGTAAAGACCAAAGTATCATCATTAATCTATCCGGGCGCGGGGACAAAGACATCAACACCATTGCACGTCTAGAGGGGATGACGCTATGAGTCGCATCGCCGCTTGTTTCGCCGCCTTGAAAGCACAGGGCAAAACCGCATTGATCCCCTACGTTACCGCTGGCGATCCGCACCCGTCGCTCACCGTGCCACTCATGCACCGCATGGTCGAGGCCGGAGCCAATATCATTGAACTTGGCGTGCCGTTTTCCGACCCAATGGCGGATGGCCCCACTATCCAGCAAGCGCACGAACGTGCGTTGAAACATAACGTTAGCCTGCACGATATTCTCGGCATGGTGGCTAAATTCCGCAAGACCAACCAGACCACGCCCGTGGTACTGATGGGGTACTTGAACCCGATCGAAATCATGGGTTACGCCGAGTTCGCTAAGGCTGCGGAAGCTGCTGGTGTCGATGGTGCGCTGACCGTGGATTTGCCGCCGGAAGAGGGCATGGGTGTGCTGCCGTTGTTCCGTGAACACGGTATTGACCCGATTTTCCTGTTGTCACCCACTACGCCAGAACGCCGTATTGCTACAGTGGCGCAAGCAGGCGGTGGTTTCATTTACTACGTTTCACTGAAAGGTGTGACGGGTGCGAGCACGCTGGATGTTGGGCAAGTGGCCAGCCATATCGCCAAAATCCGCACGCATACCGACCTGCCATTGGGCGTTGGTTTCGGCATCAAGGATGCTGCGACGGCTGCGGCTGTCGCCAAAACGGCTGATGCGGTGGTGGTGGGTAGTGCCGTTATCAAATTGATCGAAGCGACACTGGATGATCATGCTGCTATCATGAACAACATCAGTGAGTTGCTGACTTCCATGCGCACTGCAATGGATGCCTGAATACGCTAGGGGTAAACACACAAAATGAGCTGGTTTGAAAAACTGCGTCTGCCATCCCGCATCCGCACCGATGCGAGCAATACCGAAAAAAAATCTATCCCGGAAGGCTTGTGGCACCAATGCCCCGCTTGTCAGGCTGTGCTGTACCGGGCGGAGCTGGAACGCAATTTGGACGTTTGCCCCAAGTGCAACCACCACATGCGCCTGTCCGGGCGGCGACGGCTGGATGTGTTTCTGGATGCTGACGACCGTGAGGAAATCGGTGCGAATGTTGCCCCGACCGATATGCTGAAATTCCGCGATACCAAAAAATACAAAGACCGTTTGGCGGCCGCGCAAAAAGACACGGGCGAAAAAGATGCGCTGATCGTGATGAAAGGCGCTGTCTTGGGTGTGCCCTTGGTGGCGGCGGCGTTTGATTTTCGTTTCATGGGTGGCTCGATGGGCTCAGTGGTTGGGGAACGTTTTGTGCGCGGTGCGGAAGCGGCCATGCTCAACAAGATTCCTTTCATTTGCTTTGCGGCGAGTGGTGGGGCGCGGATGCAGGAAGCTTTGTTCTCGTTGATGCAAATGTCCAAGACCAGCGCGGTGTTGACCCGTTTGAGTGATAAGGGCTTGCCATTTATTTCGGTGCTGACTGACCCGACGATGGGCGGGGTTTCGGCAAGTTTTGCGATGTTGGGCGATATTCATATCGGTGAACCCAAGGCACTGATCGGTTTCGCTGGCCCGCGAGTCATTGAGCAGACCGTGCGTGAGAAACTGCCAGAAGGTTTCCAGCGCAGTGAATTCCTGCAAGAAAAAGGCGCGATTGATATGATTGTGCACCGCACGGATATGCGCGAAACCGTCGCGGATCTGGTGTCCATTATGCAGCATAAGCCTAGCCCTATTCAGCATACTGCTGTGCCGGATGCTGCTTGAAAACGCTGGATGACTGGCTGCGCTGGCAGGAATATCAGTTCCTGCTCAGTATCAAGCTGGGGTTGGAGCGCATCCGTACCGTGGCGGAGCGGATGGATTTGCTCCAGTTGCCGGTTCCGGTCATGACGGTGGGCGGGACTAATGGCAAGGGTTCTACCTGCGCCATGCTCACCCGGATTCTGACCTTGCAGGGTTATCGGGTGGGAACCTATACCTCGCCACATTTGCTGCGTTACAACGAACGCATTGCCATTGATGCTGAACCTGCCAGTGATGCGATGATTTGTCAGGCATTTGCGGCGATTGACAAGGCGCGTGACGGCATTGATCTGACCTATTTTGAGTTTGGTACTTTGGCGGCAGTGTGGTGTTTCCTGCAAGCCAAGGTGGATGTGATTGTGCTGGAGGTTGGCCTCGGTGGGCGGCTGGATGCTTGTAACCTGTGGGATGCTGATGTTGCGATTATTACCAGTATTGGTATCGACCATGAGGATTGGTTAGGCAGCACCCGCAAAGCCATCGGGCGCGAAAAGGCAGGTATCATGCGGGTAGGTAAGCCGGTGATCAGTGGCGACCCGCAGCCACCGGCCATTCTTGCTAGCGAAGCGGCTCGTATTGGTGCTCGTTTGTTGCAGTACGGTCAGGATTTCAGCGCGGAAGGTGTGCCGCAGCCTGCTTTGCTGGGGGATGTGCAGCAACAGAATGCGGCTTGCGTAGTGACTGCCTTGCAACAGTTGCGAGAGGTGCTGCCGGTTAGCCCGGCTGCCATTGCTGAAGGCTTGCGCACTGTGAGCCTCACGGGGCGGATGCAGCGGGTGCATAAACAGCCGGAAGTTATCCTTGATGTTGCTCATAATCCCCATGCCGCAAAAGAATTGGCATTATGGTTGAAAAAAAATCCCGTTGCAGGCAAAACATTTGCAATTTTTTCTATACTTGCAGATAAGGATATTGCCGGGGTGCTGGAAATAATGGCAACTCAGGTGGATGAGTGGCATTTGGTTCCCTTGTCGGGGAGTCGGGCTGCGAGTTGCGACGTGCTTGTGGAGAAAATACAAGCGTGTCATGTGCAGGTGCCTGTCCATATCCACCCTGATTTTCAAGCTGCGTGGAGTGCTGTCTACTTAAGCGCAGAAAAACAGGACAGAGTAGTTGCATTCGGTTCTTTTCTGGTAGTATCCGGTATGCTGGAAGTTTTCGTTCCATAACGGGGCTGAGTCAGTAAACAGCGCGAATCAATAGTTTTTGAGTGTCATATTTAAAGGAGCAGTGAATCACATGGATAATAAGGCCACAACCAAACGTATGATTGGCGCGGTAGTGCTAGTACTGGTTGCTGCGTTACTGTTGGCATGGTTGCTGAAAGGCAAAAACCGTGACGGCCAACAAGACATGGCGATGAATCAGGCTGGCGAGACCAAGCCTATTTTGGGTTTCCCCGGTGTGGGTGACGATGGGCAGAAGCCAAGCATTGTGGGTGATGACCCGAATGCAGCAGCCCAGCAAGCGGCAGGTATTGATGTTGCTCAACAGCAACAAGGTGCTACTGACGCAGGTCAGGCTGCAACGGGCAATAGTCTGATTCCTGGGGTTGAGGTGAAGCTGCCGGAAACGGTTGCCAATACTACTGGCTTTGATGTGCGCCCTGTTGGTGCGGGCGGTGAAGTTCGTGATCTGGTTGATACTGACGGCAAAGTGAAAGATGGCAAAGGTAGTATGGGTACTGGTGATGCAACGGCCAGCAATACTAAATCTGGCACTGATAGTGCAGATCAGGCACAACAGGTTGCTACGCAGGCTCCAGCGACTGAAAGCAAAAGCAGTGCGGCTTCTTCTGCTTCCCAGCAAGATAAAGTGTCAACCAAAGACGCAGCACCTGTTGAAAAGAAAACAAGCTCCAGAGTCGTGCTGGTAAATGAAAAGCCAGTGCCTAGAGCCACTTCAGAAGATAGCGCCAAGGCTGCTGCTGCCAAAGTAGCGGCTGCTAAGAAAGCGGCTGAAGATAAAGCTGCGGCGGAGGCTAAAGCGGCTGCCGAGAAAGCGGCGGCTGCCAAGTCTGTAGCATTAGCGAATGCAGGTGCTGGCGGTTTTGTGGTTCAGGTTATGGCGAGTTCCGACAAAGCTAGTGCTGATGGGGTTGCTGCTCCCCTCAAGGCTGATGGTTATGATGTTGCGGTAGTGCCTGCGACAGTAAGTGGCAAGGCTATCTATCGGGTGAATGTGGGTGGTTTTGCCGACCGCGCTGCGGCTGATGCGGCGCAGGCGAAGATGAAAGCACGCTATACGCAGAATCAAGCCATCCAGAGTAGCTTCGTAACCAGCAGCAAGTAATCCATGACAGCAGATATTCTGGATCTCAGTATTATTGTCCTGATTGTCTTGTCAGCCATTATTGGTCTGGTTCGCGGGTTTGTCAGGGAAGCCCTTTCCCTAGTAACTTGGCTGGCAGCGTTGGCGTTTGCCTTTCTGTACTACAATGACCTAGCGGTACATGTGCCGTTTGCAGTGCAGGGCAAGATTGGGCAGGTAGTCATTGCCTTTGTGGTCATCTTCCTTGGGGTACTGATTGTTGGCTCGATCATTAATCACTTGTTGAGCGCTGCGGTATCTTCCGTGGGGCTTGGCGGGGTGGATTACTTGTTGGGTGGAGCCTTTGGTATTCTGCGGGGTGGCTTGATTGTTAGCTTGTTGGTATTACTGTTTAGTGCTGTGGGAAACTTTTCCAAGGATGCGTGGTGGAAAGATTCGCGGTTGATGCCGTGGTTCGAGGAAACCGCTGGCGTGCTCAAGGAAATGATTCCTAACAAACTCCCGGAAGATTTCCCCGGTATTTTTTCCAGCAAACCCTGAAAGCAGGGGAATGCGGGGGTAATCATCCGTTAATCAAGGCAGCCATGTACGTATCGTGCATGGCTGTTTTGTTTTGAGGGGGTTAGAATATGACGTTTTCGTTTCACCGGAAGGCTTGTTATGTGCGGAGTTATCGGGATTATTGGCCATGAACCTGTTAATCAGGGGCTTTATGATGGTCTGACGGTTTTACAACATCGTGGGCAGGATGCTGCGGGTATCGTCACCAGCGATGGCCGGAAACTTTACCTGCGCCGTGATAACGGTTTGGTTAAAGATGCATTCACGGAACGCCACATGGCTATGCTGAAAGGCAATATGGGCATTGGGCATGTGCGTTACCCTACTGCGGGTTCTTCTTCTTCTGCTGAAGCCCAGCCTTTTTATGTGAACAGCCCTTACGGGATTTCTTTGGCGCACAATGGCAATCTGACCAATGCGCATGTGTTAAAGAAAGAGCTGTATCAACAGGATCGCCGTCAAATCAACACCGAATCTGATTCTGAAATCTTGTTGAATATTTTTGCGCAGGAATTACTGCGACAGGATGCTTTACATGTGCGCCCTGAAGACATCTTCTCAGCGGTGGAAGGGGTGCATCGGCGTTGTAAAGGTGCGTATGCGGTGGTAGCGATGTTGACCCGTGATGGTTTGGTGGGTTTCCGTGATCCGCATGGTATCCGCCCTTTGGTTTATGGAGTGCGTGAAACTCCAGCGGGCAAGGAGTTCATGCTGGCTTCTGAAAGTGTGGCGCTGGATGTGCAGGGTTATCGCTTGGTGCGTGACATCGAGCCGGGTGAAGCGATTTTCATCCGCCCGGACGGCCAAGTATTTACCCGCCAATGCGCGAAAAATCCGCGTTACAGCACCTGTATTTTTGAGTACGTGTATTTTGCCCGCCCTGATTCCATCATTGATAATGTCTTCGTCCACAAGGCGCGGATGCGGATGGGGCGCAAAATGGCTGAGTACGTGATGCGTGAATGGCCAGATAATGACATTGACGTAGTGATCCCGATTCCTGATACCAGCCGTACTTCGGCGCTGGAAATGGCGTATACCTTGGGTGTGCCTTATCGGGAAGGCTTTATCAAAAACCGCTATATCGGGCGTACTTTTATCATGCCGGGGCAGGCCAAGCGCAAAAAATCAGTGCGTCAGAAACTGAATTCACTGGCGTTGGAGTTCAAGGGCAAAAACGTGATGCTGGTGGATGATTCCATTGTGCGTGGCACGACGTCTGGCGAAATTGTGCAAATGGCACGTGATGCCGGGGCGAATAAGGTGTATTTTGCGTCCGCTTCACCGCCTATCAAGTTTCCCAACATTTACGGGATAGACATGCCCGCTGCCAAGGAACTTATTGCGCACGGGCGTACCGAAGAAGAAGTGGCAAAAGCCATCGGCGTTGACCGTTTGGTGTATTTGCCCCTCGAAGACCTGATTGAGGCGGTGAGTAAGGGCAACCCGCGCTTGAAGGATTTTGATTGTTCTGTTTTCACCGGCAACTACGCCACGGGGGAAAACGGCGACTATTTTGCTGAATTAGAGGCTTTACGTAATGACGAACAACAAACACAACGTGAAAAAAATATGGCTGCCATTGATATTTGCAACAGCGATTCATAGCGGGGCGGTGATGGCTGAAGATTTTCCTATGCCACCCCTTAATTCATTGCCTCAGGCTGCTGCGGTTGAACAGGGGAAGGCGTCTGTTGATTTTATTGTGCAGGATTTGCAACGCCGTTTTCCCGGCTATTCAACCGAACGCGTGTTGCTGGTTGATGGCATCAAGCAGAAAATGGAGTTGATCGAAAACGGTCAGGTCAGCCAGACATGGGTTATTTCTGTTGCGCAGAAGGGGCTGGGGAGCCGCAAGGGCAGCGAGCAAACCCCTACCGGCGTGCATCGTATCGCACAGAAAATTGGTGCTGGTGCGGAGCGGGGTACTATTTTCAAGGCACGTCAGAATACCGGGCGGATTGCCGAGATTCTTACTGGCGCGGATGAGCGCAGTACCGGGGATAATGTCACCACGCGTATCTTATGGCTGGCGGGCATGGAACCGAATGTCAACAAGGGTGGCAATGTCGATTCTTATGAACGCTACATCTATATCCACGGTACGGATGAGGAAGGGCGTTTGGGGCAGGGTGCATCTCACGGTTGTATCCGCATGAAGAATCAGGATGTGATCGACTTGTTTGACCTAGTATCTGAGGATACGCTGGTTGTGATTACCCCCAATTAACGCAGGACATAAACCTTGAACGAAAGCGACTGGGATTTTGCCACGCTGGCTATTCGTGCCGGGCATGAGCGCACCAATGAAGGTGAACATTCGGAGGCGATTTTTCCGACCTCCAGCTTTGTATTCGGCAGTGCGGCGGAAGCGGCAGCGCGGTTTGGTGGGCAAGAGCCGGGCAATATTTACGCCCGTTTTACTAACCCGACCGTGCGTTATTTTCAGGAGCGGCTAGCCGCGCTGGAAGGTGGCGAAAGCTGTGTGGCAACCTCGTCTGGCATGTCCGCTATTTTGGCGGTGATGCTGGGGTTGTTGAAGGCGGGGGATCACGTGGTGTGTTCCCGCGCTGTGTTTGGCACGACCACGCTGCTATTGCAAAATATTATTGGTAAATTCGGGGTGGCATTTAGCTTCGTCGATTTGACGAATATGGCAGCGTGGGAAGCCGCATTACAGCCGCATACGCGCTTATTGTTTGTGGAAACGCCTGCGAATCCGTTGACAGAGATTGTCGATATTCGTGCATTGGCTGATTTAGCGCATCGTAATAGCAGTCTGTTGGTGGTCGATAATTGTTTTTGTACACCTGCGTTGCAGCGTCCGCTGGCGTTGGGGGCAGATATCGTGGTGCATTCTGCTACCAAATATTTGGATGGACAGGGACGAGCGCTCGGCGGTGCAGTGGTCGGGGATAAGGAACGGGTCGGCAAGGATGTGTACGGCGTATTGCGCAATGGTGGCGTCACCATGAGTCCGTTCAATGCATGGATTTTCCTGAAAGGTCTGGAAACGCTGGATTTGCGTATGAAAGCGCATTGCGACAATGCCATGCAGCTTGCCCAGTGGCTGGCAGCGCACCCGGCGGTGGAACAGGTCTATTATCCGGGGCTGGCTTCCCACCCGCAGCACGCGCTGGCGCAACAACAGCAAAGCGGCTTTGGGGGGCTTGTATCCTTCGTGCTGAAAGGTGGGAAAGAGGCGGCATGGAAGGTAATAGATTACACCCAAATGCTGTCGATTACCGCGAACCTTGGCGATACTAAGACCACGATTACTCACCCGGCAACGACTACGCACGGTAGGCTGACGCCGGAGCAGAAGGCGCAGTCAGGGATTGCTGATGGTTTGGTGCGGGTATCCGTCGGGTTGGAAAGTATCCGCGACATCCAGCGTGATCTGGCGCGTGGTTTGGATAATCTCTAATCAGGTAGGCGGAATTCAGGAAGCTCGAATTCCCGCCTGACCTCATTCAATTCCACAAAGGTTTCGCGTTCGGCGGGAATTAATTGGAAGCGGTAGCCACCATCGCCGGGGTAAGGGTCGATGTGGTCACACTTGCCATCCATGATGGCACTGGGGATTTCCTCAAATGCCAAGCATTCCCGGTCTGGATTGTTTTCGAGAAAGTGCTGGCAGAAGACGCAGACGGGGGGAAGCACACAACTCATAATAGATATACCGACTACAGAAATTAACAGTCAGTGGTATTGTTGCCCTAATTCATGTACCGCGTCTACCAATACGCCGACATTTTCCGGCTTAATATGCTGGTGAATGCCATGCCCCAGATTAAACACATGCCCGGAGCCTTGCCCGTAACTCGCCAGAATAGCCGCAACGTGCTGACGGATGACATCCGGTGATGCATACAGCACGCAAGGATCCATATTGCCCTGAAGCGCTACTCTGTCACCGACGCGCTGGCGTGCTTCGCTGATATTGATCGTCCAGTCCAGTCCCAGTGCATCGCAGCCGGTATCCGCCATCGGTTCCAGCCATTGCGCCCCGCCCTTGGTGAACAGGATAACGGGTACTTTCTGACCATCATGCTCACGGGTTACGCCGTCCACGATTTTTTGCATGTAACGCAGTGAGAATTCGCGGTAAGTCGCAGGTGTTAGTGAGCCGCCCCAAGTATCAAAGATCATCGCAGCTTGTGCGCCTGCTGCAATCTGGGCATTCAGGTAGAGAATAATGCTGTCAGCGAGCTTGTCGAGCAGCAGATGCAGGGCTTTGGGGTTGTCATACAACATGCCCTTAACCTTGGCGAAGTCCTTGCTGGAACTGCCTTCCACCATGTAAGTGGCCAGTGTCCACGGGCTGCCGGTGAAACCGATCAACGGAACGCGCCCGTCAAGTTCGCGGCGGATGGTGCGAACCGCATTCATCACGTACTGCAATTCACCTTCGGGGTCGGGGATGCCGATCTTTTCAATATCCGCCATGCTTTGCACGGGGTTAGTGAAGCGTGGGCCTTCGCCTTCCGAAAAGTACAAGCCTAAACCCATTGCATCGGGGACGGTGAGGATGTCGGAAAACAGGATAGCCGCATCCAGCGCATAACGCTCCAGCGGTTGCAGGGTGACTTCGCAGGCGAGGTCGGCATTCTTGCACAAATCCATGAAGCTGCCAGCGCGGGCGCGGGTAGCACGGTATTCGGGCAGGTAGCGGCCTGCTTGACGCATAATCCACACGGGCGTGGTATCGACCGGCTGTTTCAGGAGTGCGCGTAAAAAACGATCGTTTTTGAGTTCTGTCATGTTGACACCCCTGAAAGAGTGAAGGGCGGGTTTAGCCGCCGAGTCGGGTCTTGATCAGTCCGCTCACTTGTCCCATGTCGGTGCGGCCTTGCACTTTGGGCTTTAGCCATGTCATGACTTTGCCCATATCGCGCACGGATGCCGCGCCAGTTTCGGTAATGGCTTGCTGGAGAAGGGTATCCAGTTCGGCCTCAGTGAGTTGTTGGGGAAGGTAGCTCTGAATGATACCTACCTCAAACACTTCCTGATCAACAAGGTCAGTACGGCCTGCATCACTGTACTGGCGGATGGATTCCCGGCGTTGTTTGGTCATTTTGTCCAACACTGCCAGCACGGCAGCATCGTCCATCTCGACGCGGGTATCCACTTCCTGCTGTTTGATGGCAGCCAGTATCAGACGGATTACACCCAGTTGCGCTTTTTCATGCGCACGCATGGCTGTTTTCATGTCTTCGGTGAGGCGTGCCTTGAGGAGGCTCATTAGTACAGACGCACGCGACGGTTCAAGTCGCGGGAAATGCGCTTGAGGTTGCGTTTGACGGCAGCAGCACGCATACGCTTGCGCACAGAGGTAGGCTTTTCATAGAATTCGCGTGCGCGGACGTCAGCTACAACGCCAGCTTTTTCACAGGTGCGCTTGAAACGGCGCAGGGCAACTTCGAAAGGCTCGGTATCACGTACTTTTACACTAGGCATACAAATCTGTCTCAAATCCACAATTGAGTAAAGCGCGAGATTATACTCACCTGCCAGCTAAATGCAAAACATTCAGGAGGTTTTGTCGTTTTCTCCGACAAACTCACCGTAAAGGATCAAAGAATGATCCTTGATGTGAAAATTATGCTGGCGGGCGAGTTCACGCTGGCGTTGTTCGATGATTTCGTCATAAAACTCAACAACCTTGCCGGTTTTGACGCAAACCATGTGGTCGTGATGTTCCTCAGTGGCGAGTTCAAACACGGCTTGCCCACCTTCAAAATGGTGGCGATTCACCAAACCAGCCGCTTCAAATTGGGTCAGTACACGATAAACCGTGGCGAGGCCAATTTCTTCACCATTGCCGATGAGCGACTTGTAAATGTCTTCGGCGCTGAGGTGGTGTTCATGGGAATTGCTTAACAAGTCGAGGATTTTAACCCGTGGTTGGGTAATCTTTAATCCGGCGCGTTTAATATCCTTCTCTTCCACTCTGCACTCTCCATCCTGAATAGTCTATTATGATGCCCATGTTTACTTTGGACGATACAAGACTAACATGATAAAGCCTATCATTTCACTTACCCTTGGTGCGGTTCTGCTGCTGGGGGGCTGTAGCTCTTATAAAATGGAAATCCAGCAAGGTAATTACATTAGCCGTGAAGAACTGGCGATGGTCAAACCTGGCATGAGTGCAGCTCAGGTGCAGGAAACGCTGGGAACACCATTGCTGGTGGATGATTTCCACAAAAATCGCTGGGATTATGTCTTTTACCTGAAAGCGCCGGATGGCAGTGTGCAACGTAGCAGCGTCACGGTGTTTTTCCAGAATGGTGTGGTGCAGAATATCCGTAATGATGCAGCGCCTGTGGTGGTAGCGCCGAAATAATTAAAGCCACTTCCACAGATAATAGATGTACTGCCCTTCTGATGATTTGGAAGGGCCCTGTATGACGGCGGGGAAACGTTTGGGGTCGTTTTCGGCAGCGTCTATCGCTTCCTGTTCGCTGGCATACGCGGTGATACAACTGGCGGGGAAGCGGTTGCGGCTGGGCTTGAATTTGGGCATGTAAACGGTCGCATACACGGTTTGTGAAACGCCGCTTCCCGATGGGTCGGGCGGAACCATGCCGTGCATCAGGAATCCCCCGTGCTGTCAGCGTCACCACCGCCTTTTTTCATGTTTTTACCCTCGGCAGCCCGCTGCTTGCGCACGGCTTTGGGGTCAGCAATCAGGGGGCGGTAGATTTCGATGCGGTCACGTTCGCGTAATGGCGCATCCAGCTTCGCCAGCTTGCCGAATACGCCTGCTTCCAGGGTATCCAGCGTGAGTTCCGGGTAGTGTTCCAGAATGCCGGAGGCTTGAATGCCGTCGCGGATGCTTGCGCCATCCGGTACCTGTGCCGTCATGATCAACTGTTCGTGCGGCAAAGGGTAGACGACTTCGATGTGTAGGGTGTCAGTGGTTGCCATAAACGGTTTTCGCCCTTTGAACAAATGAGTCAACCAGTGTGTTGGCGATTTGGTTGAAGACCGGGCCAATCACTAGGCTCAGAATCTTGCTGGAAAATTCAAAATTCAGATCCAGCGAAACTTTGCAGGCATCGGCCTTGAGTTCGTCAAAACGCCAGAAGCCGTGCAAATGCTGAAATGGCCCATCAATCAAGCGCATTTCAATGGTTTTGTTGTGTTGCAGGCGATTGAGGGTGGTGAACTGCTTGTTCACTGCCCCTTTGGCAATTTCGACGGTAGCCTTCACCTGATCGGCATCGCGTTGGTGCTCCACCGCAGTCCTGCACCAGGGCAGAAATTGCGGGTAAAGGCTGATGCCATCAACCAGTTGGTACATTTGCGCGGCGCTGTAAGGCACCAAGGCACTGCGGCTAATATGCGCCATCCGCTTAGTTCGCGGGTGCGGCCGGGGCTGGCGTAGCCGCCGCAGGAGCCGGAGCTGTAGGTGTTGCCGCCGTAGTGGCAGGTGCTGGCGTCGGAGCCGCTGCGGCGGTTGGTTCAAACACGCTAAAGCCTTCCGGCAAGCTGAAATCTGCATCGGCGAGGGCGTCTTTTGCCAAGCCACTCAACTCACTGCGCGGGCCGTCGGGTAATGCCTGAATGCGCAGTGCCAAACCTTCCTTGTGCAGGCTGGCGGAACCTTCTGTCGGCGGGGTGGCTCCCTGTGCTTTGGCGGACTCTGCGGCAATGTTGTCCATGTATTCAAACATGCTGACGAGCATGGTGTGATCGGCTTCGTCCATGCCACTCTTGCTGGCGATACAGACATCACGCACGGCTTTGTCATCCATTTTGACGGTGGAAATAGTGCATTCCATGCCTTGAATGGTTTCCTTGCGCTCGGTTTTTTCCATCTTGATCGCCGGTGGCGGCGCTTTCATAGCGGCTTCGCTTTGCTGGATGCGTTCTTCGAGTGCTTTGCGCTGATCTTCCGGCATGGAGGCCATTTGTTTTTTCATGTCCTCCTTGAATTGGTTTTGCATTTCGACCACTTTGGTCATGCGTTCGCGGATTTTGTCAGGCGTGGTTTCGATGAACTGTTTGGTTTTGGTGTTGATGGTGTACAGCATTTTTTTGCTGTTGTCGTACAGGGAGTAAATGTCGCTGCCGACTTCGCCCATGCGCACTTTGTCACCGTGAATCTGGATAACGGTCTGGCGATCCTGCGGGGCAAAGCCGGTATCGGTGTAGGTCAGTTTGGTGTCAGCGTTAGCAGTGCTGACAGCGCCTACAGAAACAGCCGCTATCAAACAGCGTGACAAAAAATTATGATGCATTTTCAACTCCATGTTTTTCTGAGCAGTCAAGCAGGGCTTGAAGCCTCGCTAACGGTAAACCTTCATTAAAACGAACTGTTACATAAGGTTCGTTATCCTGCAATGGTTTGTAATGAGTTAATTGCTGATGCAGTACAGCAATATCCGCATCCGATGCGTCATTTCCAGCCTGTTGGCGCTGTAAAATATTGCTTTCCAGTTGCGCAGGTGTTGCCTCGAAATGCAGGATCAGAAAGGTAAGTTGCCTGTCGCGTGCCAGTTGCTGGAAACGGTGGCGCTGTGCTGGTTGCAGGAAGGTAGCATCCACTACCACTGAATAGCCGCTTTGCAGTGCCAGCGTTGCCAGTTCCACCAGTCGGTCGTAAGTGCGGGTATTCATCGCGGCGCTGTAGAGGTGTTGTGCTGAGCCGCTGTAGTGGCGCTTGCGTTCCACATCCGAACGTAGCTGGATGCAGCCCAGTTGCTCCACCACCTCACGGCAAGCCCAGGATTTGCCCGAGCCACTTAAGCCGTGGGTAATCAGCAAGGCAGGTTGCCGGGCATGGGTATACGTTTCGGCAAGTGTTAGGTAGCGGTCGCATTGTTGCAGGCAGGCGGCGCGTTCGGCAGTATCCTCAAGCTGACTGAGGCGCAAGGCATGGACTTTGGCGCGTACCATCGCCCGGTATGCTTGATAAAAGTTGAGCAGTGGCAAAGCTGCGTAATCACCGCTTTCTGTCAGCCACGTATTCAGCAGCCGATGTGCCCACGCGGGTTTGCCCCGGTCGTGCAAATCCATTAGCAGGAAGGCGACATCACTGGCGGTGTCGATCCAGCGCAAGGCTTCACTAAACTCGATCCCGTCGAAAAAAGTGATTTCAGCGTCAATCAGGGCTATATTCCCCAAGTGTAAGTCACCGTGGCAGGCGCGGATGTACCCGCTTTGCTGGCGGTGCAAGAGCCGCTCATGCCGTTGGGCATAGGTTTGTTGCGTCCAGTCCTCCAGTGGTGCTAGGCGTTTCAGTACGTGTTCCCCGTGCAGGTGCTGGCGCAAGGAGAGGAAATTTTGCAGCATGGGCGCAAGAACGTTCGCCGGTAAACCCCGTTCACTGGTGGCAGGTGCTACTTCGGCCTGCTGGTGAAAGCGGGCAAGGCGGGTAGCGAGCTCATCCATCTGTTCCAGCGGCAGCAGATTGGCTGACAGCAGGCAATCCAGTTGTTGGGAGGGATCGAACTGGCGCATTTTGACTGCATATTCGACGACATCCGCGCTGGTTTTGGCGGTGGCTGACCCTAGGCGGTAAGTGCCGTCAACCAGTAAAATGGGCAGGACATCCAAATACAGTTTGGGAGCGAAGCGGCGGTTGAGACGCAGTTCTTCCTCGCAAAAATGCTGCCTGTCAGCCAGTTGGGTGAAGTCGAGAAACCCGAAATTGACCGGCTTTTTTATCTTGTAAGCGAACTCGCCAGTCAGGAAGACGGTCGATATGTGGGTGTGAATTACTTGTATATTGTATGTTGTATGTGGGTAGAATGCGGTGTTACGCATCGCCTCCCACAGAGTGTCAGATGTGTGTGAGGACATGCCATGTCTCTATATATGACCCGAAAATATAAGCATAGCAGGAAAATAGTTTGAGTCAGGAAGTAAAACAGGAATCGTCAGCACGGCGTTTCTTTAAAGGGCTATGGGTTACCTTCGCGCTGTTTGGGCGGGTATTCCGCATTCTGCTGCTGGTAGCCCTAGTGCTGGGTTTACTGCTGGGTATTGTGTATACCTTGGATCTGGATGAAAAAGTCCGCGACCAGTTTGAAGGCAGGCGCTGGGAATTGCCCGCACGGGTATTTGCTCGTCCGCTGGATATGTACGAAGGCCAGCAATTATATGCGGATCACCTTGAAGAAGAGCTTAAATTGCTCAATTACCGTGCCATCGACAAGCCTGTCGAAACCGGGCAATACCAGCGTCAAGGCAATAAATTCGTCATTAATACCCGTGGTTTCCAGTTTGCTGACGATAAAGAACCGGCGCGTAGCATCAAAATCAATGTTGCTAACGGCAAAATTGCCTCCTTGGCGTATGCGGATGGCAAAAACCCGCTGGACTTGATGCGACTGGAGCCTGTGCTGATCGGTAATTTCTACCCCCGTAAAAATGAAGACCGGGTATTGGTGCGCCAGAAAGATGTGCCCCCACTATTAGTGGGGGGGTTGGTCGCCGTTGAAGACAGGAAGTTTTATGAACACCAGGGTGTTAACCCCATGGCGATTGCCCGGGCAATGGTGGCTAACCTGAAAGCAGGTCACACCGTGCAAGGCGGTAGTACCCTGACGCAGCAGTTAGTGAAAAACTTCTACCTGACCAGTGAGCGTAGCTGGCATCGCAAAATCAAGGAGGCCACCATGGCTTTCTTACTGGAAATGCGTTACACCAAGCAAGACATCATGGAAGCCTACCTGAATGAAATTCATCTGGGTCAGGACGGCGACCGCGCTATTCACGGTTTCGGGCTGGCAGCACAGTTTTATTTCAATCGTCCGGTGTGGGAGCTGAAACCCGACCAGATCGCCTTGCTGATTGGCTTGGCAAAAGGTGCGGGCTATTACGACCCCCGTTTGCATCCTGACCGTGCGTTGGAGCGCCGTAATCTGGTGCTGCAAGTCATGCTCACTGAAAAGGCCATTACCCAGGCTGCTTACACAGAATCCATTGCGCAGCCGCTGGGTGTTAGTGAGAAAAAGCCTTCTGGTAACAGCCCTTTCCCTGCGTATCTGGATCTGGTGCGCCAGCAGTTGCAGCGCGACTACAAGGAAGAGGATGTACGCAGCCAAGGCTTGATGATTTTCACGGCGATGGATCCTATCGTCCAGTTAACGGCTGAAACTATCCTGCAAAATCGGGTGGGGCGGCTGGAACGCGCTCAGCGCATCCCCAAAGGCAAGCTGAATGGTGCGCTTATTATCAGCAGCGTACAGGGTGGCGAAGTCATGGCCTTGGTGGGAAGTCGCGATGTGCGTTATGCCGGTTATAACCGTGCTTTAACCGCACAGCGCCAGATCGGTTCACTCGTGAAGCCAGCCATTTATTTGGCAGCACTGGAAAACCCCAAAAAATACAATCTGGCAACCCGTATCAGTGACGGCCCGGTGACAGTCAAGTTGGGCTCCAAAAAGTATTGGCAGCCGCAAAATTACGACCGGGGCAACATGGGTGCTGTGACCTTGCTGAAAGCCATCACGTTGTCCCGCAACACCCCGGCAGTGCGTGTCGGTGTCGGTGTCGGTCTGGACAAGGTCGTGCGAACCTTGCATGACTTGGGCATTGGTGGTGACATACCCGCTTACCCGTCGATTTTGCTGGGTGCTTTGGAAATGTCACCCATCGACGTGCAGCAAATGTACCAAACGATTGCCGCAGGTGGTTCGTATTCGCCGCTGAAAGCCATCCGCAGCGTGATGAACCCGCATGGGCAAGTCCTGACCCGTTACCCCTTGACGGTGAAACAGGTTGCCAGCCCTGAAGCGGCTGATTTACTGATTTATGCGATGAATCAGGTAACAGAGGTGGGAACAGCTAAAGAATTGAGCTCAACCTTGCCAAGCTGGAAAAAAGTGGCGGGCAAAACCGGTACAACCAACGACAAAAAAGATAGCTGGTTTGCTGGTTTTTCCGGTCAGCACGTCGTAACGGTCTGGGTAGGGCGTGACGATAACAAACCCACCAATCTGACAGGCGGCACAGGCGCATTGAAAGTTTGGGCGGATTTGTTCAAGGTGTTACCGACCAAACCGCTTCAGGTCGCTAATTCGTCGCGTTTGGTCTGGGTCGATGTTGATCAGTCTACCGGGTTGCGGTTCAATCCGGCCTGTGGCAAAGCCATACGCACGCCTTTTATCAAAGGTACACAGCCTCAGCAAATGAGTTACTGCGAACCGCCAGTATCTGCTGATCCTGTCGCACCTGAGCCTGCTACCGCCGCCCCGCTGCCACCGGCAGCAGCACCGGTGGTGGTGGCGGCTCCGGCAAAGAAAAAGGCTGATTCATCTGGTTGGATCGATGACTTAATGCAATGAGATATAGAAGAGTAAACATGACACTAATTCCACGTAATACCGTCATCCTCAGTGTCGTGCTGACAGGTCTTCTGTCAGCTTGTTCCCCCAATCCCGCCGTTTTGCAGGATCGGGTCTACGGTAGTCGCGCCATTCCGGCGCCATCACCCGCGAGAACGGTGCCTGCCAAACCAGTTACCAGTGCTCCGCCCAAAGCAGCACCTGCCCCTACGGTCAGCACTGTGGTTATTAATAAGCCAGTGCAAGTGCCACCGCCAGCACCCAAACAAGCACCGCCGGAGGTCATTGTTGTGCCAGAGCCTGCTGCCCAGGCAGCCCCCGTCGTTTCTTCCCCCAAGGTGTACAAGTCTTCCCCAGCCGTGCAGGCACTGGTGAAACAGGCCGATGCCGACGTTGCCAAAGGTAATCTCGACAATGCAGCGGGTACGCTGGAACGTGCCTTGCGTATCGAAGCAGACAACCCCGATTTGTGGATGAAACTCGCCAAGATCAATGAGCAGCAAGGCAAGCACGACCAAGCCGTCAGCATGGTGGGTAAGGCGCAAGCTTACCGGGAGCAGCTCAATTAGTTCACCCGCTGCCATTCAGTCAGCGCTGGATTTGCCTGATTTATTGGGTGATGCTGGCCCGTTTGCTGGGCTGATTGAAGGTTTTCAAGCCCGGCCGCAACAGCAGGCCATGTTGAAAGCGGTGCAAGTCATTATGCAGACCCAAGGAACGGCAGTGATTGAAGCCGGTACGGGTGTAGGTAAAACCTTTGCTTACCTTGCACCTGCCTTGCTGTGTGACGAGCGCGTGATCATTTCCACCGGCAGTAAAACCCTGCAAGACCAGCTTTACCACAAAGATTTGCCACTGGTGCGCAAGGCGCTGAAAAGTGCGGCCAAAACAGCCCTGCTAAAAGGCCGTGCCAATTACCTGTGCCTGCATCGCCTGAAAACCACGCTGGACGAAGGCCGCTTGCCTGACCGCAAAAGCGTTACTTGGCTGCACCGCATCCGCGACTGGTCGGAGTTGACCAGTAAGGGCGATATTGCCGAGCTGTCAGCCGTTCCGCACGATGCTGAAATCTGGGGGCGGGTCACGTCCAACACCGAGAATTGTCTGGGTGCAGACTGCGGTGATTATCAGGAATGTTACGTGGTCAAAGCCCGGCGTGCCGCGCAGGAAGCCGATCTGGTGGTCGTCAATCATCACCTGTTTTTCGCGGACATGGCGCTCAAGGAAGAAGGCTTTGGTGAATTGCTGCCACTCGCCAACGTGGTGGTGCTGGATGAGGCGCATCAGTTGCCGGAAATCGCTTCCACCTTTTTCAGTGATAGCTTTAGCAGCCGCCAGTTGCACGACTGGAAGCGCGACACTGTGGTGGAGGCGTTGGAAAACGCGTCCGATATGCCCCAAATCCGCGAATTTCTGGATCGACTGGAAAAAGCGGTGCTGGATTTGCGGCTGGCTATGGATACGCCGGGGCAACGTGCGCCGTGGGCACGCATCAGCCACAAGCCTGCAATTGCCGAGCACATGAAAGCGCTGGATGATTGCATGAAAGATTTGGCGGCTTTGCTGGAACACGCGGCGGAGCGTAGCAAGGGTTTGCAGTCGTGTTATGAGCGCTTGCTGGAGCAGCAGGCACGGCTGGGGCGTTTGCACAATCCGCCAGCGGATAGCGTGCAGTGGTTTGAAACCTTTACCCGTGGCTTTGCGATTACCACTACGCCGCTGGATGTTTCCGTGCCGTTCAAAAAGTGTATGGATGAGTTGCCGTGTAGCTGGGTGATGACCTCCGCGACGCTGGCAGTCGGGCAGTCGTTTGAGCATTTTAATCAGCGTATGGGGCTGGATAAGGCGACGACCTTGCAGCTCGACAGTCCGTTTGATTACTGGCACAACTCGTTGCTGTATTTGCCTGCGGGGTTGCCGGAGCCGCAAGACCGCGATTTTGTGTCTGCACTGGTAGAGGCGGCGATTCCAGTGATCGAGGCATGTGGTGGGCGCACGTTTATGTTGTTTACCAGCTACCGGGCGCTGCATGAGGCGGCGGAATTGCTGCAAGATCGTTTTGAGTATCCATTGCTGATTCAAGGCGAATCACCGCAGCGTGACATGATCGAACGCTTTCGCGAGCTGGGCAATGCGGTGTTGCTGGGCACGGCGAGTTTCTGGGAAGGCGTGGATGTGCGCGGTGAAGCCCTGAGTTGCGTGATTATCGACAAGCTGCCCTTTGCTGCGCCGAATGACCCGGTGATGGAAGCGCGGCTGGAGAGTATCCGCAAGCGTGGCGGCAATCCTTTCGGGGAATACCAGATTCCACAGGCGGTGATTACTTTGAAGCAGGGTGTCGGGCGGCTGATCCGTGACCAGCAGGATCGTGGGGTGTTGATGATTTGCGACATTCGCCTGCGTACCCGTAGTTACGGCAAGACTTTCCTCGACAGTTTGCCGCGTATGCCGCGTACCCAGAAGCTGGAAATTGTCGAACGTTTTTTTGCTGGAAATTTGAATGAAACTGCTAGCCCTTGATACCTCTACCGAAGCCTGTTCTGCCGCTGTCTACGCGGATGGCGTGACGTTTTGCGAATTTGAACTGACCCCGCGTGCGCATACTCAACTGATTCTGCCGATGGTAGAAAAAGTGTTGGCAGCGGCTGGCCTGCGTTTACAGGACGTGGATGCGCTGGCTATTGGCTGTGGCCCTGGCGCGTTTACCGGTATTCGTATCGGTGTGGGTGTGGCGCAAGGCTTGGCGATGGCGGCAGATAAGCCGGTGATTCCGCTTTCGACCTTGGCGGCGTTGGCGCAACAAGCCAGTGTGCAGCATGGCGCGATGCAAGTGCTGGTGGCGTTGGATGCGCGGATGGGTGAAGTCTACTGGGGGCAATACGCTTTGCAGGACGGGCTGATGCAGTTGCAGGGCGAAGAGCAGGTCTGCGCTCCGGCGGATGCGCCTTTGCCAGAAGGTGACGGTTGGTTTGCTATCGGGCATGGCTGGTCGGCTTATGCGGATGCCTTGCAAGCGCGGTTTGGCGCGAAGCTAGGCGGAACTGATACCGCTTCACTGCCAGCCGCCGAATTCATGCTGCCGCTGGCGCTTGCCGCATGGCAGGCGGGCAGGGCAGTAGCGCCGGAAGAGGCACAGCCGGTTTACCTGCGTAACAAGATTGCTTTGACTACGCAGGAACGGCTGGCCAACAAGCCTTAACGGTTTTGGGATAGCTTATCTACCCACAGCGCCGTACCGCCAGCCACGCCGACTGGCATGGCGAAGAAATTCACGACGGGAATCGCTGTCATCAGCGACAGTAGCCAGCCGAACCCCAGTGCTTCACCCCGATTTTTCTTCAGTGCGACCAACTCATCCTTGAAAAATAGGTTGTGGTTGCCCATCGGGTAGTCGGCGTATTCAATCGCCAGCATCCACGCGCCAAACAGTGTCCACGCCACGGGTGAGATAATGTTGATGCCGGGAATCACGGTCAGGATTAGTACCAGCACGAACCACTTGCCCATGTACCACAGCTTGCCAAGTTCACTGCGAAAAGTGCGCACAATCAGCGCGGGCAGGCTTTTGTAACCCTCAAACTCAGGCACGGGCAGGCCGTTGAGGCGGGCTTCGACCCGTTCCGCCAACACCGAGTTGAAGGGTGCTGCCAAGATATTGGCCACTATTGAAAATACGTAGAACACCACGAAGAAAATCAACACGGCAAATATCGGCCACAGTAACCATTCCAGCCATGTCAGCCAGCTTGGTAGCAGGCGCGTCATCCAGTAGTCGAGTTGGGACTTTGCCAGCCAAATACCGCCAGAAAACAACACGATGTTGATCAGCAGCGGTACGACTACAAACGGGCGGATGCCTTTTTGCGTGATGAGTGACAGGCCGCGCAAGACGCAGCCAAACCCTTTGAACAATCCCGTTATCATTATGTGTTTTTCCTTGTGTAATGCGGTGGCTATACTGTAGCGCATTTACCGAGCCGTTTTAAGTTAAGGAGTTTTAACGATGTCCTCTTTCATGCAAGCAATGAATTTCCGCCATGCCTGTAAAAAGTTTGATCCGGCGCGGCAGATTCCTGCTGATGCATTCCAGCAGATTCTGGAATTCGGGCGGTTGTCGCCATCGTCTTTTGGTATGGAACACTGGCATTTTGTGGTGGTACAAACCCCGGCGTTGCGTGAGAAATTGCGCGAAGCTTGCTGGAGCCAACCGCAGATTACCGAAAGCAGCCATGCGGTGGTGATTTTGGCGAAAACCGCCGCCGTGGAGCCGGGCAGTGAATACGTGCAGCGTTTGTTCGGGCGACGTGGTTTGCCAGCCGAGGCGGAACAGGCATATCTGGCACGTTACGCTGCGCACAATGACAGCGAAATCAAACCGTATATCAATACCTTCGCGTGGAGTTCCAAGCAGTGCTATCTCGCGTTGGCGAACATGATGACGGGTGCTGCCAGCATGGGGATTGATTCCTGCCCGATTGAAGGTTTCTCGAAATCGGGTGTGGAAACATTGCTGGGTATTGATACCAGCCAGTATGGCGTTGCTGTCATCGTGACCTTTGGCTACCGTGCTGGAGAACAGATACCCAAGCTGCGCCAGCCGTTGGCGGATATGGTGGAATACCGTTGATCTGACTTACTCGCCATACAGCGTGACGGTGAGTTTGCGTTGGAAACGTCCGGTGCGGTGCTCGTAGAGGTACAAGCCTTGCCAGGTTCCCAAGGCACTTTGCCCTCGGGTGATGGGGATGGTCAGTTCGGTTTGGGTGAGCATACAGCGGATGTGGGCGCTCATGTCATCGTCGCCTTCATCGCTGTGGCGGTAGGCCGGGTCGCCATCGGGGGCAAGGCGTTTGAGGATAGTTTCAAGGTCGCGGCGCACGTCGGGGTCAGCGTTTTCGGTGATGATTAGCGACGCGCTGGTGTGGTGGATGAAGACGTGGCATAGGCCGGTTTTGATGGTGCTTTCGCGAATAAGGGTGTCGATTTGGGCGGTAATGTTGTAGGTTCCGCGTCCGGTGGTGGTGATGGTTAGCGTTTGTTGGTGGATGGTCATGGAGCTGATGTCCTGCTGGGCTATTGGCGTTTTTCATTATTGGTGATCAGTGAGGACTTTAGCAAATGGCAATTCGTCAGAATTTTCGCACGCTGTTGAATTTCTCCTTGGGTAAGATCGACGATCTGCAAGCAATGGATGCATTAGGGATTGAGTACGGTTGCGAAAGTAGGCGTAACATCGGCTACGACAACGAACGCGGCAAAGGTGATCACCGACACTACGGTGAACGGGAAGAAGCCTACACATTTTCGACACCCGAAAAGCTACTGGAAGATTTTTTCGCTGACGTGCAAACACTGAGAGAAGGGGGTAAAGCATGAACAGGAAACTGATTATCAGCATCACATCCGAAGCGGACGCCATGCAGGATTTCAAGGCAGGTTTTCTGCAAGCCTTCAAAACGGGTGAAGTGTAGGATGAGTACATTTATTTCACATCCCCTGCCCGATTGTTCCAAAAAATCACCCCTAAACGCTGGGAACTGATCGAAAAATTGCAGGAAGCTGGAATGGTCAGTATCCGCGAACTGGCGCGGCTGCTGAGGCGTGATATACGCCGAGTGCATGATGATGTAGTGGTGCTGGCGGAAGAGGGCATTATTGAACGGGATGCGGGTGGCGTATTCGTGCCATTTGCAGAAATTCACACTGACTTTACACTCAAGACCAAGGCTGCCTGATTTCTCTTGCCAAACTGCGGACGCACCCCGTCGCAGTTGGCACGGGAATCGCCTACAATCCCGCACCACTTTCCGCTATTATACCTCCCTTGACAAACTACCCATTGGTTTACCCCCCATGCTGATCTTCCCCGGTAGCGTTGCCCTTTCCGAATTCCGCCGCAACAAGCTGTTAAATGCGCTGCAAGCGGCTGTGCCTGCGGTCTCTGGTGTACAAGCCGAATACATCCATTTCGTGCGCACCTCGCGTGAGCCGAGTGCTGACGAACTCGCCCGTTTGCAGGCATTGCTGACCTACGAAGAAACGCAAGGCAGCCACGATTTCAGCGGAATGCTGTTCCTCGTCACCCCGCGTGCCGGGACGATCTCGCCTTGGTCAAGCAAGGCCAGCGACATCGCCCACAACTGCGGCCTGACGATGGTGGAACGGGTAGAGCGCGGTGTCGCCTACGACGTACAAACCACCGCGTCACTCACCACCGCCGAGCGTGGGGCAATCGCTGCGCTGTTGCACGACCGCATGACCGAAATGGTGCTGGCAGACACGCAAGATGCGATTGTCCTGTTTAGCGAAGCCGAGCCTGCGCCGTTGCGCTACGTCGACATTTCGGACGACGCAGCGGCGGCACTCGCCAAAGCCAACACTGACTGGGGTCTGGCACTTTCCCCGGATGAAATCGACTACCTCGCGGAAAATTACGCCGAACTCCAGCGCAACCCCACCGACGTAGAATTGATGATGTTCGCGCAAGCCAATTCCGAACATTGCCGCCACAAAATCTTCAACGCCGATTGGATTATCGACGGTAAAGAACAGCCCAAATCGCTGTTTGCCATGATCCGCAACACCCACGCGCACGCGCCCGAAGGCATCCTCTCCGCCTACCATGACAACGCCTCCGTCATCGAAGGCCCCTTGGCAACGCGCTTTTTGACCGACGTAAAAACCGGCGAATACCACTACACCAACGAACCTGTTCACATCCTGATGAAGGTGGAAACCCACAACCACCCCACCGCGATTTCCCCGTTCGCAGGCGCGGCGACAGGTTCGGGCGGCGAAATCCGCGACGAAGGCGCAACCGGCAACGGCTCCAAGCCCAAAGCAGGTTTGAGCGGCTTCTCGGTTTCCAACCTACGCATTCCCGGCTATGAACAGCCGTGGGAACACGATTTCGGTAAACCGGGGCGCATCGTTTCCGCGCTCGACATCATGCTCGAAGGGCCCATTGGCGCAGCAGCGTTCAATAACGAATTCGGCCGCCCCAATATCACCGGCTACTTCCGCACCTTTGAAATGCAAGCGCCCGGCGCGAAGGGCACGGAACTGCGCGGCTACCACAAGCCGATCATGATTGCGGGCGGCATGGGCAATATCCGCGAAAACAACATCAACAAAAACCCGCTGCCGGAAGGCACGCCGATCATCGTCCTCGGTGGCCCCGCGATGCTGATTGGTCTGGGTGGCGGCGCGGCTTCCTCAATGGCAAGCGGCACGAGTGCGGAAAACCTCGACTTCGCTTCGGTACAACGCGGCAACCCTGAAATGCAACGCCGTTGCCAAGAAGTCATCGACCGCTGCGTGGCGCTAGGCAATGAAAACCCGATCCTCTCGATCCACGACGTGGGCGCAGGCGGTATTTCCAACGCCATCCCCGAAATCGTCAACGATGCAGGACGCGGCGGCCGCTTTGAACTCCGCGCTGTTCCCAACGCTGAACTTGGCATGGCACCAATGGAAATCTGGAGCAACGAAGCGCAAGAACGCTACGTACTCGCCATTGCCGAAGACCGCCTCGACACGTTCCGCGCCTTGTGTGACCGCGAACGCGCCGTGTACGCGGTGGTCGGTAGCGCAACGATTGAACAACAATTGCTGGTTGGCGATTCCCTGTTTGACAACAATCCGGTGAATTTGCCGATGAACGTGCTGCTCGGCAAACCGCCGAAAATGCTGCGCGATGTGCATCACCAGACCTTCCACAAACCGGAAATAGACCTGAGTGGCATTGAGCTTCCTGAGGCGATTGAGCGCGTATTGCGCTTGCCGACGGTAGCCTCCAAAGCCTTCCTCATCACCATTGGCGACCGCTCGGTCACGGGCATGGTCACCCGCGACCAGATGGTCGGTGCATGGCAAGTGCCAGTGGCGGATGTGGCGGTAACGTCCAGCGATTACAGCACGAATTTCGGCGAAGCCATGGCGATGGGTGAACGCACCCCGATTGCGCTGGTGAACCCGGCAGCCTCCGGGCGCATGGCGATTGGTGAAGCACTCACCAATATTGCGGCGGCGGATATTGCTGACATTCGCAATATTCGTCTGTCGGCCAACTGGATGGCGGCGGCGGGCTACCCCGGCGAAGATGCCGCGCTGTTTGACACCGTGAAAGCGGTCGGCGAAGAGCTGTGCCCACGTTTAGGTTTGGCGATTCCGGTCGGCAAAGATTCCTTGTCAATGAAAACGGTCTGGCAGCAGGACGGTGAAGACCGCGAAATGGCTGCTCCTTTGTCACTGATCGTGACCGCATTTTCCCCGGTGCAGGACATCCGCAAGACCCTGACCCCCGCGTTGCGCAGCGACATCGGTGACACTGACCTGATTCTGGTTGACCTCGGCAAAGGCCGCAACCGCTTGGCAGCTTCCGCGCTCATGCAAGTGTACGGGCAAGTCGGGCATCACGCGCCGGATGTGGATAACCCCGATGCGCTCAAAGCCTTCTTCGACACTGTGCAGGATTTGCGTGCTGAAAACCTGATTCAGGCGTATCACGACCGTGCGGATGGCGGTTTGCTGGCAACGTTGGCAGAAATGAGTTTCGCCGGTCATGTGGGCGTGACGGCTTGCATTGGGCAGATCAGTGGGCAGCTATTGCCAGCGCTGTTCAACGAAGAACTCGGTGCGGTGCTGCAAATTCGTCATTGTGATACGGATTCTGTGCTGGAAGCCTTCCGCGAAGCCGGTTTGGCGCATTGCACCCACGTGATTGGCGAACTCAACGACAGCGACGAACTGGTGCTGACCTTTGCCAACAAGGAAGTCTACCGCGCCCCGCGTGCGACCTTGCAGAAAGTCTGGGCAGAAACCAGCTACCGGATGCAGGCGTTGCGTGACAATGCCGATTGCGCCGCGCAAGAGTTTGAGCGTTTGGATGATGTGCAAGATCCCGGCCTGCCGTTTACCTCGACCTTCGACCCGGATGAGGATGTGGCAGCGCCGTATATCCGAACCGGCGTGCGCCCAGCGGTGGCAGTGCTGCGCGAACAGGGCGTGAACGGTCAGGTGGAAATGGCGGCAGCGTTCGACCGTGCCGGTTTCAAGGCGGTTGACGTACACATGACCGACATTATCAGCGGGCGCGTTAGCCTGAAAGATTTCAAAGGCTTGGTGGCGTGTGGCGGCTTCTCTTACGGCGATGTGCTGGGAGCAGGCGGCGGTTGGGCGAAAACCATCCTGATGAACCCGCAAGCCAGCGATGAATTTGCAGCATTTTTTGCGCGGCAAGATTCTTTCGGGCTGGGCGTGTGCAATGGCTGCCAGATGTTCTCGCAATTGCGCGACATGATCCCCGGCGCGGCGCATTGGCCACGTTTCTACCGCAACCGTTCCGAACAGTTCGAGGCGCGTTATTCAGCGGTCGAGGTGTTGGAATCGCCGTCATTGTTCCTGAAAGGCATGGCAGGCTCGAAGATGCCGATTACGGTGGCGCATGGCGAAGGCCGGGCAGTGTTTGATACTGCGACGGCTGAAGGTATGTTGGCGGAAGGGCTGGTGGGCTTGCGTTACGTGGATAATCGCGGCAATGCTACCGAGCATTACCCGGAAAACCCGAACGGTTCGCCGTTGGGGATTACGGGCGTTACCACCGCTGATGGGCGCTTCACCATCATGATGCCGCACCCAGAACGCTTGTTCCGCGCCGTGCAGCACTCGTGGAAACCGGATGAGATGGGGGAAGATGGCGCGTGGTTGCGGATGTTCCGTAATGCACGGGTTTGGGTGGGGTAGTGCCGTTTTGCCTTTGGGAAAGCGCTAAGCTAAGCTGTTAGTATCTTGGTTGGCAACAAACACAGAGGTGTAACGTGGGTGCATTACCGAAATCCAGCTATATGTCTCCCGCTGAGTATTTGCAGTGGGAAAACAGTCGTGGTGATGATGAAAAATACGAATACGTCGACGGGCAGGTTTACGCGATGGCGGGAGCCAGCCGGGCACATAACCGTATTGCCATGAAGTTGACCAATTTGTTGTTCAATCACCTGGAGGGTGGTTCGTGTGAGGTGTACCAGTCCGACAGGAAGGTGGGCATCCGTTCGCTGGAAACCAACCGTTATTACTACCCGGATGTACAAGTCAGTTGCGAGGAAGAAACCGACCCTTATTACAATACATTGCCGTGCCTGATTATCGAGGTGTTGTCAGACAGCACGGCCTACAAGGATCGTACCGAGAAGTTGGCAGCTTACCGCTTGTTTGTGAGTTTGCAGGAATACGTGTTGTGTTCGCAGGATACGCCACATATCGAGGTGTACCGCCGCTCCACTGAATGGGCACGGGAAATTTACACGGCGGGGCAGGTGTTGACGTTGGCATCGGTCGGGCTGGATGTGGCAGTGGATGATGTTTACAGATTTTTGATGTGATGTTTCGCCAGTTACTTGAATTTAAGGGTTTAATACGTCCTCTTTCCCAAACACGATGTGAAAAATATTGCTATGTTAACGCCAGCAGATGTTCATATGTTATGGGCTGCTTTGCGGTGTATAAACTGGAGAACTATTTTGTGCGTACCAATGAGCCTATTAAGCAGGATATTGCATATTTGCACTTCCATCTCATCTATCGGACTTGAGATGGGTCTGCTTATGGAAAGGAGCGTTACGTGGATATGAGTTTGCTGTTGATATTGCTAGCATTGGGCGCTGTCGTCGGGTTCTTTGCCGGGTTATTTGGTGTTGGGGGTGGCGGTATCATGGTTCCTGCCCTGACTACGCTGTTTGTGAGTAAAGGTTTTCCGCCGGATCAGGTGGTGCATTTAGCGCTGGGAACTTCCATGGCGGCGATTGTCATGACTTCCTTTTCGAGTCTGCGGGCGCACCATGCCAAAGGCGCGGTGCTGTGGCCGGTAGTGCGTCACGTGACGCCGGGTATTTTGCTGGGAACGTTTGCAGCGACTTTTTTGGCGACCTATCTTTCTTCACGGCATTTGGCGATTTTCTTTGCCTGTTTTATGGGCTATGTTGCTTTGCAAATGATTTTGAATGCCAAGCCTAAGCCGCATCGTGAATTGCCGGGTGCAATGGGGTTGGCGTCGGTTGGAGCGGGTATCGGGGCAGTGTCTGCGCTGGTGGCGATTGGTGGTGGTTCGCTTTCCGTGCCTTATCTGACGTGGTGTAACGTCAATATCCGTAATGCAATTGCAACTTCCGCTGCCATTGGTTTGCCGATTGCATTGGCGGGGACGCTGGGGTATTTGTTCAATGGTTGGGGGCAGGCGGGCTTACCAACCTACACCTTGGGCTTCATTTACTGGCCTGCGGTTATGGTGATTTCACTGGTCAGTTATTTTACTACGCCGTTTGGGGCGAATTTGGCGCATTCCTTGCCGATACCGATTCTGAAGAAAGGCTTTGCGCTGTTGCTGGTGTTGTTGAGCCTGAAGATGCTGCATTCGGTGCTGTAAGTTGCTTATACTGTTGCCTGTATTCACCCCTACAGGTAAACCACCATGACTGATACTCGTCCGCCACTGCAAACTCTGCGTGAAATCTCCCCCAATTCTTTCATTTTTGAAAAGCGTGATGCGTTGCCGGGTTTTCTGTGCGACAACATGGTGGAGCGTTTCGAGCAAAATCTGGCTGACCAATACGCCGGGCGTATCGGGCAAGATATGGGTAGCAATCAGAGTGTGAAAAAAACCACCGACATTTTTGTCAGTGGCGATGACAAGCCGCACTGGAAGGACGTGGATAACAATCTGCACCGTTCACTGGCGTTGGCTTTACGTGAGTTCCGCGAAACCTTCCCGTATTTCAAAAGCCCATTCAAGGATATGGGCTATAACCTGCAACGTTACCAACCGGGTGAGTATTACCACTGGCATATCGACGGCGGTAGCCATCAATTTGCAATGCGTCAACTGGTGGCGTTGTGGTATTTGAATGATGTGCCGGTTGAAGCGGGTGGTTCCACCGACTTTTTGCTCCAGAACCTGAGTGTGCAGCCAGAAAAGGGCAAGCTGGTGTTGTTTCCGCCTTTTTGGACACATGAACACAGGGCAGGGTTGATCAAGTCCGGGGTGAAATACATTGCGACCACTTGGGTGATTTTTGCCTGAATACGCAGAATCATTGGATTTTATGATAAATGTGACTTGTTTAAGTCATCATTTTTATATATGGTTAACTTGAGCTTAACGGAAGCGGTATTAGTTAATAAGGATATTTTAATAAAGCTCAGAGTGTCGATTTACTTATATAAAAATAAGGTGACATGATGAAAACCGCAATGTATGGTTTTGCCGCTTCCCTCAAAAGCAGTGTCGCGCTGTTAGCTTTGTTAAGCGCATCCAATGTTATGGCTGATGTTCAGTTTCGTATAGCGTATGAGGCTGATAGCAGTGAATACGTGATCTATATGAAGCCTGATGTGGTGCCATCCCCTGATATGGCATTGTCCGCCCAAGTGACGTTAAGTGTTCCTCATGGTGTTGATAGTGGTCGTTTTGATGCCCTAAGTATCCATAGTGCCGTTGATGGTTTGGCATGGATTAATCATTCACGGGTCGATGCGCCCGTAGAAAACCCTGATGCTGATTATTTGTCGTTTGGTCTTCAATATACGAAGGGTAGAGCACCCAACTTTGGTTGGCAGGCTGGGGAGGAAATGCGTATTTTCTCATTTGCTAGCCCGACTGGCTGTTCCAGCAAGGTTGCATTGCTGGAGAATGCTGATCCGTTTAATCAATTGCCTAATTCAGTGAATACCAACCCTGGTAATGATTTTATGAATGTTGGTTGGTTGCAGGGGTATACCGGGAATTATGGTAATGCAATTCAATGCCCGGGTCAGGCAGTGCTGCCTCCTGCTGTGGATGTTTCTTTGACCACGCAACTGGAAAACAAGATCAAAAAACTGGAAGCTCAATTGTTGAGTTGCCAAGCTGCAAACAATGTTAGTGCTATCGAGAGAGCGGTTATACCTATGTTGAAAGAGCAGAATAAAAGGCTTAGTTCTCGCTAACGATTTGATTTAAATCAAGACAGGGTGGCTACAGTGGCCTAGAATAATAGGATGAAAACTGTAAACACCCTGATTCTTCTCTTGTTTGTTGGTATGCCTGCGATGGCTGAAGTCGAAGGTGTTCCGCCCGCGCCAGAAACCTATTGCCAGTGGGAAATGGTTAATTATGCCATTCCTGCACCGTTATGCGGTTTGAAAGGTGATGTCGCGAATGGCATTAAAGTGGTGTCGGATGGAGCAAAAGGCAATTGCCTCGCTTGCCACCAGTTGCCAATTGAAGGCATCGAAGCCTATGGGACGATTGCGCCGCCGCTGGCTGGTATTGCCGCCCGCCTTACGGAGGCGCAATTACGCTTGCGGGTGGTGGATTCGCGTCATCTGAACCCGAATTCGATCATGCCCGGCTTTTACCGTGACCCCAGCCTGATCAATCGCCCTGCGAAATCCTACGAGGGCAAGACATTCCTGTCCGCGCAAGAGGTCGAGGATGTCATCGCTTATCTGGTAACGCTCAAATGATTACACCTACTTCCTCACGTTTGTGGATGGGCAGTTTGCTGCTGGCAATGTCTTGTTATGTATCTGCTGATGCGCCGACACCTTCCAAGTCTGGTCATGAATTCGTCAAAGACGAAACCCGTGAGATGCAGGATGATGAATTCCAGAATCCCGGTTTCATTGCCGTGGAGGCAGGGCGGGTATTGTTTAATGCCAAGCCTGCGTCCGGCAAATCTTGCGCGAGTTGCCACGGCGAGGCGGGTGAAAAGCTGGCTGTGAACAATCTGGCGCGTTACCCGATCTACGATAAGGCGCAGGGCGGCATTGTGCGCTTGCAAGATAAAATCATGAGTTGCCGTGAACAGCAGTCAGGTGAAGCCCCCTTGCCCGCATACGATCATGATTTGCTGGCACTGGAAACCTTTGTGCGCCATTTGGCTGTTGGTGAACCCGTCAATGTGCAAACCGACGGCGATATGGCACCGCTACTGAAAAAAGGTGAGGAACTGTACAGAACCCGCTTCGGCTTGATTGATATGTCTTGCGCCCATTGCCATGACATGTACCCCGGTCAGATGATTCGTGGGCAGAAAATCAGCCAAGGGCAGGGTAATGGTTTCCCAGCTTACCGGCTGGATACGGGTGAAATGGCAAACCTCGATTTACGCATTAAACAATGCCTGACCTTGATGCGTGCCGAACCGTTCGCGCCCGATGCAGAAGAAAGCAAACTGCTGGGCGCTTATATTATGTCGCGTTCCAATGGCCTGAAAATCGAAACGCCTGCTGTGCGGTATTGATCCCTTTACAGGAAATCGTGCCCGGTCATATCGCCTTCGATATTCATGTGGATTTCGCTCACGCGTGGCATCCGTTTGAGTATGTAGGCCGCCATGAGTGTGCCGCTTTGCTGGTTGCCGTTGGATAGTGCGGTGAGAAGCTTGTCTGCCACAATTTGGCACCGCTGTTCCTGATCGGGGTTGTCTACCCATGTCCGGCTCATTTGATAGCCTTTATCCATGTCCTGATCGAGTTGTGCAAAAAAGTCTTCGCCTTCTGCCAGTATGAAATCTGGCACGTCAATATCGCGTGTGGTGTCGTTGATTTGTATCCGTAATTGCATCATTCTTTAACCTTTTATCTGTCTCGTGGGCAGATTACCCGATTCCATCGCTTAAAGGAAATTGCCATGCTATTGCTGATCAAAAAAGTACTCGACCCCCAGCGTATCAAGGAAGTACAGGAATTGTTGGCCACCGGCGAATTCGTGGATGGGCGCTTTTCTGCCGGAGCGGAGGCTGCCAAGGTTAAGTACAATCAGGAACTTTCCCCCAACAGCCCTTTGCACCGTCGCCTGAATGCGATGGTGATGTCGCCGCTGGTACAAAACCCTGAATATCAAGCCGCCGTTATGCCACTGCGGGTGGCCACTGCGTTTTATGCGCGTTATCTGCCGGGTATGGCCTACGGTTTCCACGTTGATGACCCGGTGATGGGGCCGATGTCGGGGCGTTACCGCACGGATGTTTCCAGCACAGTCTTCCTCAATGATGACTACGAGGGCGGTGAAATTGTTATCCGCACTGCGTATGGGGAAGAAAAAATACGTGGGGAAGCGGGTGATGCGGTTGTGTATGATTCTGGCAGTTGGCATAAAGTCGCGGAAGTGACCAAAGGTGTACGGCTGGTGGCAGTGACATGGGCGCAAAGTCTGGTGAAAGACCCGCAACAGCGCGAATTGCTTTACCAGTTGGCTCAGGCGCGTGAGAGTGTGATGGAAAAGCTGCCAGCCTCGAGCGAGGCGGCCAACATCAGCACTGTCCACATCAACTTGTTGCGAATGTGGAGTGAGGTGTAGGTTAGTGCCACTAAGCCGAAAATCCCTTTTCTTTGTCAGGGATACGATTGGCAATCGTTTGGTTTGAGTGCAAAACAGGGGGTGAGTGTTAAATGCAGCTACAAGGAGTTTTGCATGGCGCAACTGTTGGTCAAGAAGTCATCTTGGTGGGAATTTAACACCAAGCAGGCACTGATATGGGTTCCTGTCGCTGCGGTACAGGCCAGTACTTTGGCAGGGTTGGGGTATTTTTACCACCGCCTCAATGTGTTGGAGGCGCAGTCTATGCGTCAGCCGGTCTTGGCGAATGCCCTGCAAGATTTGACAGCACCCACTACGCGGCTAAATCGTATTCCTCCACCGCCGCCGCCTGCGCCAGTATCCGCGTCCTGGCAGGTCGCGCTGGATAGCCCGGTGGCACTGGGTTTTATGCGCGTAGGGCAGGACTTTTCGCAGGTGGCGCTAGCAAAGCCTAAACCAAAACAGCAAGTGGTCTCTGTAATGCCAGCGGTTTTGCATGATGCCGAAAGTGCTGATGTTAAACGCGTGGCACAGGCCAACCGTTCCACCTCCCCCGTCAAGCTGAAGAAAATTACCCAGCAGCAGCTTGCGCCTGCTACCCCTGAATCTGAACCTGTTGAAGTGCCGGAAGTGGTCAGTGCTGAACCGCTCCCCGTGGCAATACCCGCAGAAATGCCGCGTGGCAAACCCTTGCCCGTGGGGATTGTGGCGTGGGTTTATCTGGGGGAATTACGTGATTACGGCTGGTACGGGCAGCGTTTGCATATTGCCCCGGATAGTGGTTTACCAGAAGTCGGTGGGGAATACCGCACGCAAAAAATTCACGGCATTTACGACCAGCCGCACGGCAATCGCACGATGGGTGGTTTCCAGCAAGGGGATGTGGTGAGTATTCTGGACGTTCAGCATGAGTCCAACCACGGAGTTTGGGCAAAGGTGCGCAAGATTCGCGCCGTGGGTCATTGAGTCGGTTTGTTGTCTGGTAAAAACTAAAAAAGCCGCTGGTTAGCGGCTTTTCAGGTATCTGAAGCGATTACAGCTTATTTCCAGAAGTTAGCTTCTTTGGATGCCATTTCGCGGACTTCATTCGTCAGCTCTTGATAACGCTCGCGGTAAGTTTTCCACTCACCAACGTAATATTCTTCTGCGCTGAATTTGCCTGATTGCTCGTATGCAGTGAATTTGCGCTGCATTTCAATCATTTCGTTGATCAGCTCTTGCTTAGTGCTCATGTCCGGTGCCTCTTTCAAAATAACCAAATTCTTGGTAGCAGGATAAACGGATTCCGTTAAAAGGGGGATACCCCCTTTCGGGTAGAAATCAATAGCCGCCTTTGCGGTTAGTCGCTGGCAGACCCGCAACTTTCAAGCCTTGCTTGCTCGGTGCGCGTGGGAACAAGGTGTACATGTCTTTACTGGACAACTTCTTGTCGCTCCACTTGTCGGCCATGGCTTTCTGGATAATGCGTTCCATTGGCTGTGTGCCGTTGTTGTTGATGTATTGGTCGCGCAAGTAGTTGAGGACATCCCAATGCCGCTCGGTCAACTCGCCAATGCCTTCTTCAGTGGCAATAACTTTAGCAACTTCTTCGTTCCAATCGTTCAGGTTTACCAGAAAACCCGCTTCAGTGGTTTCGATGGTTGTGCCATTTACTTCGTAAGCCATGTTTTATTCCTCATGCAAAAGTGAATGTTGCCATTCGATGAAATTCTTGATCGCAAAATTATACGAAAAAGTACCGTTCCTCCCATTCCTCAAAAGGGATACACCCGGCTGTGAGGTGTATGCCGATGGGCGTAGAGGATCATTCTGTAGGTTTCAGGGTTTTAATGCCCTTATGTGGCATGAATAACCCACAACCCAACTTGCGCCCATCGCCTAAACCGTATTGTTGCAGCTTGATGGAAGGGTCACTGTCCAGATCGGCAATCATCAGATGACGTGTGTGTAAAACGTTGTCGGGCGTGCGGAGTGTGTGGCTTTTGCCGCACAGCAGTTTTTTTACTTTGAAATCCGCCACCCTTTTTACTTCTGCTGCCATACGCTGCAAAAAGCTGTTTTCATCTTCACCCTCGTTCGATAGGACATAGCGAGCGAAGACTACTGAGGTGTGGATAAACGGCTTTTCTTTCATGTCACGCAGGCCAATCGGGTAGTCGCCAACATCCAGCGTCTTGCCGCTGAGGGCTTGTGTGGCAGCAATCCGCTGTTTGGGGATGCGTAAAAATAGGCGGGTGCGACGCGAAGGCAATAGGAATTGGTTGGTCGGGTCATCCGGGCGTTCCCAGCCATTGCCGCTTTCAGCGACGTGAACCGGGTGTACCCCCGCCACACTTTCCTCGGCAAACCAAGGCAGAGCTTGCTGGATAGCTTGTGCCAAATCCCAAGCATGATCGAGTGGCAACCGCTTGCAGTCGATGGCGAAACTCACGTCCAGCACGTCATCGGGCGCGATGAAGGGGAGGGTTTTATCTTCGTCTTCCTGCCAAAACATCCTGTTACCTCGCCGATGAAAATGCAATTTCCAGTTGATCGTACCAGTCTTCCGGGCGGTCTTTGTAGCCGGGTGGTTCAATATCAATCTGGAAGAAAATAGAGCCTGTTTCTAGGGCACGTTTTTGTACGATTTGTTTTAACTCGTCGAAATTGCTGATGTTTTCACCTTCTGCCATCAGGATTTGGCTTAAGCTGAGCATATTGTCTCCTTGTGGTGGGGTTTAAAGCACCCGATCAAAATAACGCCCTCGGTACAGTAAGCGTTGTTGTGCCGGGTCGTCACTGTCTTTGAAAGAAGTGCGGCAATGCAGCACGTTGTTGCACACCAAGCCTTCGCCTGCTTGTAATGTGTACCCTATTTTGTAAGGTGAGTCCTGTTGCCATAAATTCAATAGGAAATCGGCAGCTTCCAGTGTGAGCGGATCATCACGCCATTGTACGTTACGTTGGCGGGCGGAATAGCGCATGTGCAAGTGGCTGCTTGGCGTAATGCTGAACACTGGCCCGGATTGTGCCGGGCGGATGATTTCCCCGTTGAGGATATTGGCGGGGATGGTAAACGCATTCGGGTGCATCAGAGCGTGGATGTAATCCGGGTTGGCATCGCGTAGCAGGATGTAGGCAATCTCGTGATCCATTAGCCAGCTCATTCCGCCTTCCAGTGCGTGTTGGGCGCAATGCAATACCATGCCGTGGATTTGCGCTTCCGGCAGGTTGTAATACCCATCGGTATGCCAGCTTAACTGTTTATTAGTATAGGGGATGTAATCGTGCTGCCCGACATGGGACGTGACGTGTAAGGATGTCAGGCTGTCTTCATCGGCACACAAATTGTTATCCAGCCGGAATAGCCCTACTTTTTGCCCTAAACGGTGCACATGGCGTTTGCTGCGCACATCGCCTTGCATGAAACGGTACAGGGCAAGATTGTGTTGACGGCAAATACTTTGAAGTTGAGCCAGTTCTGCTGCGCTGGGATTTTCCGGGTCATGAATGGGCGTGAACAACTGTTCGGATGACAGTGGGTAGGCGTCCAGTTTTTTTGTCCGCCATGTTTGGTAAGTCATCAGGTTATTGAAATAAAAGGGTAAGTTGTGCATTTTACAGACCTCAGGAAAGACCGTTGCCAAATCCAGCTATTTGCAATATTAAAAAATCCGAATATGCTATTGTACTGTTGTTGCTGAACTATTTTTGATTATGTTGAAGGTATATCCCCTAAGGGATACGGCTTGGATTCAGGCAACACCCCATGGGTGAGATTCTTTGTTGTAGGTATCACGCATACACTTAGCAGACTCGCATATTGAGGGAACGAAAGTTCCGCGACCCGTTTTTGAATTGAAATTTCAGCCTGATTTTGAGTGTAGAGCCGGTCAGGAGGAAACGCCATCGTAATCGTTTACTGAGGAGGCAGGTATGGCAATTAAAAATTATCCAACACCAATGCTAGATGTGCTGGAAGAAGGCCCATGGCCTAGCTTCATCAGCGGCTTTAAAAAGCTGCGTGACGAGCATCCAGATGAACGCATCCGCAACACCATCAATGGTTTGATGGGTCAGTTGGAGCACTCTTATGAAACCAAAATGGGCTACTGGAAAGGTGGTACCATTTCTGTCTTCGGTTACGGTGGCGGCATTATCCCGCGCTTCTCTGAAGTCGGTCACATGTTCCCGGAATCCAAAGAATTCCATACCCTACGTGTACAGCCACCTGCTGGCAACTACTACACCACTGACATGCTGCGCCAACTGGCTGATAGCTGGGAAAAATGGGGCTCTGGCCTGCAAACTTTCCACGGCCAAACCGGCAACATCATGTTCATCGGCGCAAACAGCGTTAACTTCCAACACTTCTTTGATGAAATCAATGAATACGGTTGGGACTTGGGTGGTGCAGGCCCTTGCGTGCGTACTGGTATGTCTTGCGTGGGTGCTGCCCGTTGTGAAATGTCCAACTGTAACGAGCACGCCACGCATCGTCGCTTGATGAACAACTTTACGGATGACGTGCATCGTCCGGCGCTGCCTTACAAGTTCAAGTTCAAGGTTTCCGGCTGCCCTAACGATTGCCAGAACGCGATTGAACGTTCTGACTTCGCGGTTATTGGTACTTGGCGTGATGAGATGAAAATCAATCAAGCTGAAGTTGCTAACATGATCATGAAGAAAGCCAAGGAAATTGGCAAAGAAGGTGATCGTTCCGCAGGCCGTCAGTACATGTTCGACAACGTTATTAGCCGTTGCCCTACTCAAGCGATCAAGCTGAACGACGATGACACCATCACTGTTGATAACAGCAACTGTGTACGTTGTATGCACTGCCTGAACGTTATGCCAAAAGCACTGCAAGTAGGCGATGACAAGGGCGTAACTATCCTGATCGGTGGTAAGCGTACTCTGAAAATCGGCGACTTGATGGGTACTGTTGTTATTCCATTCATGAAGCTGGATACCGAAGAAGATTATGAGCGTATCGTTGAGCTGGCTGCTTCCATCATCGACTTCTGGGCTGAAAACGGTCTGGAACATGAGCGTTGCGGTGAGATGATTGAGCGTATCGGTCTGGTGAACTTCCTCGAAGGCATCGGTATTGACCCAGATCCAAACATGATCAAGCAACCGCGTAACGTTTCTTATGTGCGTACTGATGGTTGGGACGAAGCTGCTGAAGCTTGGTTCAACCGCAAGCGCGAAGAAAAAATGGCTGCGGCTGCTTAATACTATACGGCTCTTTGCAACAGGGCGGCCAAGTGTGCCGCCTTGTTTGCCCAGATTATTGATAAATTTGAGTTTACTCTGACGGAGGCTTCACATGGCCGCACCAGAAATGCGCGATCCTATTGAGTCTGGATGCCCAGATGGTTTCCAGTACATGCACCCTGTTATGCGCCGCAACTACGGTTTGTGGGCATATCATGAAGACCCACGCCCAGGTGTGTTGGTTCACGTTTCCAAAACTGGCGAAAAAATCTGGACAGTCCGCGCGGGTACACAACGTATCCTCGACGTGTTCACCCTGCGCAAGCTGATGGACATCGGTGACACGTATGGCGAAGGTTATGTTCACTTCACCATTCGTTCCAATATCGAATTCCAAGTGGCTGACGGCGACAAAGTAGAGCCGCTGGTTAAGGCGCTGGAAGATGCGGGTTTCCCCGTTGGTGGTACGCGTAACTCAGTGACTTCACTGTCCCACACACAAGGTTGGTTGCATTGCGACATCCCTGGTACGGACGCTTCCGGCGTGGTTAAGGCCATGATGGATGAGTTGCTGCCTGAGTTCAAAGCATGGAACATGCCGAACCGCGTACATATCACCACTTCTTGCTGCCAGATTAACTGTGGCGGTCAAGGCGATATCGCGATCAACGTACAGCACGTTAAGCCACCAAAAATCAACCACGCGCTGGTTGGTAATGTGTGCGAACGTCCAACGGTTGTTGCACGTTGCCCAGTGGCGGCGATTCGTCCTGCTATGGTTGACGGCAAACCGTCCCTGGAAGTTGACGAGAAGAAGTGCATTTGCTGCGGTGCTTGTTACCCACCATGCCCTCCTATGCAGATCAACGATCACCAGTATACCCAATTGGCTGTCTGGATCGGTGGTAACCACTCCAATGCGCGTGGCAAACCAACCTTCCAACGTTTGGTTGCTGCTGGTATCCCGAACAATCCACCGCGTTGGCCTGAAGCCACAGCGATTGTTAAGAAAATTCTGGAGTGCTACAAAGAAGGCGCGAAAGATTGGGAGCGTATCAACGAGTGGGTTGAGCGTATCGGCTGGCCGCGTTTCTTTGAAGTGACTGGTCTGCCATTCACCAAGTACCACATCGACAACTGGCGTGGTGCGCGTGCAAACCTGAACTCTTCAACGCATATCCGTTTCTGATCGAAGCGGCACGAGGAATAGAACGGAATGAAATACACAATTCTGGTCAACGAAGGGCCTTATCAGCACCAAGCGTCTGATTCTGCCATTCAGTTCATCCGTGCTGCATTGGAGAAGGGCCACGAAATTTTTCGTGTGTTCTTCTACCATGACGGCGTAAACAACGGCACACGCTTGACTGTTCCACCGGCTGACGACCGCCTGATCCAAAAAATGTGGACAGAGCTGGCTGAAAAGCACGGTTTGGACTTGGTTATCTGTATCGCAGCGGCACAACGTCGCGGCATTATGGATGCAGATGAGGCGAAGCGTCAGGGTATGGACGCCAACAACATTGCCCCCGGTTTCCGTATTTCGGGCTTGGGTCAGTTGGTTGAGGGTGGTATTCAGTCTGACCGTTTAGTCGTGTTTGGCGATTAAGGAGCTGTAAAAATGACTACAAAGAATTTTCTGTTTGTAAATCGTAAAGCTCCTTACGGCACGGTCTACGCGCTGGAGTCACTGGAAGTCGTCTTGATTTCTGCTGCTTTTGAGCAAAACGTTAGTTTGGCATTCATCGACGACGGTGTTTACCAAATTACGAAAGGCCAAAACAGCAAAGGCATCGGCATGAAGAATTTCTCACCGACCTTTCGTGCACTGGGTGACTATGACATTACCAAGCTGTACGTTTCCAGCGAGTCTTTGGCAGAGCGTGGCCTGACGGTTGATGACCTGATGGAGCTCACTTACGAAGATGCTGATGATGATTACGCTGAAAAGCCTTCCATTATTCTGGTTGATGCCAAAGGCATGGCAGCAATGATGGCTGAGCAAGAAGTAATTTTGAGCTTCTAACGGAGGATTTGATCATGGCTATGTTACATATTGTCAATAAGTCCCCGTTTGAACGTGTGGCTTTTGATAGTTGCTTGACGCACGCTAACGCTGGCGATTCGATCATTATGATTGAAGATGCGGTGGTTGGAGCAGTCGATGGGTCAAGCTTTTCTGGTAAAGTAAAGGCTGCGATGGCAGACAAGACCGTGTATGTGTTGGGTGCAGACCTGGCGGCACGTGGTTTGGACGGCAGAGCAATGGACGGGATAGTCAGCGTTGATTATGCAGGTTTTGTAGACCTGACAGCAAACAACGATACGACCCAAAGCTGGCTATAAGTTTTAACATTTTTTGATAGGAGGCCATCTCATGGCATCACTTAACATCGGCGGCAAAGACATCGCGCTGGACGAAGAAGGCTATCTGGAGAATCTGAACGACTGGACTCCAGAAGTTGCAGAAGCGCTGGCAACAGCAGAAGACGTTACCCTGACTAGCGAACACTGGGAAATCCTGAATTTCCTGCGTGAATACTATGAAGAGTATCAAATTGCTCCAGCGGTACGCGTTCTGACTAAAGCCGTTGGCAAGCGTTTGGGCGCTGATAAAGGTAACTCTAAGTACCTGTACAGCCTGTTCCCATACGGCCCTGGCAAGCAAGCTTGTAAATACGGCGGTCTGCCTAAACCAACGGGTTGCGTATAATTTTATAGAGTTGCTCCGGTTCGCCGGAGCCTCTTCTTAAGCCCTGTTGTTGACAGGTTTTCAGAAGAGAGACAATGGCATCAGGAGTACATAGTGACATTCGTAAGTATCCTTTACGGACTGTTGTTTTGGGCGGCAACGTTAATTTTAGTTGGCGGTGTGGTCGTAAAAGTCCGTCAATATTGGAATACCCCAGCCCCGTTGAAGATTCCCACTACGCCTGCGCCTGTAACGCAGCGAGGTGTGGTATGGCGCATGTTCCGTGAGGTGGTGTTTTTTCAGAGCTTATTCCGCTCGAATAAAACGCTTTGGTTATTCGCCATCCTATTCCACATGTCATTGTGGTTGGTATTGATACGTCATAGCCGTTATTTCGTCGATATGAATGACTTTTTGGTCTTCATGCAGCCCTTCGGTCGCTATGCTGGTTTTACAATGGTATTGGGTTTGGCCGGTTTGTGGGCGCGTCGCTTCTTAGTGGATCGAGTGCGTTATATTTCTGCGCCATCTGACCATTTGATGTTGGCACTGCTGATTGCGATCGGCATGAGTGGCCTGATGATGAGCTTCGTTACCCATACGGATGTCACCCAGGTAAAAGCATTCTTTGGTGGTTTGTTGACGTTTGGTTTCTTCGGTGACGAAGGCTTACCCGCTGATCCGATTGTATTGATTCATTTGCTGTTGGTGGCATTGCTGATGATTATTTTCCCGATCAGTAAGTTGATGCACGCACCGGGCATATTTTTTAGCCCGACCCGTAATCAGGTGGATAACCCGCGTGAAAAACGCCATATATCTGGCTGGGCATTGGAACTGGAACGTCAAGGTAAGTTGTACCTCGACGAACTGAAGAAATAAGAGGTAAGAGCACCATGGCTGATTACGAAGTTCCAACATTAACGGGTGAAGGCTACTGCGAAGTTCCAGCAGTGCGTGAAGATGTGATGAAGGGCAAAGGCCCGTTCATCGCCAAACCCGCCTTTCAGGAGGCGATGCACTTCCCTTCCGATTTCGCAGAAATTGGTGAATTGGTACCTAATTGGAAAGAGCGTGCACTGGATAAAATGGCTGATTTGAAAGGCCGTTATCGCTCCCTGCAAGTGTTCTTGGATATTTGCGTTAAATGCGGCGCATGTACCGATAAGTGTCATTACTTTATTGGTACATCTGATGCGAAAAATATGCCAGTAGCACGTCAGGATTTGCTGCGTAAGGTTTATCGCCGTTACTTCACGTTTGCGGGCAAGTATTTCCCCAAACTGGTGGGTGCAACTGACCTGACCGAAGATGTGTTGAAGGACTGGTATAACTATTATCACCAGTGCTCACAGTGCCGCCGTTGTTCCGTGTTCTGCCCTTATGGGATCGACACGGCTGAAATTTCCATGGCTGCCCGCGAGATTCTGGATCACGTCGGTTATGGTCAGAAGTATTGTAATGAAATCCTCGGCAAGGTTTACAAGATTGGTAATAACCTTGGTTTGCCTGGTCCCGCGCTGTTCGATACGGTTGAGGGGTTGGAAGAGGATGTGGAAGATGATACTGGCATCAAAGTTCGGTTCCCATTGGATGAAGATGGCGCAGAAGTGCTGTTGGTAACACCTTCGGCGGACTTCTTTGCTGAGCCGCACATTGATGGTTTGATTGGTTATGCCAAAGTATTCCATGAAACGGGTGTAACTTGGACATTAAGTACTGTTGCCTCGGAGGCCGGTAACTTCGGCATGTTCATCGGCTCTTACGAGACCATGCGCCGGGTTTCCCTGCGGGTTCGTGAAGCAGCGATCAAGCACAAAGTTAAACGTATTGTGTTCGGCGAATGTGGTCATGCATGGCGTGTGGCATACAGTTTCCTGAATACACTGGCTGGGCCGTTTGATTTTCTTGACCAGCGTTACCCAATACCCCAACACATTCTGGAGTTTACTTGGGGACATTTGCAGGCTGGGACGCTGAAAATTGACAAGACCGAGAATGATGACAAGGTTCTGACCTTCCACGACTCGTGCAACGTGGCACGTGGTAGCCGTATGGGTGATGCCCCCGGTGGTCAGTTTGAGATTCCACGCCATGTCATTCGCGCAGTATGTAACAATTTTGTGGATATGCCAGCAGACACCATTCATGACGCAACCTTCTGTTGTGGTGGTGGTGGTGGTTTGTTGACAGACGACTTGATGGAAATCCGTGTTAAAGGTGCTCAGCCGCGTGCTGAAGCCCTCAAGCATGTGACTACCCATAATGGCGTGACCCACATGGCGGCGATTTGCGCGATTTGCAAATCACAATTTACGAAAGTGTTGCCGTATTACGGTTTCACGATGGATCAGATTGTCAGTGTTCACCAATTGGTGAGTAACGCAATCATCCTGCAACGGCAAGTGTCCGTTCAGGCACGTCCTGACGAAGAAGAGGATGAGGACGACGACGCATAAGGCGCAGTCCTCTGGTTCAAAACGATTTTAGATATTGATTAATCCGGTATGTTCGGGTTTTCCAACAGGAGATAGGCATGGCAACCGCAGCGCACGACAGCAAGCTTAAAAGTCAAACATTCCGCCGTTACAAAGACGGTGATCATGAATGGGGCAGTATGCACGACAAAATTTTTGTCGAAGATACTACGTATAAATGCCCAACCTATATCCACAAAACACCACCTTGCCAAGGTAGCTGCCCATCGGGTGAAGATATTCGTGGCTGGTTGCAAATTGTGCGCGGCATCGAGAAGCCACCTGCTGGCATGACCATGCAGGAATACGCTTTCCGCCGTTCCACCAATGCTAACCCGTTCCCGTCCATGATGGGTCGTGTTTGCCCGGCTCCTTGCCAAACAGGTTGTAACCGTAACGACGTTGACGATTTCGTTGGCATCAACTCGGTTGAACAGTACATCGGCGATAGCGCGATTGAAGCAGGCTTCACGTTTGAAGCAGGTGCTGAATTGAGCGGCAAGAAAGTTGCCATCATCGGTGGTGGTCCAGCAGGTATGACGGCGGCTTATCAATTGCGTCGCATGGGTCATGCTTCCACTGTGTTTGAGCAGCACCCAGAACTGGGTGGCATGATGCGTTACGGCATCCCCGGCTACCGCGTACCACGCGACAAGCTGGGTGCTGAAATGCAACGTATTATCAACATGGGTGACATCACTATCAAGTGCAACACCACTGTCGGTAAAGACGTGACGATTGAAACACTGGAAAGTGATTTCGATGCAGTGCTGTGGACAGTTGGTTGCTGGAACGGCCGTGGCCTGTTCGTTGACAAGTTTGCTGAAACACCCAACTGCGTATCAGCCGTTGATTTCCTCGAAGCCTATAACAAGGGCACGATGAAATACACTGCTCCTCGCGTGGTGTGTGTCGGTGGTGGCGATACCTCCATCGACGTAGTATCCGTGTCACGCCGTATTGGTACGCTGGCTAATTACGCTGAAAATGCTGAAGATTCCGCAACAGGCAAACTGGTTCACGGTGATGTTGGTGAAAAAGCAGCACCAGCCGTTACCTTGACTACCCTGTTCCCGCTGGATCAAATGACAGCAGCAGAACACGAAGTTCAAGATGCGCTGAAAGAAGGCGTTACTATCCTGACTGAAGTTATGCCGACTGAAATTGTGTTTGGCGCTGATGGTCGTGCCATTGGCCTGAAAGTCGTCGAGTGCGTGATGAAAGGCAATATGCCTGTCGCGAAAGAAGGCGGTAAAGAAACCATCATCGAAGCCGACATCATTGTTTCAGCTATTGGTCAGTTCGGTAAGCTGGATGGCATTGACTCTTTGAACAATGGTCGTAACCAGATCAATGCTGATGGCCTGTATCAAGTACCGGGCAAGCCTGGCCACTTTGCGGCAGGTGACGTGGTTCGTCCGCATTTGCTGACAACGGCTATCGGTCAGGCGTCTATCGCTTCCGAAACTATCAACCAGTACTTGCGTGCGGAAGAGCTGAAAAAGCGTCCGAAAGTAGATAAGCATCACTTCGATCTGATGGAAAAACTGCAAGAAGCAGGTTTGAACCCAGCCGCTTACGAAGATGCTCGCGCTGAAGACATGCGTGGTACGGATGGCTCAGGCTATGCCGTCCACAACTACGATGACCGTTCTAAAAACGTCATTGTATCGTCTAAAGCCTTGTTCTTGGGGCACTTCCCGGTTGTTGAACGCAATTTGCGTACTGAAGATGTACCAACGGCTGAAGAAGTATTGGGTCACTTCGCTGAGCGTATGAACCCGTTGGCAGAAGCTGATGCAATCAAAGAAGCCAAGCGCTGCATGAGCTGCGGTATGTGCTTCGAGTGTGATAACTGCGTTATCTACTGCCCGCAAACGGCTGTTTACCGTGTGCCAAAGAAACAGGCGACACTCGGTCGTTATGTTGCAACCGACTACTCCAAGTGTATCGGCTGCCACATCTGTGCAGACGTTTGCCCAACTGGTTACATCGAAATGGGGTTGGGTGAGTAATCTCACATCATCCTTGAATGCAGACTCGACAGGAATCAGCATGACTAGTAAGTTTTCAACCGTATTTCTGGCATCAGTGTTGGCTTTAGCTGCGCTGTTGGCAGGTTGCAGCAAAGCTCCCTCGGAAGCTGATCTCAACCTTGCCACAGCGAAGCAAAAAGCTGAACAATGTGTGGAACCGGAAAACGTTATCCGTACCAAGCACATGGATATGCTCATGCACCAGCGTGATGCAACCGTGATTGAAGGTATCCGTACCAAGCAGCATAGCCTGAAAGAGTGCATCAATTGCCACGTTTCAGCGACTAAAGAAGATGGTACGCCCTTGCACTACGGTGATAAAGAGCACTTCTGTACGACTTGTCATGCAGCAGTCGGTCAGAAAATTGATTGCTTCCAATGCCATGCTGACCGCCCTGAAGTGGGTCAAGATCCGAACTACCAACACACCGTTGGTAGTGTGGAAGGTCATCACTTTACCCAAGGGGTGACGGCTGCGGCTGCCCCCACGGCGGCTGAAGTCCAGATGGTGGCACAGCCACAACAAGGAGCTGCAAAATGAGCCAGAACCGTGTTGATGAATACCGCCGTAATTTTATCACGGCATTAGGTGGCGCGGTGGCAGTGGTCGCTGTTGCCCCCACGTTACTGCTGCGTGAAGCACACGCTGCCGGTGAAGTTGCTGCCAAGCCAGCAGATCAAGCTGTCACCAATGCTAAGCGTTGGGGCATGTTGATTGATGTCACCAAGCTCACCGATGGTGGTGCAGGTATGGTGGCAGCGTGTAAAAAAGAGCATGGTTGGGGTGATGAAGCGCATTCAAGCCCAGAGCAGCAAGCGCATTGGGCGCGGGTTGTGAAGGTCACGGATAAGCTCACCCATAACAGTTTCAGTTTGCCAGTCATGTGCCAGCATTGCGAGAACCCGCCGTGCGTCGACGTTTGCCCAACAGGTGCATCCATGAAGCGTGCTGATGGCATCGTGCAAGTTAACAAGCACATCTGCATCGGCTGCCGTTACTGCATGATGGCTTGCCCATACAAAGCACGTAGTTTTGTACATGAAGCCTTGCAAGATCAGAAGCCCCACTCCCCTCGTGGTATGGGTACGGTAGAGTCCTGCAATATGTGTGTTCACCGCATTGACAACGGTCAGTTGCCAGCGTGTGTGGAAGCAGCACCGGATGCAGTGGTCTTTGGTGATTTGAATGATCCGAATAGCGCAGTAAGCCAAGCGATGAAATCCATCGGTGGTAAGCAAATTCGTGCTGATCTCGGTTTGAATACTGGCGTGCGTTACCACGGCATCTAACGGAAAGGACGTAAATAGCGATGGCTAGTCAAGCAATCATTTTCCGCGAAACCAACGACAGCAAAGGGTTTTATATCCTGTTGGCGGTTTTGGGTGCATTCCTTGCCTTGGGTGCACTGGCATTTTTTACCGCCGAGCATCATGGGCATCATATCACCGGTATGAATAACCAGGTCGTGTGGGGTTTGCCGCATGTGTTCGCCATTTTCCTCATCGTCGCCGCTTCGGGTGCTTTGAACGTTGGTTCGATTGGTACAGTCTTTGGCAAGAAGCTCTATCAACCGATGGGGCGATTGTCGGCCTTACTGGCGATTTCGTTGCTGGTTGGTGGTTTGATCGTGCTGGTATTGGACTTGGGTCATCCTGATCGTTTGATTGTGGCGATGACGACTTACAATTTTAAGTCTATCTTTGCTTGGAATATTATTCTGTATAACGGTTTTCTAGCTTTGTCTGCGGTTTATATCTGGACAATGATGGATCGTAAGGTTAAGAAATTCTATAAGTTGGCTGGTGTGGCAGCGTTTACATGGCGTTTGATCCTTACTGCTGGTACTGGCTCAATTTTTGGCTTTCTGGTCGCACGTGACTTTTATAACTCGGCGGTCATGGCGCCTTTGTTTATTGTGATGTCTTTCGCGCTGGGTTTGTCGGTCTTCATTCTGGTTCTGTATTTCGCCTACACATGGACAGGCCGTCAATTGGGTGATGCGGTAATGAACCGTTTACGTTACCTGTTGGCAGTGTTCATCGGTGGGGTGTTGTTGTTGGAAGGTGCGCGTCATTTTACCGGGCTGTACATTGCCCAAAAAGCAGGTGTGGAAAACTTTATCCTGTTCGGTGGCGGTATCTATACCCAGTTATTCTGGGTCGGTCAGATCATGTTGGGTAGCTTGCTGCCACTGTCGCTGATTTTCTGCCGTAGGCTGACCGATAATCGCATTGCATTGTTGTTGGCAGCCTTCTTTACTATCTTGGGTGGCTTTGCGCAACTGTATGTGATTTTGATTGGCGGGCAGGCTTATCCACTAACCTTATTCCCCGGTGCAGAGGTTTCCAGTGACTATTTTGATGGCACTCTGAATACTTATGTGCCAAGCATTTGGGAATTGATGCTGGGGGTGGGGGGTGTAGCCCTTACTTTGGTGATGGTGACCATCGGTGTGAAAGTATTGCGCTTCCTACCGGATTCCTTGTCTGATGCAGTGGTTGATCCGCATAGCAAGTAATGCCGTTTCGCCTGATTCTTGAAAAAACCGGCCTCGTGCCGGTTTTTTTGCACTTGCTGCTTTAGAATGGCGCAGGGCGATTTGCTGATGGTGTTAAGGTTTCCAGAATCCCAGTAAGCTGTTGGTTTGTTCTAGAAGGTAATTTTTTCGCCAGTGATCTTTTCCAACGGTTTTGAGCAATTGTTCCAGTTGGTGGAGACAGGCACGCTGGCGCTGCTTGTCATGTTTCGCCCAGTCTTTCAGTAGTGAGAGCAAAGCGCTGTCCAGATCAAGGTCGAGATAAACAGGCTTGGCATATTCCTGCAGAATGCGCTCAAACAATGCCTGTTGGCGTTCAGCGGGCAGGATGCTGTAACATTCCCATAACGTGATGCATGTGGTGCGCATCAATGCGTAGATATAGTCTTCAGGGTCTTCCATACGCTCTGCCAGCGCAGGAAAACCACTGATAACAGCAAGGCATAAGTCAGTGGTTTCGCGGGTAGGCGTAGTTGCTTTACGGGCAACTTCCAACATTTTGTTGATGGCATCTGTCAGGTGTTGCGCACTGGTGCTGCGGATGTAACCTTCTGCATTCGCGTGGCGCAGCGTCATGTTCGCCAGCATTTGCCGGTACTTAGGTTCGGCGGGTTCGTCACTGCTTAACAGGTCTGCAAAGCAAATCAACAAGGTATCGCGGAAGTCGCCATCCTGTAAGGCTTTTTCCAGCACGAAGTCTTGCAGTTGCTGGTGTGATAGCTGCTGGAGGATGCGCTCGATTTGCCCTTGACGCGAGAGGGGTTTGGCGGTGGATGGTTTGTTGTCATTTAAGTACATGTTTTATCCGGTTGTAAGCGCTGATGTTAGTAGTGGATTATAATTCAGGTGCTGGCATGACCGTAATGCTACGCATCCAATAATGAATGTAAACAGGAGAAACCATGTTTAACCCTATCCAGATCCCTTTTGGCTGTACCATGTTGTTCAATGTTGTTGACCTGAAAGATGGCGTCACAGTTGAAGATGTTGAGTTGGTGCTTGGCGAAATGTGTAATGTCGTCAAAAATGCTTATGGGGATGACAACGGTGGCTTCATCGGTGGTCAGGTCTACCGCAATGCAGGCTTTGTGTCGGATGAAGGCTCGGTTGATGGCGGTGGTAGTCACCCCAATAAGCGTGTTCAACAAAACATGGGGGATATTGTGATTGTCACCTATTGGCAGTCATTCGAGCAGCATGAGAAATCCCACGCTGACAAACTGTTCAAGGAAAAGTTTGCCAAGCTGGCGGAATATTGTGACAACACCTATGAAGTGGGTTATGAAATGCTCTGGCAAGGCGTGCCAGAAGCACATTGATGCCACTTTCTGAGACGTAGCAGGCTACAGCACCGGCTCTTTGAGCACATCAGGGCGGTCGGTGTTGCGCCGGTATAGCACAGCGACATTGCCTACCCGCTGGATGAGTAGTGCTTGGCTATACTGGATGATTTGCTCAACCATTTCATCGCGCAAGTCACGGTCGCCCACACTGAGCTTTACTTTAATGAGTTGGTGATAGTCCAGCGCTGAGGTGATTTCTTCCAGAACCGTGGGTTTTAGTCCATGTTGGCCGACCAGTACGACGGGATTCAGGGTATGAGCGCGGCTACGCAGCCGCTTTTTCTGTGTTTCGGTCAATTCCATGATAGGCTTCCATAAATTGATGAAGTGTAATGAGTGATAACGCAGCATGGCAAGAAGCAAAAGCAGCCAAAAGTGGTTGGGCGAGCATTTTAGTGACGAATATGTGAAAAAATCACAGCAGGAAGGCTACCGTTCCCGGGCTGTGTATAAATTACAGGAAATTCAGGCGCGTGACCGTATCCTGCATCCTGGGATGAAGGTGGTCGATCTGGGTGCTGCTCCCGGCGGCTGGAGTCAGTATGCGACCAAGCTCATCGGTTCAAAGGGGCGCATCGTGGCAAGTGATATTTTGCCGCTTGATCCGCTACCTTTTGTCGAATTTGTACTGGGGGATTTTCGCGATGAGGCGGTATTGGCTGAAATCCTGAATTTACTGGGTGGTGAGCGTGCCGACCTTGTTATTTCTGATATGGCCCCCAATATGAGTGGTGTGGATGCTGTCGATCAGCCCCGTGCTGTTCATCTGTGTGAGTTGGCACTGGATATGGTTCGTCAGGTATTAAAGCCAGGCGGTGCCTTTTTGGTTAAACTCTTTCAAGGCGAAGGGTCTGAAGCGTTCATCCGTGATGTTCGCAGCAGTTTTAAAACCGTAAAAATACGCAAACCGGCGGCCTCAAGACCACGTAGTCGGGAGGTTTATGTATTAGCACAGGGTTTTGTGTTGTAATATCTCTTTGAGGTGTTATAAATAGATGACGCTAGTTGATAGTGGAGAAGTCACTTGAACGATTTAACCAAAAATTTGCTGATCTGGGCTGTTATTGCATTCGTTTTGATTGCAGTGTTCAGCAAGTTCAGTGTACCTGCCCAGCCTACGGCTTCTATGCCGTATTCAGACTTTTTGAGCAATGTCCGTGCTGGCAGTGTTAAAGAAGTTGATATTAAAGGGCAGAAAATTATAGGCCTCGACAGTAATAATAGTCGATTTGTCACCTATAGTCCGCCTAATGATGCCAAGCTGGTCGATGACCTGGTCGCTAACAAGGTTAAGTTTCAGGCATCCCCACCTGAAGAGCGCGGTATTATCTGGGACATCATTATTAGCTGGGTTCCCTTCCTGCTAATTATTGGTCTGTGGATTTACATTATGCGCCAGATGCAAGGTGGTGGCGGTGGTCGTGGTGCTATGTCGTTTGGCAAGAGCCGCGCCCGGATGATGACCGAAGATCAGGTCAAAGTTAACTTCAATGATGTCGCTGGTTGTGAAGAAGCTAAGGACGAAGTGGCTGAGCTGGTTGAATTCCTGCGCGATCCCGGCAAGTTCCAGAAACTGGGTGGCAAGATTCCACGCGGTGTGCTGATGGTCGGTTCGCCGGGTACCGGTAAAACCCTGTTGGCAAAAGCCATTGCGGGTGAGGCGAAAGTACCTTTCTTCAGCATTTCCGGTTCTGACTTTGTGGAAATGTTTGTGGGCGTGGGTGCATCTCGCGTGCGTGATATGTTCGAGCAAGCCAAAAAACATGCCCCTTGCATTATTTTCATCGACGAAATTGATGCGGTAGGCCGTCAGCGCGGCGCGGGGGTCGGTGGTGGTCACGATGAACGTGAGCAAACCCTCAACCAGTTGCTGGTGGAAATGGATGGCTTTGAAGGTAGTGAAGGCGTCATCGTCATTGCGGCAACTAACCGCCCGGATGTACTTGATGCTGCTTTGTTGCGCCCCGGTCGTTTTGACCGTCAGGTTGTTGTGCCATTGCCCGATGTGCGTGGTCGTGAACAAATCCTGAAAGTACACATGCGCAAAGTACCGTTGGGTGATGATGTCAGGGCAATGCTGATTGCACGCGGCACACCGGGGTTCTCGGGTGCTGACTTGGCCAATCTGGTGAATGAAGCCGCCTTGTTTGCAGCGCGTGCCAACAAACGCACCGTTGATATGGGTGAGTTTGAAAAGGCCAAAGACAAAATCATGATGGGTGCTGAGCGCAAGTCAATGGTTATGAAGGAAGAGGAAAAACTGGCGACGGCTTATCACGAAGCAGGTCATGCCATCGTTGGTTTGAGCGTGCCGGAACATGACCCTGTTTACAAGGTCAGCATTATCCCGCGTGGTCGTGCCTTGGGTGTCACCATGTATTTGCCGGAAGAAGACCGTTACAGTGCCAGTAAGCAGCGTTTGGAAAGCCAGATTTCCAGCCTCTACGGTGGTCGTATTGCGGAAGAGCTGATTTACGGTGCGGAAGGTGTTACCACAGGTGCTTCCAATGACATTGAGCGTGCTACCAGTATTGCCCGCAACATGGTCACCAAGTGGGGCTTATCCAGTCGTATGGGGCCGTTGGCATACTCGGAAGATGAGGGCGAAGTGTTCTTGGGGCGTTCAGTGACGCAGCATAAACATGTTTCTGATGAGACGGCTCATGCGATTGACGGTGAAATCCGCGAGGTGATTGACCGCAATTACACCCGTTCCAAGCAGATTCTGACCGACAAAATGAGCGTATTACATGCGATGGCACAAGCATTGATGAAATACGAGACCATTGATCGGGCGCAGGTAGATGCTTTAATGCGTGGTGAAGTGCCACCACCACCGGCTGACTGGAATGATGACGATTCCTCTTCAGGCGGGCGGGGTGTGCCACCTAAAACACCTACCAGCAGCGGCAAGAGCGCTGGCTCAGAAGATGAGGTTATTGGTGGAACCGCCAGCTCTCACTGAGGGTGACGGTAAACCGTAAAGTAATAAGGCGCGGGGCTCGTTTCCGCGCCTTTTCTTTTGGAGTTGCGCCATGGCATGGCAAGTCAATAAAGCGTCAGTACAAGTGATGGGTATCCTGAATGTCACCCCGGATTCATTTTCCGATGGGGGACTGTTTCAGCCGCAGGATGCAGCTTTGCGCCACATCGAGCAGATGTTGGCGGAAGGCGTCGATATTATTGATGTGGGTGGGGAGTCTACCCGTCCCGGTGCGGCTTCAGTATCCGTGCAGGCTGAGCTGGAACGGGTTGTACCGGTTATTGAGGCCATTCGTGCCCGCTTTGACGTTCCTGTGTCAGTGGATACCAGCAAGCCAGCGGTGATGCAGGCGGCGGTAGCGGCAGGTGCTGATCTGATCAATGATGTGTATGCGTTGCAAGCGCCCGGAGCACTGGAAATGTGTGCCCAGCTAGCGGTTCCCGTTTGCCTGATGCACATGCAGGGGCAACCGCGCACCATGCAGCAGGCACCACAGTATGGGGATGTGGTGCAAGATATTCGCCAGTTTTTTGAAGAACGTATTGCTGCTTGTGAGCGGGCTGGCATTTCCCGTGATCGCTTGATTCTTGACCCTGGCTTCGGATTCGGTAAAACTTTAGAGCATAATGTCGATTTATTGCGTAGATTGAATGAATTTTCTACGATACATTTGCCTATACTGGTAGGGCTGTCACGTAAGTCCATGATCGGTGGTTTGTTGAATAACCGTCCGGTTGAGGGGCGTTTGCAGGGCAGCGTGGCAGCCGCTGTCGTAGCAGCTATGAAGGGTGCGCGTATTGTGCGGGTACATGATGTCGGTGCAACAGTGGATGCGATGAAATTGGTAAATGCTGTTGTGGATCAATAGAAATTGAGGTTGAAGGGCTGATGGCAAGAAAATATTTTGGGACGGATGGTATTCGCGGCAAGATTGGTCGCTACCCGATGACACCTGACTTCGTGTTGAAGTTGGGTTGGGCAGCAGGCAAAGTGCTGGCGAACAATGGGCATCCGTTGGTGTTGATTGGTAAAGATACGCGCATTTCCGGTTACATGCTGGAGTCTGCTTTGCAAGCTGGCTTGGTGGCAGCGGGTGTCAATATCCGTTTGTTGGGGCCGATGCCAACGCCTGCCGTGGCTTACTTGACCCGCGCCTTCCGTGCCTCTGCGGGTATCGTGATCAGTGCATCCCACAACCCTTACGATGACAATGGCCTGAAGTTTTTCTCCGGCGACGGCACTAAATTGCCCGATGCAGTTGAGGAAGAAATCGAGCGTTGGCTGGACATGGATTTCAAAACAGTGTCGTCTGACGAACTCGGCAAGGTCGAACGCGCCAAAGATGCCGCAGGCCGTTATATCGAGTTCTGCAAGCGGGCGTTGCCTAACCGGGTTTCCCTGAAAGGCTTGCGGATTGTCGTGGATTGCGCCAATGGTGCCACCTATCACGTGGCTCCGGCTGTGTTCAGTGAGCTGGGAGCCGAAGTGATTGCCATTGGTAATCAGCCTGATGGTATTAATATCAATGAATCTTGCGGTGCAACTCACGTGGATGGTTTGTGTGATGCGGTGTTGCGTTACCGGGCAGATGTGGGGATTGCGCTGGATGGTGACGGTGATCGTCTTATCATGGTGGATGAGCGTGGGCAAACCGTGGATGGCGATGAAATACTCGCCATTATTGCTCACCATACGCATAGCGAAGGAAAATTACAGGGCGGGGTCGTGGGGACGCTAATGAGCAACCTCGGTCTGGAAAAGTCCATTCAGGCACTGGATGTGCCTTTCTACCGTGCCAATGTTGGCGACCGCTACGTGATTGAGCTGATGAACCAGCATGAATGTAATTTGGGCGGTGAGTCTTCCGGCCACATTATTGTGAGTAACTTCATCACGACAGGTGACGGTATTGTTGCTGCGCTGCAAGTGCTGCGGGCGATGCGCTTGACCACCAAGCCTTTGCATGAGCTGAAAATGGTGATGACCAAATACCCGCAAACCTTGATTAATGTGCGAATCAGGGAAAAGATCAATCTGGATGAGTCGGTAGTGATTCAGGATGCGGTACGTCAAGTTGAGCAGCAACTAGGCAATCGTGGTCGAGTGCTGTTGCGTGCTTCCGGTACAGAACCGTTAATTCGGGTGATGGTGGAAGGCGAAGATGCGCACGAAACGGCAGCGTTGGCGGAACAAATTGCCAATGCGGTACGTGCGGCGGCTTGACTTACCCGTAACCTGCCCGGAATGAAGATTGATTTCCAAGGCTTATGCAGGTAATCTTTCGCCTCTTGCTTGAAGGAGAGGTGAAATCATGCGTCAAAAATTGGTAGCAGGTAACTGGAAACTGAACGGATCAAAGGCAACTATCGAGCCATTGGTTAGCGCTATTCTGGCAGGGCTGAAAGGTCTGGATAATGTAGCGGTGGCAGTTTGCCCGCCTTACGTCTATATTCCCATGACCCAAGGTCTGTTGAGCGGAGACCGCATTGGTTTGGGTTCCCAAGACATTGCTGATCAGGAGACGGGTGCTTTTACCGGCGAAGTTTCTGGGACGATGCTGAAGGAATTCGGCTGTAGCTACGCGATTGTAGGGCACTCTGAGCGTCGTGCTATTTACGGTGAGCAGGATGGTGACACCGCTCGCAAATTTGCGGCTGCCCGCAAGCATGGCCTCAAGCCTATCCTGTGTGTTGGTGAAACGTTGGAGGAGCGTGAATCTGGCGTTACAGAAGCGGTGGTGGCACGTCAACTGGATGCGGTTATTGCATTGGAAGGTGTGGAGGCACTGACTGATGGCGTGATTGCTTACGAGCCAGTTTGGGCGATTGGTACTGGCAAAACAGCCAGCCCACAGCAAGCTCAGGATGTTCATGCATTTATTCGTGGTAAACTTGCTGCACTGAATGAATCAGTCGCAGCAAAGGTACAAATTTTGTACGGTGGCAGCGTCAAAGGCGCTAATGCTGCTGAATTGTTTGCAATGCCGGATATTGACGGCGGCCTGATCGGTGGTGCATCGCTGGATGCACAGGAATTTCTGGCCATCTGTAAGGCCGGAAACTAAGGTTAATAAAAAACGTTATGCTATACAATGTGTTGTTGATCATTTTGATCGTTGTTTCTGTTGCTATGATTGTGTTGATTTTGATGCAGCAAGGCAAAGGTGCAGATGCAGGTGCTGCTTTCGGTAGCGGCGCATCAGGTACTGTATTTGGTTCACAAGGTTCAGCCAACTTCCTGAGCCGTACCACGGGGATTCTGGCGACAGTTTTCTTTTTGGTGGCATTGGCATTGGCATTCCTTGCATCAGGTCGCACTATCGAGTCTGGTAGTATCATGGGGGGACACACAACAACGCCCGCCCCGGCAGCAGTGGAAACAGCACCAGCAGCCCCTGCGAGTGATGTTCCACCGGCTCCAACAGTTGAAAAATCTTCTGCCAGTGATGTTCCAGTTGCACCAGTGGAAAAAAATCCTACTGAAAAGCCCGTTGAGGCTGAAAAACCTGTGCAAGAACAGAAATAGTCGAGTATAATGACCGCCTGCTTTGCCGACGTGGTGGAATTGGTAGACACGCTATCTTGAGGGGGTAGTGGCGCAAGCTGTACCGGTTCGAGTCCGGTCGTCGGTACCATACATGAAAAGGCCCGTTATCTGATGATAACGGGCCTTTTCTTTTGTGCCGAATTCTTGCTAAAACCTGACAATACCCACTTTGGGGAATTAATCTGTGGTTCATGCCCCGTTATATTCGACTGTATAACGAAATAGTGATACAAACAGTGTGTGTTTGGAATCATGCATCATAGACAACCGGGTGGTTTGGAGAGAGAGCACCACGGTTTGCACCAGGAGTTTACATGCTAGGAGAATACCTTCCCATTCTCGTTTTTCTGGCGGTCGGTTTTGGCTTGGCAGTGGTATTGCTGGGCTTGGGGCTGCTTGCAGGCCCGCGCCGACCCGACGCAGAAAAAGATTCACCATTCGAGTGCGGCTTTCCCGCGTTTGAAGACTCCCGCATCAAGTTTGATGTGCGTTACTACCTTGTCGCCATCCTCTTCATTATCTTCGACCTTGAAATTGCCTTCCTGTTTCCATGGGCTGTGGTGCTCGACACCATTGGCGTGTTCGGCATTGTCGCGATGGGTATTTTCCTGACTATCCTGATTGTTGGTTTTATCTACGAATGGAAGAAAGGGGCGCTGGAATGGGAGTAGAAGGGGTTCTGGAAAAAGGTTTTGTCACCACGACAGCCGATGCTCTGATCAACTGGGCGCGTACTGGTTCGTTGTGGCCAATGACCTTTGGCTTGGCTTGCTGTGCAGTGGAAATGATGCACGCAGGGGCTTCACGTTACGATCTCGACCGTTTTGGCATTGTGTTCCGCCCCAGTCCGCGCCAGTCGGATGTGATGATCGTGGCGGGCACGCTGACCAACAAGATGGCTCCAGCACTGCGCAAGGTCTATGATCAAATGGCTGAACCGCGTTGGGTTATTTCGATGGGGTCTTGTGCCAATGGTGGTGGTTACTACCATTATTCCTATGCGGTGGTGCGGGGCTGTGACCGTATCGTGCCTGTTGATATTTACGTTCCCGGTTGTCCGCCAACCGCCGAAGCTCTGCTGTATGGGATTATCCAATTGCAGAACAAAATCCGTCGAACCAATACGATAGCGCGGTAATTCATGACTGTATCACTCGAATTCATCAAGGATTACCTTCAGGAAGGGCTGGGTAGTAAAGTCTCAACGAGCACTTTGGCGCTGGATGAGCTGACGCTGGAAGTGGCGGCTGAACACTGGCTGGAAGTTGCCCGTTTCTTGCGTCACGACCCCATGCTTGATTTTGCCCAGTTGACCGACCTGTGTGGTGTCGATTACCTCACTTACGGCGATGCGGAATGGGATGTGACCACCGCTTCCCGCAGCGGCTTTAGCCGAGCAGTGCAGGCAGAAGAGGCTGACCCATTCGATTTTGGCGAGTCGGACGGGGATGTCGCTTTTACAGGTAAGCGTTTCGCGGTGGTGATCCATTTGCTGTCAGTCAGCCGTAATGTGCGTATCCGGGTGCGTACCCGCTGTGAAGATAACGGTTTTCCGGTGGTACATTCACTGGTGGAAATCTGGAATTCCTCCAACTGGTATGAGCGTGAAGCATTCGATCTGTTCGGCATTATGTTCAGTGGACACCCCGATTTGCGCCGCATCCTGACCGACTATGGCTTTGTTGGGCATCCGTTCCGTAAGGATTTCCCGCTCATTGGACAGGTCGAAATGCGTTACGACGCCGAACAGAAGCGCGTTATTTATGAACCTGTGTCGATCGAGGCGCGTGTACTGGTGCCACGTACCATCCGTGCTGACCAGCGTTTCTCACCACCGACAGCGGAGCGTGATGACTAATGCCTGAAATTCGCAATTTTACGCTGAACTTTGGTCCAGCCCATCCGGCAGCGCACGGCGTGTTGCGTCTGGTGCTGGAAATGGATGGTGAAACCATCGTGCGTGCCGACCCGCATATTGGCTTGCTGCACCGTGGTACTGAAAAGCTGGCCGAGAGCAAACCGTATAACCAAAGCATCGGCTACATGGATCGCCTCGACTACGTGTCGATGATGTGCAACGAACACGGCTATGTGCTGGCGATTGAGAAGCTGCTGGGGATTACTGCCCCGGAACGTGCGCTCTACATCCGTACCATGTTTGACGAAATTACCCGTATTCTCAATCACTTGCTGTGGATTGGCGCACACGCGCTGGACGTGGGTGCAATGACCATGTTCCTGTACGCTTTCCGCGAACGTGAAGATTTGATGGATGCTTACGAAGCGGTGTCCGGCGCACGCTTACACGCCACCTATTACCGTCCGGGCGGGGTATATCGGGATCTGCCGGATTCCATGCCGCAATTCCTGCCGAACCGTTTTCGCTCGGAAGCCGAAGCCAAGCGCCTCAATGGCAATCGCGGCGGTTCCTTGCTGGATTTTCTGGAAGACTTCACCAACCGTTTCCCCGGTTATGTGGATGAATACGAAACTCTGTTGACCGATAACCGTATCTGGAAACAGCGTTTGGTGGGGATCGGTGTGGTATCACCCGAACGTGCCCTGCAACTGGGTTTCAGCGGCCCAATGCTGCGCGGCTCTGGGGTTGAATGGGATTTGCGCAAGAAACAGCCGTATGCCGCCTACGACAAAATGGACTTCGATATTCCGGTCGGGGTGCAAGGTGACAGCTATGACCGTTATCTGGTGCGGGTGGAAGAAATGCGCCAGTCCAATAGCATTATCAAGCAGTGCATCAAGTGGTTGCGGGTGAATCCCGGCGCGGTGATGTTGGACGACAGCAAGGTAGCCCCACCGACGCGCGGCGAGATGAAGCAGGACATGGAAGCGCTGATCCAGCACTTCAAACTGATGACCGAGGGTTTCTGCCTGCCAGTAGGCGAGTCGTATGCCGCTGTGGAACATCCCAAAGGTGAGTTTGGTTGCTATATCGTCTCTGACGGTGCAAACAAACCTTATCGCCTGAAAGTTCGCGCACCGGGATTTGCACACCTGTCAGCTCTGGATGAAATGACCAAAGGCCACATGCTGGCTGACGTGGTAGCGATTATCGGCACACAAGATATTGTATTCGGGGAGGTTGACCGTTGATGACTGAACAGCCCATCACGATGCTCAAGCGCAAAAGCGCCTTGCTCAGCCATCACGAGCGTGAGGACATTGATAGCTGGTTAAAGCGCTATCCTGAGGATAAAAAACAGTCGGCGTTGCTAGCGGCGTTACGCGCTGTGATGCACGAAGACCATTACCTGTCCCGCGAGAAAATGGATGCGGTTGCCGATTACCTCGGCCTGCCAGAAATTGCCGTCTACGAAGTCGCCAGCTTCTATTCCATGTATGAAATGGATGCGAAAGCGGCGGCAAAATACAGCATTTCAGTCTGCACCAACGTTTCCTGCATGTTGTGCGGTTCCGACGGCATTCTGGAACACATTGAAGGCAAGCTGGGTATTAAGCTGGGCGAAGCGACCCCGGATGGCAAGTTCTTCCTCAAAGTGGAAGAAGAATGCCTCGCCGCGTGCAGCAGTGCGCCGATGATGCAGGTCAACCACGTATACCACACCCATCTCACCCCTGAAAAAGTGGATGAGATTCTGGACGGACTGGAGTAAGCACATGGCAAATCAAGTCTGTTTCATCACCACCCAATTCGGCGATCAAGCCCACACACTGGAAAGCTACCTCAAGGTTGGCGGCTATTCGGCGTGGAAAAAAATTCTGGCAGAAAAGCCCCCCGCTGTAGAAGTCATTGAGGAAATCAAGGATTCCGGCTTGCGCGGACGTGGCGGGGCAGGGTTCCCCACCGGCATGAAGTGGAGCTTTATGCCGCGTGACATGCCGGGGCAAAAATACATCGTGTGCAACTCGGACGAATCCGAACCGGGTACGTGCAAAGACCGTGACATCCTGCGTTTCAACCCGCACGCGCTGGTGGAAGGCATGGCGATTGCTGGTTACAGCATTGGCGCGACGGTGGGTTACAACTACATGCGCGGCGAATTTATGGATGAACCTTTCATTCGTTTCGAGCAGGCGGTGAAAGAAGCTTACGAAATGGGTTTGCTGGGCAAAAACATTCAAGGTTCCGGTGTCGATTTCGACCTGCACGGCACGCTTGGTGCGGGTGCGTATGTGTGCGGCGAAGAGACCGCGCTGCTGGAATCGCTGGAAGGCAAAAAAGGCCAGCCGCGTTTCAAACCGCCATTCCCGGCGAGTTTCGGTCTGTACGGTCGCCCAACCACCATTAATAACACCGAAACGCTGTCGTCCATTCCGGTCATTATGCGCAACGGCGGCAAGTGGTTTGCTGATCTAGGCGTAAAAAACTCCGGTGGCGAAAAGCTGTTTTCGATGTCCGGTCATCTGAATAATCCGGGCAATTTTGAAATTCCGATGGGAATGCCGTTCCCTGAATTGCTGGCACTGGCGGGCGGGGTACGCAACGGACGCAAGCTGAAAGCGGTGATTCCAGGTGGATCTTCCGTACCCGTATTACCGGGCGAGGTGATGATGGGGCTGACGATGGATTACGACACCATCTCAAAGGCAGGTTCTTACCTCGGTTCGGGCGCGGTGATCGTGATGGACGACACCACCGATATGGTCAAGGTGTTGCAGCGCATTTCACGCTTTTACTTCTCCGAATCCTGCGGGCAATGCACGCCTTGCCGTGAAGGCACGGGCTGGTTGTACCGCATGTTGACCCGGATTGTGGAAGGCAAGGGCAAGCTGGAAGACGTGACGCGGCTGGAAGAAATTTCCCACAATATCGAAGGGCGTTCCATTTGTGCCTTGGGTGAAGCGGCAGCGATGCCGGTGTGGAGCTTCGTTAAGCACTTCCGCGAAGAATTTGAATACTACGTCGAACACGGTCGTAGCATGGTGGCGAAGGGGTAATACATGGCAGAAGAATTCGTCACAATTGAGATTAATGACCAGCCGATTCAGGCGCGTAAAGGCGCAATGCTGATTGAAGTGGCTGACGACAATGGCATTACCATCCCGCGTTTTTGCTACCACAAAAAACTGTCGGTAGCTGCCAACTGCCGGATGTGTCTGGTGGAAATGGAAAAGTCGTGGAAGGCTATTCCCGCTTGCGCGACCCCGGTGAATGCGGGCATGAAGTTCTGGACGCGCTCAGAAAAAGCCCGCAACGCCCAAAAAGCGATCATGGAATTCCTGCTGATCAATCACCCGTTGGATTGCCCGATCTGTGATCAGGGCGGTGAATGCGAATTGCAGGACGTGTCGGTCGGTTACGGCAGCAATAAATCGCAATACGCTGAAATCAAACGGGTGGTGCTGGACAAAGACATCGGCCCGCTGATCGAAACCGAAATGACCCGTTGTATCCAGTGTACCCGCTGCGTGCGTTTCGGTGACGAAATTGCCGGGATGCGCGAAATGGGTGGGGTAGGGCGCGGCGACCGTCTCGAAATCGGCACTTATATCGAAAAGTCGCTCAAATCCGAACTGTCAGGCAATGTGATTGACCTGTGTCCGGTCGGTGCGCTGACCGCTAAACCTTCGCGTTACAAGGCGCGGGCGTGGGAAATGCAGTCACACGATAGCATTGCCCCACACGATTGCGTGGGTTCCAACCTGCATGTGCATACTTTCCAGAAGGAAGTGGTGCGTGCAGTGCCCCGCAACAATGAAGCCATCAATGAGTGCTGGATTTCAGACCGCGATCGCTTCAGTTATCAAGGTATCCGCAGCGCTGACCGTATTACCAAGCCGCAGATCAAGCGTGACGGTCACTGGTATGACGCGACTTGGCAACAGGCGTTGGATGCTACGGCGGAAATATTGCGTGCGGCTGACCCGGCACGCACGGGGGCATTGGCCAATGCCACGTCTACGCTGGAAGAGTTGTATTTGTTCCAGCGGCTGATGCGCGGTTTGAATATCCGCAATATCGACCACCGCTTACGCCAGACTGATTTCAGCGATCAGGATGCTGCGCCCATTTGCCCGTCACTGGGAATGCCTATCGAGCAACTGGAACAGCAGAACGCTGTTTTTCTGGTCGGCTCGAATGCACGTCAAGAGCAGCCCTTGCTGAATCATCGCCTTCGTAAGGCCGCCCTCAAGGGTGCGCAAGTGATGGCGTTGAACCCGCGTGCGTTTGACTTCAACTACGACGTAGCACAACAGGCTGTTGCCCCGGCTGAGATGTTGCAAGCCCTGCAAGCGATTGCCAATGACCCCGACAATGGCGTAATGGCTGCGCTGCAACAGGCGGAACATGCCACGGTATTACTGGGTAATGTCGCGACTCAGCACCCAGATTTTGCGGCATTACGGGCTGCGGCTTACACGATTGCCCAACAAACTGGCGCAACCTTCGGTTATCTGGCGGAAAGCGCCAACAGTGTTGGTGCTTGGGTAACAGGTGTCGTACCCCATCGCTTGTCGGCAGGGCGCGAACTCAAGCAGCCGGGCGTGCCGGTGAGTGAGTTCCTGAATGACAAGACCCGCACCTTCGTATTGCTGAATACTGAGCTGGCAGATTTCGCCAACCCACAGCAGGCGATGCAAGCGCTCAGCGCCGCTGCAAACGTCATTGTGATTGCGCCGTTTGCGGATGAAGTGACACGTAAGTACGCCACTGTATTATTGCCCGGTTCTACGTTTGCGGAAACCTCCGGCACCTTTTGTAATGTGGCTGGTCAGTGGCAAAGCTTCAAGGGGGCGGCGAAGTTGCCAGACGAGGCTCGTCCTACTTGGAAAATCCTGCGCGTTCTCGGTAATACCGCCGGTGTACCTGAGTTCGATTGGGTGGCTACCGAAGAAATCGTCGCGGAACTGCACCTCGAACTTGACGGCGTAGAATCCTGCAACAATACCTACAACGCAGATGGGCGTATGCAATACGCCCCTACGGAAGAAGGTAGGGGCGTATTGCATACGCCCTCTTCCAACCATTTCCAGCGTATCGGTGATGTGGAAATGTACCGTGTCGACCCATTGGTGCGCCGTGCCAAGGCGTTGCAGGCGATGATTCCACCAGCGGCTGTCCATTTGAATCCGCAAGACGCGGCGAATATGGGCGTGGCGGCAGGTGATGCGCTGAAAGTGTCGCAAGGTGCGGTGGCGATTACGCTTCCGGCGCAGTTGGATGCGGGTATTCCCGTCGGGTGTGCGGGTATCCAATCCGGGATTGAAATATCCAGTGTGTTAGGCGCGGCCTTTGGTACGCTCCAAATAACAAAGGCAGGGGAATGATGGAAATACTCGCAAATTTCTTCGGTGCATTTCTCCCTGAGTGGCTGGTAACGCTGCTGTTGATCCTGATCAAGGTGATGGCGATTGTCATACCACTGATCCTGCTGGTGGCGTATGCAACCTATGCGGAACGCAAAATCATCGGTTTCATGCAGGTGCGGGTGGGGCCGAATCGGGTCGGTTTCAAAGGCTTGTTGCAGCCGTTTGCGGATATGTTCAAGCTGATTTTCAAGGAAATCATTGTTCCTGAAAAGTCTAACCGCTTTCTGTTTTTGATTGCACCGTTGCTGGCGATGGGGCCTGCGTTTGCGGCCTGGGCGGTGATTCCGTTTAGCGATGGTTTGGTGTTGGCGGATGTGAATGCCGGGTTATTGTTCTTGTTGGCGCTGACTTCCTTGGGGATTTACGGGGTCATCATTGCGGGTTGGGCATCGAATTCCAAATACGCGCAGCTCAGTGCGATGCGTCTTGGGGCGCAAATGGTGTCGTATGAAATTGCGATGGGCTTTGCCTTAGTCGGCGTGCTGATGGCCTCCGGTAGCTTGAATCTGGGCGATATTGTGCGGGCGCAATCCGGCAGTATTTTTAGCTGGTTTGTGTGGCCGTTGTTTGGTTTGTTTGTGGTGTATTTCATCGCCGGGGTGGCAGAAACCAACCGTGCGCCCTTCGACGTGGCGGAAGGTGAATCTGAAATCGTGGCGGGTTTCCATGTGGAATATTCCGGCATGGCCTTCTCGATTTTCTTCCTCGCTGAATACGCGAATATGTGGCTGATTTCGGCACTGACGGCGCTGATGTTCCTGGGTGGCTGGTTGTCGCCGTTTCAGGGGCTGGATTTCCTGACGAATATGCCGGTGTTGGGGCTGTTTTTCGGGGATGGTGTCCACTGGTTATTGCTGAAGGCGTCGTTCTTCATGCTGCTGTTTTTCTGGTTCCGGGCGACATTCCCGCGTTACCGTTATGACCAGATCATGCGCTTGGGGTGGAAAATTCTGATCCCGGTGACGCTGGTGTGGATTTTTGCGGAAGGTCTGGCGATTGCGCTGGGCTGGAAACCGTGGCTGTAAGGAGGCTGACATGAGTTTGAACCTGAAACATTATTTCAAGACGTTCAGCCTGCAAGAGTTGTTGAAGGGGTTGGGCGTGACGGGGAAGTATTTCTTCGAGCGCAAAGTCACGATCCAGTACCCGGAAGAAAAGACGCCGATTTCTAACCGTTTCCGGGGGCATCACGCGCTGCGCCGCTACCCGAATGGTGAGGAACGTTGTATTGCCTGCAAGCTGTGCGAAGCCGTTTGCCCGGCGCTGGCGATTACCATCGAGCTGGAAGAACGCCCGGATGGGACGCGCCGTACCACGCGCTATGACATTGATATGTTCAAGTGCATTTATTGCGGTTTCTGTGAGGAAGCCTGCCCGGTGGATGCGATTGTGGAAACCAATATTTTCGAGTACCACTTCGAGAATCGTGGTGAAAACATCCAGACCAAAGATAAATTACTGGCGATTGGCGATAAGCACGAAGCTGAAATCGCCAAGATGAAAGCCGCTGATGCCCCTTACCGTTAAACCCGAGGAGACAGATTAAACATGATATTCGAGCAGATTATCTTTTACCTGTTTTCCGCTGTATTGGTGACAGCGGCAGTGGGTATGGTGACGGTACGTAACCCGGTGTATGCGGCGTTGTGCCTTATTTTGAGCTTTTTTACCAGTGCCGCGTTGTGGTTGCTGTTGGAGGCGGAATTCCTCGGCATTGTGCTGGTGTTGGTGTATGTCGGCGCGGTGATGGTGTTGTTCCTGTTTGTCATCATGATGCTGGATTTGAATATTGACCCGTTGAAAGAGGGCTTTGCCAAATACGCGCCGGTCGGTTTTTTGGTGGCAGGCGTGATTGCGGTGGAAATGATCATGGTGTTGCGCAGTGCACCGTTTCAGATTGCGACCCCCAAAGCGCCAGCGCCGGAAAACAATACCGAAGCCTTGGGTGCAATTTTGTATACCAATTATGTGTACCCGTTTGAGATTGCTGCGGTCATTCTGGTGGTGGCGATTATTGCGGCGATTGTCCTGACTTTGCGGCGTCGCCCGGATTCGCGCAAGCAGGATATTAGCGAGCAGGTGCAGGTGAAGCGTGCAGACCGTGTGCGTCTGGTCAAGATGAAATCTGAAACCAAGGAGCAAGCATGATCCCTTTGTCGCATTTCCTGATCGTGGCGGCGCTGCTGTTTGCCATCAGCGTGGCGGGTATGTTCCTGAACCGTAAGAACGTGCTGATTTTGCTGATGTGCATCGAGATGATGTTGTTGTCGGTAAACCTGAACTTCGTGGCATTTTCCCATTATTTGGGGGATATGGCGGGGCAGGTATTCGTGTTCTTCATTCTCACCGTGGCGGCGGCGGAAGCGGCGATTGGCTTGGCGATTCTGGTGGTCTTGTTCCGTAACCGGCGCACGATCAATGTTGAACAACTTGATTCGATGAAGGGGTAAGCAATGGAAGCGATGTATCTGGCTATTCCGCTTGCACCTTTGTTCGGGGCAATTGTTGCGGGGTTGTTTGGCAAAAAGATTGGGCGTGCCGGGGCGCATTGGGTCACGATTCTGGGTGTGGCGGTGGCGTTCCTGTTGTCACTGGTGGTGGCTAACGATGTGATGTTCCACGGGAATACTTTCAACGGCACGGTGTATACGTGGGCGGTGATTGCAGATATCCGTTTTGAAGTCGGTTTCATGCTGGATAACCTCAGTACCATGATGATGCTGGTGGTGACGTTTGTATCGTTGATGGTGCATGTTTACACGATTGGCTACATGTCTGAAGACCCCGGTTATCAGCGGTTTTTCAGTTATATTTCCCTGTTTACCTTCTCGATGCTGATGCTGGTGATGAGTAACAACTTCATGCAGTTGTTCTTCGGCTGGGAAGCGGTGGGGCTGGTGTCTTATTTGTTGATCGGTTTCTGGTTCAAGAAAGAGACGGCGATTTACGCGAACATGAAGGCGTTTCTGGTCAACCGTGTGGGGGACTTTGGTTTCTTGCTGGGGATTGCGGCTGTTTTGATGTATACCGGTACGCTGGATTATGTGGAGACTTTTGCAAAGGTTCCGGGTTTGGCAGGAAGTCAGATTGAGGTCTTTTCCGACTGGAAGTGGGATACGCTGACGGTTATTGCGATTCTGTTGTTCATCGGTGCGATGGGCAAGTCAGCGCAGGTGCCCTTGCATGTGTGGCTGCCGGATTCAATGGAAGGCCCAACGCCGATTTCAGCGCTGATCCATGCGGCAACCATGGTAACGGCAGGTATTTTCATGGTGGCGCGGATGTCGCCCATTTTCGAGATGTCCGATGCGGCTTTGAATCTGATCCTGATTATTGGGGCAACCACAGCGTTTTTCATGGGCTTGATCGGCATTGTGCAAAATGACATCAAGAAGGTGGTGGCGTATTCTACCTTGTCACAGTTGGGTTATATGACGGTGGCATTGGGGGCTTCGGCTTATTCGGCGGCAGTATTCCACTTGATGACCCATGCGTTCTTCAAAGCGCTGTTATTCCTGGCGGCTGGCTCGGTGATCATAGCGATGCACCATGAGCAGGACATCCGCAAAATGGGTGGCTTGAAAAAGTACATGCCGATTACCTATTGGACTTCCCTGATTGGCTCGCTGGCCTTGATTGGTTTCCCCGGTTTCTCTGGTTTCTTCTCCAAAGACCTGATTATTGAAGCGGTGCACGAGTCACATTTGTGGGCAGCAGGCTATGCGTATACGTTGGTGTTGCTGGGTGTGTTTGTGACGGCATTCTACAGTTTCCGTATGTTCTTCCTGGTATTCCACGGCAAGGAGCGCTTTGATGCACACGGTCATGACGATCACGGGCATCACGATGCTGACCATCATGGCCATAGCGGTACGCCACACGAATCACCTTGGGTAGTGACGATTCCGTTGATTATGTTGGCGATTCCGTCGGTGTTGGCGGGTTATTTGCTCGATCCGATGGTGGTGGGTGAGTTCTTCCATCATGCCATTTTTGTGAATGATAAGGCGCATGGTTTTGATCCTACTTTGCAAGGTTTGCTGTCAGCTCATCCGGGTATTGAAGAAATCAGTGCTGCTTATCATGGGGTACTGGGTTTTGTCCTGCACGGCTTGATGGCGCCGCCGTTCTGGTTGGCAATGGCTGGCTTGGGCGCTGCCTGGTTCATTTACCTCAAAGATGATGCGATTGCCCGTTGGGCTTATGACAAGTTCCGCTGGTTGCATACCCTGCTGGATCAAAAGTATTACCTGGACGATTTCAATCAAAAAGTGTTCGCTAAAGGCTCTGTCTCACTCGGTAACGGGTTGTGGTCAGTGGGTGAGCGTTTGATGATTGATGGTTTCATCGTGAATGGCGCTGCCAAGGCAGTTGGTTGGTTCTCCGGGTTGGCGCGTCAAGTTCAGACGGGCTATTTGTATCATTATGCCTTCTCGATGGTGGCGGGCATTTTGTTGATGCTTACCTGGTTCCTATTCTTCTAGGCCCGTTGGTTTTACCTGGAAATGCACATGCTTGATTTGCCAATACTGAGTTTTTTGATCTGGCTGCCGATTGTCGGTGGTATGGGTGTCCTGATTGTCGGTGACCGTTCGGGTGCTAAACAATTTGCACTGGGGATTGCTTTGCTGACTTTCCTGCTGAGCCTGCCGTTGTATACCGGGTTTGACCCGACAACGCCTGCCATGCAGTTTGTGGAGTCCATCCCTTGGGTTGAGGCATTCAAGATCAACTACCATTTGGGGGTTGATGGTATTTCCATGCCGTTGATCCTGTTGAATACTTTCATGACAGTGATGGTGGTGGTTGCCGGTTGGGAGATCATTACTTATCGGGTGTCGCAATACATGGCGGCATTCCTGATCATGGGGGGAATTGTGAATGGGGTGTTTGCGGCGCTGGATGCGATGCTGTTTTATATCCTGTTTGAAGCGATGCTGATTCCGCTGTTCCTGATCATCGGTATTTGGGGTGGCGCACGCCGGGTGTATGCCACGATCAAGTTTTTCCTGTATACCTTTTTTGGTTCGGTGTTCCTGCTGATCAGCTTGATTTACCTGTATCAGTTGGGTGGTAGTTTTGCGGTGGCTGATTTGCATAAGCTGCCAATTGGGCTGACGCCGCAAATCCTGATTTTCCTGTCATTCCTGCTGGCGTTTGGTGTGAAAGTGCCGATGTGGCCAGTGCATACTTGGTTGCCGGATGCGCACGTGGAAGCCCCGACGGGTGGTTCCGTGATTCTGGCGGCGATTACCCTGAAAGTGGGTGGCTACGCTTTCCTGCGCTTTGCGATGCCGATTGTGCCTGACGCGGCGGCGCAACTGGATTGGCTGGTGATTTTCATGTCGTTGACAGCGGTGGTGTATATCGGTTTTGTGGCACTGGTGCAGCAAGACATGAAAAAGCTGGTGGCGTATTCCTCGATTGCACACATGGGGTTTGTGACCTTGGGATTCTTTGTGATTTACGGAATCGTAAAAGGTGGAGCCACTAATCCTTTGGCCATGAGTGGTGCGGTGCTGGCGATTCAGGGCGGTATGGTGCAGATGGTGTCGCACGGTTTCATTTCTGGGGCGATGTTCTTGTGCATTGGTGTGTTGTATGACCGGATGCATACCCGTGATATTAATGCCTACGGTGGCGTTGCCAACAAGATGCCAGTGTTTGCGGCGCTGTATGTGTTGTTTGCGATGGCTAATACAGGCTTGCCGGGAACGTCGGGGTTTGTTGGCGAGTTCATGGTTATTTTGGCGAGTTTTAGCGCTCATCCATTAATTGCATTTGCGGCGGCAACTACCCTGATTGTGGGGGCGGCTTACACACTCTGGCTGGTGAAGCGGGTGATGTTTGGTGATGTCAAAAATGCGGAAGTGGCGGCGTTGCAGGATATTGGGCAGCGTGAGTTCTGGATGTTGGCAATATTGGCCGCTGCGGTATTGCTACTGGGCTTGTGGCCCCAACCCTTGACGGATGTGATGGAAGTGTCAATCAAACACCTGTTGGATCAGGTCTTGCAGAGCAAGCTGTGTAGTGGACTCGCGGGGGGGTGCCCATAATGAATTTTACGATTGCGATGCCAGAAATTTTTCTGCTCAGCACGATCTGCTTGATCTTGTTGATTGATGTCATGTTGCGTGAAGATTGCCGGATGATTTCTTACTTACTGACCCAGGTGGCTTTGCTGGCAACTGCGTTGTTAGCTTATGGGGCGATGGATGGCGACAAGACAACTGGCTTGAATGGCATGTATGTGCGTGATGATTTGGCAGGGGTGTTGAAAATTAGCATCCTGTTGCTGACCTTCGGGGTGTTCGTGTATGCGCGTAAATACCTGAAAGACCTTGATATATGGCAAAGTGAGTTTTTCCTGCTGGGTTTGTTTGCAGTGCTGGGGATGTTGGTGATGGTATCTGCCAACCATTTGCTGGTGGTCTATCTGGGGCTGGAATTGCTAGCCTTGTCGATGTATGCACTGGTGGCGTTCAATCGCGATGATGGGCGCTCTTCAGAAGCGGCGATGAAGTATTTTGTGTTGGGCGCGGTGGCATCAGGGTTGTTGCTGTATGGTATTTCTATCCTGTACGGATTGAGTGGCAAGCTGGAGCTACCGGAAGTATTGGCATTCGTTAGCGCCCAGAATGTGCTGGAAAATATTCCGTTGCTGTTTGCGCTGGTGTTCATTGTGGCGGGGATTGCCTTCAAGTTTGGGGCAGTGCCGTTCCATATGTGGGTGCCTGATGTTTATCAGGGAGCACCTACGGCAGTGACGATGTTTTTAGGCAGTGTGCCGAAACTGGCGGCATTGGCGATGTTGTTGCGCGTGCTGGCGGAGTCGATGGGTACGGCGCAGCCGGGTTGGGCGCAATTGTTATTGGTGTTTGGTTTGCTGTCGGTCTTCCTAGGTAATCTGAGCGCCATTGCGCAACTAAATCTCAAGCGGATGTTGGCGTATTCAACGATTGCGCACATGGGGTTTATCTTGCTAGGTACGCTGACGGGGACGACTGAAGGGTATAGCGCGGCGCTGTTCTATACGATTACTTACGCCATGATGGCAGCAGGTGGCTTTGCGATCCTGATCCTGTTGGGCAGGGAAGGGTTTGAGGCCGAAACGTTGGATGACCTCAAAGGTTTGAATGAGCGCAACCCTTGGTATGCCTTCATCATGATGGTGTTCCTGTTTTCGATGGCAGGCATTCCGCCAACGGTTGGGTTTTACGCTAAGCTGTCGATTATTCAGGCGGTCATGCAAGCCGGTTATTTGTGGCCTGCCGTCTTTATGGTGGTGATGTCGGTGATTGGTGCTTATTACTACTTACGTGCCATCAAGATGATGTACTTCGACAAGCCAGAAGAAAACGCGCCGATAAAGGCAGATCTTGATTTTACGGTGCTGATCAGTGTAAATGGCGTGCTCATGGTGCTGTTAGGGGTGTTCCCTAGTGCATTGATGGGTATTTGTTCAGCAGCAATGGTCGCCAGTCGTTTATGAGTTTACCTGTTTTACAGTGGGGGTTTCTTGCCCTTGCGTTATTGTTGGCTAACCTGCCGTGGTTAAGCCAGCGTTGTTTCCTGATCCTGCAATGCGATAGCAAGTCTATGTGGGTACGTTTGTTGGAATGGTTTGTCCTGTACTTTGTCGTGGGGGGCATTGCCTTATTACTGGAAGACCGGACGATGGGGTCAATCTATCCTCAAGCGTGGGAATTTTACGCTGTCACCTTGGCGTTGTTCATGGTATTCGCATTTCCAGGGTTCATTTACCGTCATGTACGTTAATTTGAGGTTTTGTTTCGATAGTACTTGCAAGGCTTGAGCCTTTGCTTTATAGTTCGCTCCTCTGATGCGGGGTGGAGCAGTCTGGCAGCTCGTCGGGCTCATAACCCGAAGGTCGCAGGTTCAAATCCTGCCCCCGCTACCAATTATAAGAAGGCCCTGTCAGGGCCTTTTTTATTATGTGCTACCCAGGAAGGTACTAAAGACGTAATGCAAGAAAGACTGGATACGCTGATCAGCACCACGGTAACTGGCCTCGGTTATGAGTTGTGGGGGTATGAATACCGCCCGCAGACAGAAAGCGCTTTGCTACGTATTTTCATCGATTCAGATCAGGGTATTACCGTCGACGATTGTGGTCGTGTCAGCAATCAGTTGAGTGCATCGCTTGATGTGGACGACCTGATTCCGGTAGCCTATATTCTTGAAGTGTCTTCACCCGGTATTGATCGGGTATTATTTATTCCCGCACACTATGCTCTTTATGTGGGCAAACAGATTAAAGTGCGCACCCGCCTTCCCGTAGAAAAGCGCCGCAACTTCGTTGGTAAGTTGCAGGACGCAAACGATACCCATATTTTCATGGACGTGGAAGGCACCGTATACGAAATTCCCTACGAGATTATTGACCGTGGGCGAGTGGTTCTGGATATTCGACCTCAGCGCAAGGGCGGTAAAAACGCATGAATAAAGAAATTCTCTACGTTGTCGACGCAGTTTCCAATGAGAAAAATGTCAGCAAGGAATTAATCTTCCAAGCAGTTGAAACAGCATTGGCAATGGCTACCCGCAAGCGTTATGGCATGGGTATGGATGCGCGTGTTTCCGTGAATCGCCAGACAGGTGATTACGAGACTTATCGCCGCTGGAAGGTTGTGGATGACGAAGACCCTGAATTTGAAAGCCCGGAGCGTCAAATCCTGCAAAGCTATGCTACTGCTCGTGGGTTAGATATTCCTATCGGCGAGTATGTCGAAGAATCCATCCCTTCGGTAGATTTCGGTCGTATTGCCGCCCAGACTGCTAAGCAGGTCATCGTTGCCAAGGTGCGCGAAGCCGAACGTGAAAAAGTCGTGTCTGCCTACCGTGACCATGTTGGTCATTTGATTATGGGCGTGGTGAAACGTGCTGACCGTAAGGGTATTGTGCTGGATCTCGGTGAGAATGCCGAAGCATTCATTCCACGGGAAGAAATGGTGCCCGGCGAAATGTTGCATGTTGGGGCGCGGGTGCGCGGCTACCTGAAAGAAATCCTTCAGGACATGCGCGGGCCACAAATCATTGTCAGCCGTTCTGATGTAAACTTCCTCATTGAGTTAATGAAACTCGAAGTTCCTGAAGTCAGTCAGGAAATGATTGATATAATGGGTGCTGCTCGCGATGCCGGTTCACGTGCCAAGGTTGCCGTTCGTGCCAACTTGCCGAACATTGATCCGATTGGTGCTTGCGTCGGGATGCGTGGTTCGCGTATTCAGACCGTAACCAACGAACTCGGTGGCAAGGAACGGGTCGACATCGTACTCTGGAACGACGACATCGCCACCTATGTGATGAATGCGATGGCTCCGGCAGAAGTGCTCTCCATTGTAGTGGACGAAGAAACCAAAAGCATGGATATTGGTGTTGACAGCGAAAAGTTGTCACAGGCTATCGGGCGGGGTGGTCAGAATGTACGTCTTGCCAGCGAGTTGACCGGCTGGACACTCAACGTGATGAGTGTCGAAGAAGCGGAAGCCAAAACGCAGGCCGAGCAGCAATCACTGGTCAGCCTGTTTATGGATAAGCTGGATGTGGATGAAGAGGTTGCCGTTATTCTGGTAGAAGAAGGTTTTACGACGCTGGAAGAGGTCGCTTACGTCCCGATTGAAGAATTCATGGCCATCGACGGCTTTGACGAAACGATTATTAATGAGTTGCGTGACCGTGCCCAAACGGCGTTACTGTCACAAGCCATTTCTCAGGATACCCGCTTGCCAGCGGCTGATCTCCTGCATATGGAAGGCATGGATGATACCCTAGCCTTCAAATTGGCAACACAAGGCATTTGCACGATGGAAGATTTGGCTGAACAATCTGTGGATGAACTCATGGAATCAGCTGAAATTGACGAGGCCCGTGCGGCCAGTTTGATCATGAAAGCTCGCGAACCTTGGTTTGCGGACGACAAGGCAGAAGCTTAATTCTGCGGGAGGAAGAAATAAATGTCGGACATAGCAGTTAAAAAACTTGCCGAGATAATCAATGCCCCCGTTGAAGTTCTGCTCAAGCAGTTACAGGATGCAGGTATTCACGTTAACGGCCCAGATGCATGGATTACGGATGCACAAAAACTCACCTTGTTGGCGCACATTCGCCAAGGTGCAGCGCCTGTCAGTAATAGTGGTAATAAAATAACCATAAAGCGGCGTTCTACCAGCGAAATGACAGTCGGTGCGGGTGGTCAACGCGGTAAAACAGTCAGCGTGGAAGTTCGCCATAAGAAAAACTTCGCAGCCGGTGCTAAGCCAGTCGCTCAATCGACAGAGCACTCGCCACCTGCTGCCGGTGCACGGATAAGCCGTACCGAAGAACTGGCACGCCAATTATCGGCTGAGCGTCAAGCACGTGAGTCTGGTATCCAGAAAGAAACCAAACGTGTGGAACAGCGTCAGGAAGTTACCAAGATAGTACCTGAAGAGGTTAAAGAAGTGCCTCAGCCGCCTGTTGTTGTTGAACCGACCGTTTCCCCAGCTATTGAAGAGGTTGTGGTGAAAGAAGCTGAAGCTGTAGTTCCCCCAAGTGCACCTGTTAAACCTGTGGTGGTAGAGACCAAGGTCGAGACGCCACCACCAGCAGCATCGCCAGCTCCTGTTGCTACGCCAGGGCCAGCATCGGTGCCTGAAGTGATGACAGCGGCGGTTACAACCGGCGGCGTTGAGCCTGATGACAATCTGAGCGCTAAGGAACAGCGTGATGTAGTGGTAGCAGCAGCCCGCGAAGAAGCAGCTTCTGCGCTGAAACGCCGTCCGTCCAAGATACGACCCAAGCCTACACTGGCTCCACGAGAAGTGGCTGATAGCAGTGAGCCAGAAGCTGAAAAGCCCGTTGTTACTGAAAAGTATACCGATGCTGCTCCTGCTGAAAAGACCGACAAGAAGCCGGTTAAAAATAAGGTTGCAGGGCGTGGTGGTCGTGAGGAGTTGCATGTTCCCGCAGGCAACCGCTCCGGCAAAAAGAAAGGCGGTGGCCGTCGTGATACCTTCAGACCTGATCCGCGTCAACAAAACAGCAATGCCAATGCCAAGCATGGTTTTGAAAAGCCAACAGCGCCTGTCGTCAAAGAAATCGAAATTCCCACCACAATCGTTGTGTCTGAGCTGGCGCAGAAGCTGGCTATCCGTGCCACTGACATCATCAAAGCGATGATGAAAATGGGCATGATGATGACCATCAACCAAGCCATTGATCAGGATACCGCAATTCTGGTGACAGAAGAGCTGGGTCACAAAGCCAAGCCTATGCAAGAAATGGACGATGCCGCTTTGCTGGCTGCCATGATTGGTCAAAATGTTAACGGTTACGAAGCCAAGCCACGTCCGCCAGTCGTTACCATCATGGGTCACGTTGACCACGGTAAAACATCCCTGTTGGACTACATCCGTAAAACTCGCGTTGCCGCTGGTGAAGCGGGCGGGATTACCCAGCATATTGGTGCTTACCATGTAGACACCGATCACGGTACGGTCACATTCCTCGATACACCAGGACACGCAGCGTTTACCAAAATGCGGGCACGTGGTGCACAAGTTACTGACATTATTATCCTGATCGTTGCCGCAGATGATGGCGTCATGCCGCAAACCAAGGAAGCCATCAAGCACGCGAAAGCGGCTGGTGTACCGATGGTAGTGGCGATCAACAAGATCGACAAACTAGGCGCAGACCCTGACAAAGTATTGGGCGAACTTTCCCAGAATGAAGTGAATACCGAAGCTTGGGGTGGTGATGTACCCGTAGTACAGATTTCTGCCAAAACCGGACAAGGCATTGATGCCCTGCTGGAAACCTTGCTGCTGGTTGCTGAAGTTCAGGAATTGACCGCTCCGGTTGACGCACCTGCTACCGGTAACGTTATCGAAGCCAGTATCGAAAAAGGCCGTGGTGCAGTGGCTACTGTACTCGTGCGTAATGGTACTTTGCGTCGCGGTGATTTACTGCTCTGTGGTGCCGAATACGGTCGTGTACGTGCCATGTTTGATGAGGCTGGTCGCCCGGTCAAGGAAGCAGGTCCATCCATCCCGGTCGCTGTACTCGGTTTGTCCGCCGCACCTGAAGCGGGTGATGAAGTCATCGTGATGACTGATGAGCGTAAAGCCCGTGAAATTGCCGAATTGCGCCGTGAAAAGCAGCGTGATACCCGCTTTGCTGCACAGCATGTGAGCAAGTCGGAAGACTTCTTCACGCAAGTGAAAGCCAGTGAACGTGCTCAGGTGAATATCCTGATCAAGGCTGATGTACAGGGCAGTGTGGAAGCCCTGCGCAATGAATTACTCAACCTATCAACGGATGAGGTTGAAGTCCGCGTGGTGACTGCCGGTGTCGGCGGAATCAGCGCGAGTGATGTGGATTTGGCTTCGGCTTCCCGCGCCACCATTATCGCGTTCAACGTGCGTACCGATGCGACTGCCCGTAAGACGGCGGCTGATAACGGCGTCAATATCCGTTATTACAGCATCATTTACGAAGTCATTGATGACATCAAGTCGGTCATGAGTGGCCTGTTGTCACCTGAAGTTCGTGAAGTCTTTGTTGGTTTGGCGGAAGTCCGCGAAGTGTTCCGCTCCTCCGAGCTGGGTCAGGTCGCTGGTTGCTTGGTGGTCGATGGTGCCATGCGTCGCAGTCTGCCTATCCGTGTCTTGCGTGACAATGTGGTGATTTTCAACGGTGAGTTGGAATCCCTGCGCCGTCACCGTGATGACGTCAAAGAAGTCCACATGGGTACGGAATGCGGTATCGCGGTCAAGGACTACAACGACGTGCGCAAAGGCGACAATATCGAATGTTATGAACGTGTTGAAGTGGCCAGGAAGATCTAAACCATGCCACAACACTCACGTCCTCAAGGCTTCGCCCGTGCTGATCGGGTGGGCGAACAAATCCGCCGCGATTTGGCCATTCTGATCCGTGACCGGGTGAAAGACCCACGGGTTGGCATGATCACGTTGCTGGATGTGGAAGTCTCCAAAGATTTCGCCCACGCCAAAATTTGGTTCGACGCATTGCAAGCCGAGCAAGGTCTGGAAGCGCAGGAAGCGTTAAACCATGCTGCTGGTTTCTTGCGCCGTGAACTGGGGCATTTGCTGAAACTGCGTATGACCCCGGCCTTGCACTTCTTCTACGATGAAACCCAGTCGCGTGGGAATGCATTGTCTGCGCTGATTGCGAAAGCAGTCGCCTCTGACCGTCATGCCGATGAAGAAGATGATGCTGACGCCAGCAAAGGTGCGGCTGAATCTTGAGTCGCCGCCGCTTCCGCAAACTCAACGGTATTTTGCTGCTGGATAAAGGCTTAGGCGCATCCAGCAACAAAGTCTTGCAGGATGCACGCTTCCTGTTTCAGGCCGAAAAAGCCGGGCATACCGGCAGTCTTGATCCCCTCGCGTCTGGCATGTTACCCGTCTGTTTTGGTGAAGCCACCAAGGTTTCAGCCTTTTTGCTCGATTCCGATAAGCGTTATATCACCACGGCGACACTGGGGTATGTGAGTACTACAGGCGATGCAGAAGGTGAAAGAGTCAATCCACGCCCTATCCCTGATGTTTCTGAGGCTGATCTGGAAGCCGTATTGGCACAATTCCGGGGCGACATTAGCCAGATTCCACCGATGTATTCCGCGCTGAAAAAAGACGGACAGCCGCTGTACAAGTTGGCACGTCAAGGTCTGGAAGTGGAACGTCCTGCTCGTGACATTACCATCCACTCCCTGCAAGTGTTGGCTCGTACCGACGACACCCTTACGCTGGATGTGGTGTGCAGCAAAGGCACGTATATCCGCACGCTGGTGGAAGACATTGGCGAAAAGCTCGGCTGTGGCGCGTATGTTTCCATGCTACGGCGCGAGTCGGTTGAGCCATTCAGCACATTCCGCATGTACACGCTGGAAGAGCTGCGGGCATTGGCGGAACAAGGTTTCGATGCTTTGGATAAAGTATTGCTGCCATTGGATGTTGCCTTACCACACCTGCCCGCTATCACCGTAGAAGATGCTGTCATCACTCGTTTGCGCCAAGGCCAAAAAGTGCGTACCGATGATACGGATGCTGAATTGCTGCGTTTGTACAGTGAATTCGGCGAATTCATCGGACTAGGCGAATGCATCCGGGGCGTTATCATTCCCCGGCGCTTGCTGGCGTATGAATCTCTTACAACCCCATGTGCAGATACTTGATTTCCAAGTATTCCTCAATCCCGTATTTCGAGCCTTCACGCCCCAATCCTGAGCTTTTTTGACCGCCAAATGGGGCAACTTCAGTGGAAATAATACCGCTGTTAATCCCAACCATGCCGTATTCCAGCGCTTCCGATACGCGCCATACCCGTCCAATATCCCGCGCATACAAATAAGCAGCCAAGCCATATTCAGTGTCATTCGCCATCTGGATAGCTTCTTCTTCGGTGTCAAAGCGGAATAATGGCGCAACTGGGCCAAAGATTTCCTCTTTTGCCACACGCATGTTAGGCAAGACACCCGTCAATACTGTTGGAGTGTAAAACGTGCCACCCAGCGCATGGCGTCCGCCGCCACCGACGATTTTGGCACCACCTTGTACGGCATCGGCGACCAAAGCTTCCACCTTGCAGAGTGCGGCTTCATCAATCAATGGCCCTTGGTTAACATCGCTTTCCGTGCCATGCCCCACTTTCAGCTTGGCGACGGCTTGCGCAAGCTTTGCGGCAAAGGCGTCATACACCTTGGTTTGCACCAGAAAGCGGTTGGTGCAGACGCAGGTTTGTCCGGCATTGCGGTATTTCGAGGCCACTGCACCGGCAACCGCTGCATCCAGATCGGCATCATCAAACACGATGAAGGGTGCGTTGCCACCGAGTTCCAGTGAAAGCTTTTTCAGGGTCGGGGCGCATTGTTGCATCAATAAACGGCCTACCGCCGTCGAGCCGGTGAAGCTGAGTTTGCGCACCTTGTCATTGCTGGTTAATTCGCCACCGATGACGTGCGGATCGCCTGTTACTACGCTGAAAATGCCTGCGGGTACGCCTGCCTGTTCAGCCAGTACTGCCAGCGCCAGCGCCGATAAGGGGGTTTGTTCTGCTGGTTTGACGACCATTGCACAGCCTGCGGCGAGTGCCGGGGCGGCTTTGCGGGTGATCATGGCAGCGGGAAAATTCCACGGGGTAATCGCGGCGCATACCCCGACAGGTTCCTTGATCACCACGATGCGGCTGTTGGGGAAGGGTGAGGGAATCACGTCGCCGTAAGTGCGTTTGCCCTCTTCGGCAAACCATTGGATGAAGGCGGCGGCGTAGGCAATTTCACCGCGTGATTCTGCCAGTGGTTTGCCCTGTTCTGCGGTCATGATCTGTGCGAGGTCTTCCTGATGTTCCAGCATGAGGTGATGCCAAGTGTGCAAGACGTTGGCACGGTCGGCGGCGGTGCGTTTGCGCCATTCACGTTGGGCGAGGGTTGCACCATCAATCGCGGCACGGGTTTGCGCAGCACTACAACGGGGAACGCTGGTGATGGTTTCAGCCGTTGCTGGGTTGGTAACGTTTAAAGTATCGCCATCATCAGCGGCTACCCATGCGCCATTGATGTAGCACTGTGAACGCAGCAGGTCGGGATTTTTCAAAGGTATCATGTTGCATTGCCTCGGCGAGTATTGGTGTGGATGTTGACAGCCATTTTACACAGGGGGAAGCCACTGCATCCCCAGAATGCGCCGTATTTGCTGGTGCGTTGCACCATCGCCTTGCCGCAGAGTGGGCAGATTTTGCTTTCCGGTGGGATGTCAGTGCTTTGAGCGGTGCTAGGCTGCGCTGGTTTGGGGCGAAATTCCGTTGCCAGTGCTTCAGGGGTAGTGCCACCTGCCCCGGCTTTGGCGCGTTCCAGCACTTTCAGCAGCCAAGTTTGTTGTTTTTCCATGAATTGTTCCAACAGCATTTCGCCATTGGCGACGGCTTCGAGCGCCTGTTCCCATGCAGCCGTCAGTGCCGGATCTTTGACGGCGTTAGGTAACATGCTGATCAAGGCATTGCCTTTGGCGGTGACGCGTAGGCATTTCTTTTTGCCTTCGCGCTCCAGCAGTTTGCGGGTCAACAGGGTTTCGATGATGGCGGCGCGGGTGGCTTCGGTGCCAATGCCAGCATTTTCCTTGAGAATGGCTTTGAGCTTGGGGTTTTCGACCTGCTTGGCAATGCCCTTCATGGCCTGAATCAGCGTGCCTTCGGTGTAAGGGGCGGGTGGTTTGGTTTGGCGTTGCAGGGTTTCGGTGTCCTGCACCAGCACATTGTCGCCTACCGTGAGTTTGGGTAAGGCTTGCGCGGTTTCATCGGTTTTAGCGTCTTTGTCAGATTTGACGAGGGTGTCATCGCCCGGTTCCTGATAGGCAATTTTCCAGCCTGCTACCCGATCCACCCGACCGGAGGCGCGGAATTTGTAGCCTTGGCAGTCGAGTTCAATCACGGTTTGATCGTATTCGTAAGCAGGGAAAAACTGTGCCAGATAACGCTTGCGGATCAGGTCATAGATGAAAAACTCGCTTTCCGACAAGCGCTCGATACTGCCTTTGGCAGCGGTGGGAATAATGCCGTGGTGGGCAGTAATTTTGCTGTCATCCCACGCTTTGCTTTTGCGGCTGGGGTCGGCTTGCGTGACCAGCGGGGATAAGTTGCGGTCGGTTTGCACCAATGCCTGAAACACGGCCGCCGCATCGGCGTGTTGGGAACGCGGCAGGTAGCCGCAGTCAGTACGTGGGTAGGTGGTGAGTTTATAGGTTTCATACAGGGCTTGTGCCACATCCAGCACTTGTTTGGCGCTCATGCCCCAGCGCCGCGAGGCTTCCACCTGTAAACCGGAAAGGTCGTAGGGCAACGGGGCATTCTGGCGCTTGCGTTCGGTATCGCACCGCAGCACACTGGCTTGCTCGTTTTTGCAGCGAATGGCTACTTGTTGGGCGAGTGCCCTGTCGATGCAACGGCCTTCCGGGTCAATGCCTTCCTTGCCTTTGGGGGGAACCCAGTTGGCTTTGAAGGTTTGTGGCGCATCATGGGGCAGGCAAATGGCGCTGACATCCCAGTAATCCACCGGCTCGAAATGTTTGATGTGGGCATCGCGGTCAGCGACCAGTCGCAGGGTAGGGGTTTGCACTCTGCCAACGCTTAATGCGCCACTTTTTGCGCCGAGTTGCCCGCTGTATTGGGCAGCGAGTGTGTAGGCGCGGCTGAGGTTCATGCCTACCAGCCAGTCGGCACGGCTACGCGCTAGCCCGGCTTGATAGAGTTTCTCGGTGTCTGCGCCCGGTTTGAGTTGCCCTAGGGCTTTGCGGATGCTGGCGTCGTCGAGGGCTGATAGCCACAGGCGTGATATTTGTCCGTGGTAGCGGCAGTGTTCCATAACTTCGCGGGCAATCATTTCGCCTTCACGGTCAGCATCGGTGGCGATGATGACGTGCTGCGCCTTGGCTAACAGTGCTTTGATCACCTTGAATTGTTTGGCGCCGGACTTTTTGACTTCCAGCTTCCATTGTTCGGGCAGGATAGGCAGGGAGGCAAAATTCCAGCGTTTGTATTGCTCGCCATAGGCTTCGGGTTCGGCCTGTTCCAGCAAATGCCCAAAGCACCACGTCACAGTGATACCTTGACCTTGTAAGAAACCGTCACCCCGTCCATTCGCACCCAACACACGGGCAATATCCCGCGCTTGGCTGGGTTTTTCACACAAGTAAAGCATGATGGTCATTATTCAGATTAGTCATCGCTAGCATCATAGGCACTTCTACGCCAAGCGGCAAACCTTGTTATTACATAGCTCTTTTATTTTGGGGGCGTGCCTGTTATTCTTAAGGTGTGTCGTGCTGGAACAGTTGCGTCTGTTAAATCTGAGTTCGTCCCAGAATCATTATCGGGTTAACAGCCTTTTATAATAACAAATGCTGAATTCGGCTATTATCTCCGTTCAATAATCTTTTCATGATTTTTTTGAGCATATCAATTGAGGGAATGAATGAACAAAAAACCTTCTTCAGGAAGTTTTGATATTATCCTGGATATGGAGCATGTTGGTTATCGGGATAATCTGTGCCTATCTTTTGGCGCAGGTCTATTCAGAAAACTTGGTTGGGTTTCGGGTAGCTGGCTGGCTTTTGATACCAGTGAAACCGGGCAGATCGCCTTTCATCAAGTTGAAGAACCTTCTGAAACCACTTTCAATGTCAGGAAACTCAAACTACAGGGTGGCTTTTATAAAGTCTGTTTTTATTCACCCTTATACCGTTTTCCTAAAGGCGCAGAATTATCCAAAGAAAAAGCCTTGTTTAATGCCAATAGCTGGACATTGACTTTGGATATTCCCGAAGAATACCGGGTTTCACCAGAAGAGGAACTTCCACAGGTTCGAGCGCAGGTTTCCCGTGAGTTGAGTGTTGATGATATTGCGGCTGCTTTTAGTAAGATGTAAGCGTCGGTAAAATAACCAGATGTTGCAAGTCTAATTCAATACAAACACTTGCACCAATCGGATGGGCTTGGTGGCTGGGTGTTAATGCCAATAGCTGACTACCATCGCTGAGTGCCAGCCCATATAAATATTCTGCACCCCGAAATCCTCGCGATACGACGGTTGCTGGGTGTGGTGAATCGGCCACCAGTCGCAGGTCATCCGGGCGAATTAACACACTGACCGGGCATTCTGGCTGGCAACTTTCAGGTACATCGCCGTGTACATTGCCCAGTGCTGTCGCGACGGTGTTGTGGTTTAAGACGATACCGGGTAGCAAGACCCCTTGCCCGATAAACCCCGCCACAAAGGCATTCGCGGGTTTGTGATACAGGTTGTAACCCGTATCCCACTGCTGCAAACGCCCCTGTTGCAACACGCCAATCTCGTCTGCCATTGCAAAGGCTTCGTGCTGGTCGTGCGTAACCAGAATCGCGGTCATGCCTTCGCGCTTGAGGATGTCGCGCACTTCCCGCGCCAACATTTCGCGCAATTCCACATCCTGACTGCCGAAAGGCTCGTCCAGCAATAATAAGCGTGGGCGTGGCGCGAGCGCCCGTGCCAGTGCAATGCGCTGTTGCTGTCCGCCAGAAAGCTCATGCGGGTAACGTTTTGCATAGCCCGGTAGATTGACCAGTTCCAGCAATTCCGCCACCCGCCGCGCCTTATCCTGGCTGGACTGTTTGCGAATGCCGAAGGTAATGTTGTCGGCAATATTCAGGTGCGGAAACAGTGCGTAATCCTGAAACACCATGCCGATAGTACGCTTTTCCGGGGGCAAGTGCGTGTTGTGGTCACTGATAAGCTGTCCATTCAGCGTGATACTGCCTTGTGTGACGGACTCGAAACCGGCAATCGCCCGTAACAGCGTCGTTTTGCCGCAGCCACTCGGCCCTAGCAAGCAGCCGATTTGCCCGTCTTCCACCGTCAGGCTCACCGCGTGTACGACGGCGTTGTTGCCGTAACGGATGTGGATGTTTTGTAGGGTCAGTTTGCTCATCAATGTTCCCCCGCCCGCGATTTACCAATCGAGCGACTCAATAAAATTACCGGAATAATCCCCGCCACCACGATCATCAGTGAGGGCAGACCCGCATCCGCCAGCCGTTCATCTGAAGCCAATTCATACGCCCGCACTGCCAAGGTATTGAAGTTGAAGGGGCGTAAAATCAGCGTAGCAGGCAGCTCCTTCAACACATCCACAAACACCAGCAGAATAGCGGTCAGTAGCGTGCCTTTCATCAGCGGTAAATGCAGGCGGTGCAGCACACCAAACGCACTCAAACCCAGCGAACGCCCGGCATTATCCAGCGTCGGTTTAATCTTCCCCAACCCGGCTTCCACCGTTTGCAAGGACACCGCCAGAAAACGCACGTTGTAAGCAAACAGCACGGTAAACAGCGTGCCACTCAGCACCAGCCCGATAGTGCTGCCTCGCCATTGCTGGCTGATAGTGTTGAGTTGCGTATCCATCCACGCAAACGGGATCAGTACCCCAATCGCAATTACCGTGCCGGGAATCGCATAACCCATCGCCGCTATCCGCGCTGTCAGGTTGACCAGCGGATCGTTGCTCAAGCGCTTGCCGTAGCCCAGAATCAGCGCCAAGAGCAAGGCAAACAGTGCCGCCAAACTTGCCAGCATAATGCTGTTCCACACCAGCTTGATGAAATCAGCATCCAAGCCGTTGGTAGCGGTGGTGACACTCCAGTACAGCAATTGCCCGACGGGAATCACGAAACCGAGCAGCAAGGGCAGGGCGCAGACCAGTACCGCCGCGACCGCATAACTTCCCCGTAAAGGATAGCGCGGCAACCGCGAATACTTGCTGGACGTATGATGGTAACGTGCCTTGTGCCGTGACCAGCGTTCCAACAGGATCAGCACGAACACAAACCCCATCAGCAAGGCCGCGAGTTGTGACGCAGCCGCATGATCACCCAACCCAAACCACGTGCGGAAAATACCCGTGGTAAACGTCGTTACCCCGAAATATTGCACCGTGCCAAAATCCGCCAACGTTTCCATCAACGCCAGCGACAAGCCGGTAATAATGGCAGGCCGCGCCAACGGCAAAGCCACGCGAAAGAAACTTTGCCACTGGTTTGACCCCAGTGTACGGCTCACTTCCAGCACGCAAATCGACTGTTCCAGAAAGGCTGCCCTTGCCAGCAAATACACATACGGGAACAGCACCAAGGAGAGCATGGTGATGGCACCACCCAGCGAACGCACATTCGGGAAGTAATAATCGCCATAGCCCCAGCCGGTCAGCTCACGCAACAGGCTTTGCACGGGGCCGGAAAAATCCAGCATCCCGGTATAGGTGTAGGCAATAATGTAAGCAGGCATAGCCAGCGGCAACAGCAATGCCCATTCAAAAAAGCGTTGCCCCGGAAACTGGCACATGCTGTTTAGCCATGCCGCCGGAAGCCCCAGCAGCAATACGCCAAAACCCACGCCTAGCACCAGCCACAAGGTATTCAACAAGTAATCGCTGAGCACCGTTTCACGCAAATGTTGCCAAACCTCGGGTGCAGGCACGAACACATAGCCGAACACCGCAAGGATAGGCAAGGCGGTCAGCAGTGCCATGCTCAACAGCACAGCACGCCACAGCAGGGGTTTTATTTCCACCCAGCTTTATCCATGATTTTGACGGCTTCGGCATTGTGTTTGCCAAGTTCCGACAAGTTCAGGCTATCCGCTTTGAACTCACCCCAGCCTTGCAGCATGTCGCCACTAGCGACGCCCGCTTTCACCGGGTACTCATGGTTAGCTTCGGCGTACCATTGCTGCGATTCGTCGTTCACCAGAAATTCCATCAGTTTGACGGCGTTATCCTTGTTTTTAGCGGTTTTGGTGACAGTCGCACCGCTGATATTGATGTGCGTGCCACGGTCGGCCTGATTAGGCCAGAAAATCGCGACTTTTTCGGCAGCGGCTTTGTCTTCCGCATTTTCACCTGCCAGCATTTGCCCGTAGTAGTAGGTGTTGGAAATGGCAATGTCGCACTGTCCGGCAGCCGCCGCTTTGATCTGATCGCGGTCGCCACCTTCGGGGGGGCGGGCAAAGTTTTTCACCAAGCCATTAGCCCATGCCTGTGCTTTTTCTGTGCCATTGACTGCCATCATCGACCCCAGCATCGACTGGTTGTAAATGTTGTCGGAAGAGCGGATACAAATACGGCTTTTCCATTTTGGGTCAGTCAAATCTTCGTAGGTGGAAAGTTCTTCCGGTTTCACCTTGCCCTTCACATAGAAGATCGGGCGGGCGCGGGAAGTCAGGCCAAACCATTGGTTATTTGCGTCACGCAGATTAGCGGGAATGGCCTTTGTCAGTACCTCAGATTCAACGGGCTGGGTTAGCCCCATTTCTACCGCGCGGTAGAGGCGGCCTGCATCAGCCGTCATCAGCAGGTCAGCCGGGGTATTGTCGCCTTCGAGCCGGAGGCGTTCCAGCAACGCATCATCCTTGCCGGTGACGAGGTTAACGGCAATGCCGGTTTGCGCGGTAAATTTGTCGAACAGCGGTTTGATCAATTGCTCCTTACGAGCGGAATAGACGTTCACTTCGCCATCTGCCAGTGCTGGCGTTGTCAGGCTGGCGATGACCAGCCCCAATAGCTGTTTTTTCATACGGTTCGCTCCTTAAAATTCGTAAGCCATTTGCAGGGTGACGACATCTTCTTTCGCGCCGTCGTAACCTTCGTTATTCATGTATTCTGCCGCGAAACTGGCTTTCTCAAAGACAGGCATCCGGTAGGCAATGCCCGTGGCGGTTTCGGGCAGTTCCAGCGCTTCGGCTTCCTTGGTTTGTTGGTAGGCCAATGCGATGGTGCGGTCGTTACCAATGTCCAGCCCCACTTCCAGATTGGTAGCGGAAGGTTTGGCGGTGCTGTCGTCTTCGAGGGTGATTTCATCTACCGCAATGTGTTCGGCAATCACATTGGCCTTACCGATCTTGGCACCGGCATGGAGGCCAACTCCCGTCGCAGCCTTGTCATTCACGTCAGAAATGTAGCTAACCCCCGCGCTGAAATGTTCAGTGGCATAGTCGAGGTTTGCGCCGTAATCGTCGATCTTGTCACCGCCATCTTCATCATCCTTGAAGACGTAGGCGGAACCGGCGAGATTGCCTGCACTCATGCCCAGTTGCAGCGCTTCTTCCTGTGTTTCAGCCAGTTCCAGCGTTAGCGGGTCGGAAACCATGTTGCTGTCGAATTTGCCGAAAGGCACGTACATGCGCCCGACGGTGACATCCAGCCCTTCACGCGGTTTGAAGGTGAGGGTGGCTTCATCCACGCTGATGTTGTCGCTGTTTTCACCTTGTCCGTACAGGAACAGTAAATGCCCGTCGAGCTTGTCATTCAGCTTGTTGTCGATGCCCAGCTCCACGGTTGGCACGGTAATATCACTGGTATCACCGTCGTCATTGCTGACAAAACCCGCTTCAACTTCAACTGCACCGCTCAAGGTGGTTTCGGCGAAAACAGGTGCTGCTAGGCTTGCGCCAATCAGAATGCTGAGTAGGGTAGGTTTCATGCGGGAACTCCAAAAGTTGTCAATTTTTTAAGTAGCATTGGCTTGTCTATACTCATGACAGCACCACATGGTTATCCCACAACGTGTCGGGATAATGGTGCAGCAGACTGGCTGATGCGGGTTGATAGGTTGAGGCAAAAGTGTGGATGCCACCCGTGGCATCGGATACTAAAAATTGTTGCTGATCAGCAAGAAAACTAACCCCACTGGGTTCTGGCAAGGGGTGTGCGTGCAGAAAACGCCGTTCGCGGGTGCTCCAGAAACTGGTGTGGTTGCCGCGTGGTGACGATACCGCGAGGATTTGTTGGCGTGGGTCATAGGCCAAATCCGCCATGTAGCCGTTGAACAGGGCAACGTCAGCGGGACTAATATCGAGTAATTGCAGATCGCCGCCTTTGTCTTGCCAAGCTACCAATGAGGCAGGTTGCTGGCGATATAAATCACCTTCGTACTGTAACGCCACACCGACATTGCCATCCGCCGTTGCGATCAGGTGGCGAATGCTTAAATGATGGTCGGGTAAACGGTATTCGTCGATTTTCTTGCCGCTGGCTGCGTCGATATACACCAGTGAAGGTTGCATGGTGTCGAGGTTGAGCTTGCGTCGCCCGAAATCCGGGTGCTGTTCGATACCACCGTTGGCAATGACGAGCGTTTTGCCATCAGGCATGAGTTGCACATCGTGAGGGTCAAGCCCGCAAGTGTCGTATTCGCCCAGATGCTGGAAGGTTTTGCTGTCACGGATGCCGAGGACCCCACGTTTTTCATCGTAAGCATTCTCGCTGGTAAACAGCACATCACCCGCCGCAGACAGACAACCGTGCCCGTTGAAATGCCGTCCTGCTGTTGCGGGGATACCGCTGATTTCCTTTTGCCAGTCCACGACGGCACATTCCAACGCCGGTCGCCGCCCGAATAGCAGTACTCGCCCATGTGTCAATGGCAAGACCGCATGACCACGCATGGGGACAGCACGGGATTGCATTTGCCCGTTTGCCAGATCCAACCGGGTCAGGAAATGCCCCCCCGCCGGGTTGTCACTGGCGGAATACAAGGTGGTAGCGGGCATCGTCAATACGCCCTTTCGGGATTCGGTGGCGTTGGCTTGTTGCATCAGGGTATTAACACCCAAGGCGCTACCGAAAGTGCCAGCCGTGGCGAGTAACAGGAAGGCGCGGCGATTCATGGCTTAATCTCCATCGTTATCATTGAAGCCGAGTTGTACCCCCAGTGTTTTGGCGAGCTGGCGTTTGATGCCCATCAGGATGTCATTACCGCTGTAGTAGTAAGCATCCAGTGCTTGGCCTTTACCTGCCTTAATCAGCTCAAACGGGTCAGTGGTGGGTACGGGTAGTTTCAGGTAGCTTTCCAGACGTTGTTGCATGGCATCGGCGACAAACTTTTCGACTTTACGGTCGTTGTGGTCACGCAGCCATTGGAAGATGCCGCCGTCTTGCAGGATGCGTTGCATTCCTTCCACGTTGGCACGGATGATTTTTATCGAATAGCCGCTGCGCCACGCTTCCAATTGGTAGGCGTTGGAGGTGTTCAGCACTTCCTGTTTGCCTTCGGTATTGAGGTCAATGCCTTTGCCCAAGGGATTGCCAATCCGGTTTTTGGTGAACTTCTCGGCGGATTGGAACAGCTTGCCAACCAGCAAATCCACTGCTTGGCGGGAACTGGTGAAGGTGGCATTGCCTTTGTCCGCCGTGCGGAAAGCGCTGGCGTAACCTTGGGTATCTTTCAACCAAGCATCCGCAATCGTGCTGATATGGGTGTGCAGCAATGCGCTGGCAGCTTGCACATAAGCACAGCGGCGTTTACCTGCTTCACCTTGAAAGGCTGCGAGTTGTTCGGTATCAGGTTTTTCGCGGTCGAACAGCAGGAATTCCAGTGTGCCCAAACCTTGCCCACCGACCCCGGCTTTGTCCACCGTCTCAGGGGTTAAGGGCAGCGTGTCGGTCAGCAGGCGGCTGATGATCATCTTTTTAGGTGGGTTGAAGTTGATGTTGAAATCTATCTGCTCTTCGATGGCAGGGCCAAACATCAGCGCGTCGGTACGTTGCCATGCGAGCAAGGTTTCGCCCCAAGCGGTGCGTACTGCGGCGAAACTGTCCGCGTTGGGTTCAGCACAAAAGGCGTTGCTGCGCTGTTCCAACGTGTTGGCGGTGTCTTCCAGTTCACGGTATAGCGGGATAATGGCATTATCGACCACTTGCGCCAGCAGTTTGTCAGCATCAGGAAGGGGCGTGGCAGGGGCAACGGCTGGCGTTTCTGCGTGTAAAGTCAGCGGCAACAGCAGCAGGCAGAAGAAAAGGGTTTTAAACATTGATCTTCTCGTCATAGTGAATGGAGGAAACGCAGCAACGCTTCCCGCTCCGGTTTGTTCATGGACACGACGTTTTGTTTGGCGGTTTCTGCTTCGCCGCCGTGCCAGAGGATGGCTTCCAGCAGGTTGCGGGCGCGTCCATCATGCAGGAAGCGGGTATGCCCGCTGATTGTTTCGGTCAGGCCAATGCCCCACAGCGGCGGGGTACGCCATTCGCTCCCGGAGGCGCTGAATTCGGGGCGATTGTCGGCTAACCCCGCGCCCATATCATGCAGCAGCAGGTCTGAATAAGGTTGTGGCTGTTGGTTCAGCGCAGCAAAACGGGCAACGTGGCACGCAGCACAACCCGCTTGCTGAAACAGTTTCTGCCCTTGTATGACTGCTGGATCATCCACCTCCCGGCGGGCGGGGACAGGTTGGTTGGCAACGTGGAATACGACTTTTTCCAGCAAATTATCGGGGATTTCAGGCTTGCCGCCATCCGGCAGGGTATGGCAATCGGTTTGTGCCGCGCTGCACGGTTGCTCAGGAAACAGGCTGGAGGTAATCCCCATATCATTGTGGAAGGCATCGGCGCTTTGCTGGCGGATGCTGGGTTGGTTGGCTTTCCAGCTAAACCGTCCTAACACGGTTTGCTGTTGGGCAATGTCCCACACCTGATTGGCTTTGCCGGAAATGCCATCGCCATTGGTGTCATCCGGGTCGGCGTTGGCGAGTATCTCAGCCTCGGGGATGCTTTCCAGCAAACCCATGCCGGGCAGGGGCGGGGCAACACGGGCGGAAAACTGTATGTCGTGCGCCAACGCGCCGTAGTGCAGGTTTTCAACCGTCAGAGTGGGTTTTTGCAAGGTGTAATGCTCACCATCCTTGAATTGCCCGTTAATCTCGCTATAGGTGAAGCGTGGCGTGCCTTCCCCCGGTAAGCCTTTGATACCCAAGGGTTGCAGGTGGTCGCCGTAAGTAGGATCAGGCGCTACGCCCAAGGTTTGTGCTTGTGCTTGCTGTTCGGTGGTGTGCGCGGGGATTCCCAGCTTCACAAGGGTGGACAGGAAGGGTTCTGTGTCCGTCAGGGGTGGATGACCGCGCCCATGCCCGACGTGGCAGGTAATGCAGCTATTGGCTTTGAATAGGGGGCCAAGACCATCCCGCGCCGTGGTTGAGGCAGGCGCAATGACCCACGGCTGCTGGAAGAATGCGCCACCGATGGCGAAATCTTCGTGCTGCTGTGGGGTGTTATCACTGTTGGCTAGCCCCGGTAGCGCTAGTAGGCTACCAAGGGCAATGGCTAGAGTTGAGTGCATTTATCCACCAAATGAGTCGCTGCTCTCCGGGTTAAGGCTTTCCACGCCTACCGCTTTGGCAGCCGCTTCAATATCACCCGTTTGGCTACGCAAAGCCGTAATCGTGGCTTTGATGCGCTTATTGCCATCCTTGTTGTCGGGGGCAATTTGCTGGTCGAAATTTTCCCCGTTTTGGGCGGCTTCCACAATGGCTTCGGCTTTTTGTTGGGTGTCCGCCAGCTTGTTGACCAGTGTTTCACTGGCTTTGGCATCTTTGCTGGCAACCAGTTGGGCGAGGCTTGCACCTTCTACCTTGCTGCCATCGGTGCGGGTGTAAGTGCCGTTGAAAATGTTCTGGATGCTGCGGGCATTTTCGGCGATGTCGTTATGGGTGTTATCGCTGAAGCAGGAATGTTCATCTTCTTGTGAATGCGCCAGTAGTGCCACGTTCATGCGTTCACCGGCGAGTTCACCCAAGCTCAGGCTACCCATGCCGAATAACATGCGGCGCAGGGCTTCTTTTTCATCCAATGTTAAAAAGGCGCTGCGGTAGTTATTGTCTTTGCCGTCTGCCCAGTCATCTGCCAGTTGTTGCAAGTCAGCCACCAGTAAATCCGTGACAACTTGCAGGTAGGCGGCGCGGCGCTCGCAATGGCCATTGGTGCAGGCATCACCTTTGGCGTAGTCGGTGTAAGGGCGCTGGCCGGATGTTGTTGGGGTTTCATTGAAATCTTGTCCCCAGAGCAGGAATTCGATGGCATGGTAGCCCGTGGCGACATTGGCTTCGGAGCCGCCTTTTTCTTGGGAGGCTTTTAGCAAGGCGGTGTCGATGTTGTCTTTGCCTGCAATGATATTGGCGGTGGCGAAGGCATTACCTTCTTCGTGGTCGTAAACGTCTTGTTTGACGTAATCAATCAGCCCTTCGTCCAGTGGCCAAGCGTTGATCTCACCTTCCAGTGCATCGACATTGGGGTTGCCGAAACGGAAGGCTTCGGTCTGGCTGTAAGGTTTGCGGGCAGCGAGCCAGGCATCTTTAGCGGCTTGCTGGGTGTCGGCGCTGGGGTTGGCAATGAAGGCAGCCACCTTTGCCTGCAAGGTTTTGGCGGTGGCGAGGGTGTCGCTAAAGCTGGCGCTGGCGAGGTTGACGTACTGTTCCATCACGGCTTTGGCAGTCACAGTGTCAGCGTGGGCGAAGGTGGGGGCAGTGCTTAATAGGCCACCCAGCAGGGCTGTGGACACGATCTGGCTAATACGTTTCATGGTTGGGGTTTCTCCGAAGAAGGTTGCTTGTCTGTATCATCATCCGCTGATGTCAGGATCAGGTTGCCCCGGCGGGTAATGGTCAGGCAATAAGGGCGCTTGCCGTGCTGAAGGATGATCTTTTTACAACCGCGCATCAATTCGTCCAGATTGACACGCTTGGGTTCTGCATCTGTCATTCTTAAAGTTCCAGTCATCACGCGAATGCACCTTGCATCAAGTTGAAGTTAATGGTCTCAGGGTTAAGGGTTTCGTCGATTACTTCGCGGGCATGGTGTTTGCAGCGTCCGCAACAGGTGCCGACTTTGAGTTCTTGCTGGATAGCTTCGAGCGAGTCATGGCCTTGCTTGACCGCTTTCTTGATAGCTTTGTCCGTAACAGAGTGGCAGATGCAAACGTACATACACTTCCCCTAAACAGTAATGATTCTTCATAACAAGATGGATGATAAGCATCCTCATTTGCAAATGCAAGTAGTTCTCAGTGTATTTTTGAAAATGAGATTGTTTCTCAAAAAGTGCTTGACTTAAAAACAGGAATCATTATCATTTGATGCATCTAACAGGTTTTGCCTCTCCTCAAAACGGCAACAAAAGTAGCCAAGCCAGTGTATGACTTTGTAACTCCGCACCAGCCAGGTTATTTCTTTCATTAAAGGAATAGCGGGGTATGTGATGACCTTTTACATAAATGCATGGCTTGATCGGGTTGACCCATTTGTTAGCCTGCACAATCGGCAGACTGGAGAAGTCGTTGTTAAATTTGAAAAAAATGAATTGCAGGAATGCCTCGAACAGGGTGATTTCTGCCTGAGCGAGTTGTGTAGTCCCTGCCATAAAGTACAGCAAGAGTTGGTAAAGTGTTTGTTGTTGGCACGGTGCTCTCATGATGTTCGCCAACAACTGGAAACTATCTATAGCAACTTTTTCCCGCACCCCGTGAGTGCCAACATTATTCCTTTCAGGTTCAAGCAAGCTGCTATGCAGCAGTGTGATTGTGCCTGAGTCAACGTGTGTACGATCTGTCAGGTTAGCCTTCATAAAAATAATCTTGGCCTGATGAGCCTGATTCCTCTCTTGGAATTTTGAACCTTGAACGGGGGCGCTAGCCCCCTTATTTTTGCCTGTTTATTGATTTATCACAATTGTAATAATAATGGTTCTCATTTATTCTTGGCGGCTTGTTACTGATTGAGAGAATTTGGTATGGTCAAGGTTATCCTCCCGCTGACGCTATTGATGTCAGGCATCGTGCTTGCTGTTACGCCTGCGCCAACGCCGATTTCTAGCAAGGAAATGCTGGGTGAAAAGCTATTCGCCGATGTTAATCTGTCGAAAAACCGTACCCAATCTTGCGCTACTTGCCACAATCCTGAGCATGGTTTTGTCGATAACCGTGCCACTAGCGTTGGCAAAGCGGTGTCATTGGGCGATGACGGCAAATCGCTGGGAGACAGGAATACCCCGACAGCAACTTATGCCCAATTCAGCCCAGATTTCCACCAGAATAAGAAAAGCCAGCGTTACATCGGTGGGCAGTTTCTCGATGGGCGCGAAAAGGATTTGCAAGGGCAAGCGGGTGGCCCCCCGACCAATCCGGTGGAAATGGGAATGCCTGATAAGGCCGCCGTCGTGGCACGTTTGCAGGAAAATGCCGATTATGTGACCGCTTTCAAACAGCTTTTCGGGGATAAGGTCTTCGATGCACCCGAAACTGCGTATGCTGCCATGACCACCAGCCTTGCTGCGTTTGAAAAAACCGCGCTATTTGCCCCGTTTGATTCCAGATACGACCGTTATCTTAGAGGCGAAGTCGAGCTGACCGATCAGGAATCGTTGGGTGAATCGCTGTTTTTTTCCAATCAATTCACCAACTGTAACCGCTGCCATCAATTGAAAACCTTTCCGGGTAGTGAGGGCGAAACCTTTTCCAATTACGAATACCACAACCTTGGCGTGCCGCCCCATGAGGCAGTGCGGGCAGCTAATGGCAAAGGCAAAGCTTTCATCGACTACGGTTTGCTGGAACACCCCGGCGTGACCGATGAGAAGGAAGCAGGCAAATTCAAAGTGCCAACGTTGCGCAATGTGGCAGTGACAGCGCCCTACATGCACAACGGAGTCTTTGCTGATTTGCGCACCGTGGTTTTGTTTTACGACAAGTTTAATAATACTGAGCGCAAGCTCAACCCAGAAACGGGTAAGCCGTGGGCTGCGCCAGAGGTGGATAAAAATCTTGCCTTGAAAACCGAAGAGTTTCAAGCCTCTGCCTTGAAAGATTCGGAAGTGGATGCGTTAGTGGCATTCATGCAAACGCTGACGGACAAACGCTATGAGTCTTTGTTACCATAAAAAATCTTTCAACACCTGAACAGGAGAAGTGCCATGAAAGGAAGCCCCGAAATTAACCGTTCGCTGAATTTGGCGTTACGCAGCCAGCTTACGGCGATCAACCAATACTTCCTCCACGCCCGCATGTGTAAAAACTGGGGTCTGGAAGGTTTTAACCAGCGCGAATACAAACGTTCTATCAAAGCCATGAAACAGGCGGACGAGTTGATCGAACGTATTCTGTTCCTCGAAGCACTGCCTAACCTGCAAGACTTGGGCAAGCTGTATCTCGGTGAAGATGTGCCGGAAATCATCGCCAACGATTTACGCCTTGCTGGGGAAGTCGTGGCGGAATTACGCCGCGTGATTGCCGCGTGTGAACAAGCGCAGGATTACGTGAGCCGTGACATGCTGCAAGAGATTCTCGAAGAGGAGGAAGAGCAAATCGACTGGCTCGAATCCCAACAATGGGCAATCCAGAATGCGGGTTTGCCCAATTATTTACAGTCCATGATGAGCGCATAAGGAGACAACATTATGAAAGGAAACGACCGCGTTATTGACGTGCTGAAAACCCTGTTAGCCGGTGAGTTGGCAGCCCGCGACCAATATTTCATCCATTCGCGTATGTGTGATGACTGGGGTTTAACCAAGCTGTTTGAGCATTACGAGCATGAACGTCAGGAAGAAAGCAGCCATGCCGATGCGATCATTAAGCGCATTTTGTTCCTCGAAGGCTTGCCGGATCTTGGCAATCAGGATGGCCTGAATATTGGTGCGGATGTGCCTAGCATGTTCAAAAATGACCTTGCACTGGAATATCACGTCGTGGGCGCGTTAAAAGCCGCGATGAAGATTTGTGAAGATGAAAGCGATTACGTGACCCGCGAAATGCTGCGCTTACAGTTATCCGATACTGAAGAAGACCATGCGTATTTTCTGGAAAAACAACTCGGTCTGATTGACAAAATCGGTCTGCAAAATTACCTGCAATCGCAGATGTAACGCTCTCTCTCCATCTCTGTTCAGGCACACGCGGTCATCACGATGCAGCGCATTACCCAAACAGGGACTTTTCACTGGAATGGTGATGATGGCTTACAGCATCCCGGTCAAAAAACCCACCCCAGCCAAGCTGATGATTGCACCGCCCGCCCTTACGGCATGGTTTCCCCAAGGCCAGCGGGTCAGTTCACCAAACACAATGCCAGACAAGTGTAATAAACCGGTAGCGATGACAAATCCAAGGCTATACGCCAACGGGCTGGCAGCATCGGGTAATTCTGTACCGTGAGCATGACCGTGGAAAATCGCAAATGCACCGACCAACACAGCCGCCACCCATAACGGTGGGCGAACGGCTAAGACCACCATTAACCCCAGCACCAAGGCTGACAGCGCAATGCCGGTTTCAACGGAAGGAATCGGAACGCCCGCGATACCCAATACCCCACCGAACGCCATGACGACCGGAAACACCACGGGCAGTATCCAAATGGCAGGTCGCCCTAAAAATGCACCCCACAAGCCAACCGCGACCATGGCGGCGACGTGATCCCAGCCAAACAGGGGATGGGTAAAACCGCTGAAAAAGCCGCCGCTCATGCCAGCAGCATCGGAATGCGCCCACACGCTGGTGCTCAAACTCAAGAGCAGTAACAGGATGCCGAAGCGTTGTTGTGTTGAAATCATTTGTTGATTACCTCTGATCTGTTGATGGGGAAAAGTGTAGCGTATTCCCGCGACTTTATTGCCAACACGAACAACAGCAGCGTCAAGCGCGTGAAAAGTCAATCCATTTTTGTTAAAAAACCGATTGAAACATTCGTTTTAATCAACTGGATAGCTTGATGCGAAAGGACTAAAACTATAAAGGAGAGTAAACAATACCAATCACCATAAGGAGATAACACCATGAGTGACATTAGCAAGTGTCCTGTTATAGGACATGCCAATACTCCCGCAGCGAGCAATGCTGGGCGTGGCACATCCAACCGCGACTGGTGGCCTAAGCAGTTGAAACTCAATATCCTGCACCAACATTCCACCAAGTCCAATCCGCTGGGTTCCACCTTTAACTACGCAGAGGCATTCAAACAACTTGACCTGAATGCCGTCAAACAAGACCTCTACGCACTGATGACCGACTCGCAAGACTGGTGGCCTGCCGATTATGGCCACTACGGGCCGATGTTCATCCGCATGGCGTGGCATAGCGCAGGCACTTACCGCATTTCGGACGGGCGTGGCGGCGCCGGTCACGGCAACCAGCGTTTCGCACCTTTGAATAGCTGGCCTGATAACGTCAACCTCGACAAGGCACGGCGCTTGTTGTGGCCGATTAAGCAAAAGTACGGCAACAGCATTTCTTGGGCTGACCTGATGATCCTCACGGGGAACTGTGCGCTCGAATCAATGGGCTTCAAGACCTTCGGTTTTGCCGGTGGGCGCGAAGACATTTGGGAACCCGAAGAAGATGTTTACTGGGGTTCCGAAGCTGAATGGCTGGGTGACAAGCGCTACAGCGGCGAACGTGATCTGGAAAATCCCCTCGCGGCGGTGCAAATGGGCTTGATCTACGTGAACCCCGAAGGGCCCAACGGCGAGCCAGACCCGATCGGTTCTGGGCGGGATGTACGCGAAACCTTCGCCCGCATGGCAATGGATGACTACGAAACCGTCGCGCTCACTGCGGGTGGGCACACCTTCGGCAAATGCCACGGTGCAGCCAGCCCTACCCACGTCGGTGCAGAACCTGAAAGCGCAGGCATTGAACAACAAGGTCTCGGTTGGAAAAACAGCTTCGCTAGTGGCAAAGGTGGCGACCAAATTGGCAGTGGTTTGGAAGGTTCGTGGACGCCAACCCCAACGCAGTGGGACAACAGCTATCTGGACATGTTGTTCGGCAACGAGTGGGAATTGACGAAAAGCCCGGCAGGTGCGTGGCAATGGACACCCAAAGTCGCAACTGCTGACAACCTTGCCCCAGCGGCTGACGATGCGGCGAAACGTGTACCCATTATCATGACCACGGCGGATATGGCGATGCGTTTCGACCCGATCTACGAGCCGATTGCACGGCATTTCCAGCAAAACCCGGATGAATTTGCCGATGCGTTTGCCCGTGCATGGTTCAAGCTGACCCACCGTGATATGGGGCCGCGTTCACGCTATCTCGGTGTGGAAGTTCCGGCGGAAGAACTGGTGTGGCAAGACCCGGTTCCAAGTGTGGATCATGAACTGATTGACGCACAGGACATTGCCGCCCTCAAGGGTAAAATCCTTGCTTCCGGGCTTTCCATTGCGGAACTGGTGTCGACCGCTTGGGCGTCAGCGTTTACCTTCCGGGGTTCTGACAAGCGCGGTGGTGCAAACGGGGCGCGTATCCGCCTTGCGCCGCAAAAGGATTGGGAAGTGAACCAGCCTGCGCAATTGGCGAAAGTGCTGGCAGCGCTTGAAACCATCCAACGCGACTTCAATGCGGCGCAAGGTGGTAAGCAAGTATCGCTGGCTGACTTGATCGTGCTGGGCGGTTGCGCGGCTGTGGAACAGGCGGCGAAGAATGCCGGGCACGCCGTCGACGTTCCCTTTGCAGCGGGGCGCACGGATGCTTCGCAGGAACAAACCGATGTCGAATCTTTCGCAGTGCTGGAGCCGGTGGCAGATGGCTTCCGTAATTACCTCAAAGCTAAGTTTGCAGTCACGGCAGAGGAACTGCTCATCGACAAGGCGCAATTGCTGACGCTGACTACGCCCGAAATGACCGTGCTGGTTGGTGGGCTGCGGGTACTGAATGCCAATTTCACCACACGATCCGAGACGCTTAGCACCGACTTTTTCGTCAACCTGCTGGATATGGGGACGGAGTGGAAAGCGACAGCGGAAGGTCAGGAGGTGTTTGAAGGTCGTGACCGTGCTACAGGTCAACTGAAATGGACAGGTACTCGTGTTGACCTCATTTTCGGTTCAAATTCCCAGCTTCGAGCCGTTGCAGAGGTCTATGCGCAGGATGACGCGCAAGGGAAATTTGTGCATGACTTTGTAGCAGCGTGGAATAAGGTGATGAATCTTGACCGTTTCGACCTTGCCTAACCTTAGTCGCATTCAGTAAACCGATCGACGGGTAATATTATCCGCTTAATTAACATTTTTTAAACTTTATTGTTAATTGATGCTACTACACTACGTGTTGGATATTTCACAATGATAACCAAAGGATAGTGTTATGGATAAAAAAAGCGCGTGCTGTTGCGGTGCTCTGCCTGCAATGTGGTGGTGGTTGTTGACCTTACTGGGCTTACCTCTGTTATTTTTCCTAATGACAGGGGCGCGTCAGGGCGTCGTTGAAAAGGACTTAGCTACCCGTAGTCAAGCTGCGCTAAAAGCCGCCGGTATGGATTGGGCGCAGGTGAGCCTTGATCAGCGCGGGCGTGATGTGCTGCTTAATGGTATGGCAGCTTCTGATCAGGAGCGTATCGCTGCTTTCAAAACGGTGCAGAGCGTTTACGGCGTGCGTGATGTGCAGAATATGGTCGAGGTGGCTGCTGCCAGTGCGTCTGAGCCAGCGCAAGCTGCTCCCTCCAAAACACCTGAGTTTTTGTTGCAATCGGTGAATGGCAAAGTGGTGCTGCAAGGTGTGATGGGTTCTCAGCAAGAAATTGATGAAGCGTTGGCTGCCGCTCAAGGTGTATATGGTGTTGGCAAAGTCGATAATCAGTTGCAGCTTGCGGAGGGTGTTGCTCCCGCCGCTTGGGTGAAGGATTTGGCTGGCTTGCTACCGGCTTTGCAAGGTTTGGAAAATGCCAGCCTGAAAGTGTCTGCTGCGGGTAATAGCATCGGTGGGCAAGCACCGTCAAATGCCGATAAAGCCAGTTTTTTGGATAAGGCCAGGGCATTGCTGGGTGAGGGGATTGTCGATGATTTGGCGGTGAAAGAAGCTGCACCCGATCAAATGGTGAAAATACCTGAGCAGGCACCTGCTGCTGATGCCAAGCCGGAAGCTGCCGCTGAAGAACAAGCGGCTGCGAATTGCCAGCAACAGTTGAATGATGCCATGAACGGCAAAACCGTTCTGTTTGAAACCAATAAGTCCGGCATCAAGCTGGATAGCGCTGCTTTGCTGGATTCACTGGTTGGCATTGTCACGACCTGTAAGGATGTGGTGGCAGGCCGGGGTATTCAGATCAGTGGTCATACGGACAGCGTCGGCAATGCGGCTTACAACCAGAAGTTGAGCCAGCAGCGTGCAGATGCAGTGAAAGACTACTTTGTGAATAAGGGCGTGGATGCCGGGCTGATCAAGAGTGTCGGGTTTGGCGCAAGCAAGCCAGTGGCTTCCAATGCCAATGAGGCAGGCCGTTCCCAAAACCGTCGGATCACTTTTGACATCAACCCTGAGTGAAGGAGAGCGTTATGCTGTATTTATTTTCAGAATTGTCCACGTGGCTGTTACTGGCGTTTGTCTTTGGCTTGGTAATGGGTTGGTTTTCACGCTCAGGGAAAGAGGATTAAGTCATGACAATGTTTTTGCTACAGGCTTTGCTTTGGTTATTGGTGGTCTTTGTACTGGGGTATGGTATTGGGCGTCTCTTGAAGTCGCTGTTTTGCGATGGCGCTGCTGAGGTGGCCGAGGATGCAACGCTACATCCACGTCGGCCTATCGAAGCACCGTCGGTGCATAGGGAAACTTCTGCTCAGGTGAGTGTGCCATCAGTAGCTACGGTGCTAGGTGGTGCTGCCGCTGTGGGTGCAGTTGCCGCTGCTCGCCATAAGGTTGATGTGCCTAAAGCCCCACCGATGGATTTCAGCGGAATCAATCCACACAAGCCGATTATCGACCCGCCAGATATGGATTTGCCCGCTGTTGAATTGACCGCACCTGATATGAGCTTGCCTAACGTTGAACTGACTGCGCCTAAAGTCGATTTACCTGAATTTGAGCTGACCGCGCCTAAAGTTGATTTACCCGATATGCCTGAAATTGAGTTATTGCCAGAGGCGGTTACAGAACTACCAGAAGCCAAACTCAGTTTGCCGGATGTGTCACTGAACGTACCACCAGTCGACCTGAAAACGCCCACTATCGACGTGAGTGATATTGAACCATACAAACCCATCCTTGATTTGCCGGATATGGATAGGGAACTGCCGGATGTCGAGTTAAAAGCGCCGGAAGTGGCTTTGCCTAACATGGGTCTGAAAGCACCTGCTATCGACTTCGACAGCATCGACCCACATAAGCCCATTCTTGATTTGCCGGATATGGAGAGGGAACTGCCCGATGTCGAGTTAAAAGCGCCGGAAGTGGCTTTGCCAGACATCGGTCTGAAAGCACCTGCTATCGACTTCGACAGCATCGACCCACACAAACCCATCCTTGATTTGCCGGATATGGAGAGGGAACTGCCCGATGTCGAGTTAAAAGCGCCGGAAGTGGCTTTGCCAGACATTGGTCTGAAAGCACCAGCTATCGACTTCGACAGCATCGACCCACATAAGCCCATTCTTGATTTGCCGGATATGGACAGGGAACTGCCCGATGTCAAGTTGAAAGTGCCAGAAGTGGCTTTGCCAGACATCGGTCTGAAAGCACCTGTTATCGGCTTCGACAACATCGACCCACACAAGCCCATTCTTGATTTGCCGGATATGGACAGGGAACTGCCCGATGTCGAGTTAAAAGCGCCGGAAGTGGCTTTGCCAGACATTGGTCTGAAAGCACCTGCTATCGACTTCGACAGCATCGACCCACACAAACCCATTCTTGATTTGCCGGATATGGACAGGGAACTGCCCGATGTCGATCTGAAAATGCCGGAAGTGGCTTTGCCTAACATGGGTCTGAAAGCACCAGCTATCGACTTCGACAGCATCGACCCACACAAACCCATTCTTGATTTGCCGGATATGGACAGGGAACTGCCCGATGTCGAGTTAAAAGCGCCGGAAGTGGCTTTGCCAGACATTGGTCTGAAAGCACCAGCTATCGACTTCGACAGCATCGACCCACATAAGCCCATTCTTGATTTGCCGGATATGGACAGGGAACTGCCCGATGTCGAGTTAAAAGCGCCGGAAGTGGCTTTGCCTAACATGGGTCTGAAAGCACCTGCTATCGACTTCGACAGCATCGACCCACACAAACCAATCTTTGATTTGCCGGATATGGACAGGGAACTGCCCGATGTCGATCTGCAATTGCCAGAAGTGGATTTACCCGAAGTCAGCATAGACGAAGGTAGCGGCTTGTTGGATGCTGCCAAAGCCGCAGCCATGGCTGGCGGGGCAGGTTTGGTAGCAAATGCCATAGCAGCAGACATGGGTTCTGCTGATGAGGCAACGACCGATCATACCGATGTTGCCGACAGTGATGCTGATGAAAAAAACTGGCTGCTCCTGCTAGTGCAACAAGCCAAGGCTGCATACCGAGGGCATAACCATCGCGCCGTCAGCCATTTGTGGCGTAGTGGTAATACCCGTGATTGCTCAACGTTGGATGACTTCGAGTCGCTCAGCCTGCAACCGGCTACCTACGACAAACTGGGTTCCAGCCATTGCGGCGTACCCAGAGCCGGTTTTGTGGCAGTCGGCGGTGATGTGAGTAATATTGAGCAGGGTTCTGCTGTGTTGTTCCATTACTGCAATATTGTGGTGTGTCGCGATGCCGATGATACCCATCACTTTATCCGGGTCGTTGCTGACTAAAGGATAATTTCCACCCGCAAGCCACGGTCTGCACGGTTCATCGCTCGAATCGTGCCGCCGTGGCTCTCAACTGCCCTACGGGCAATCGCTAACCCCAGACCGTAACCGCTACGGCTGGGGTTGGCATTACTGCTGCGCTGGAACGGCTCGAAAATACTCCCCAATTCTTCTTCCGGTACACCCGTGCCTTGATCATCCACTGTGATCTGCAAGCGAGCATTAGCACTATTTTGATGAATCGCCAGTGTTACCGCTGTACCCTCTGGTGTGTGGTGGATAGCGTTACGCACGACATTTTCCAAAGCCCGGTACAGCAATTCACCATGCCCCTGAATGATCGGGCTATTCTCCACATCGCACTGAAACACCACTTGGCGGGACAACGCATTCGCTTCAAAACGCGCATCATCAATCACCGCATCCGCCAGCTCCAGAATGTCGATGTATTCATCTAGCGGCTGTGGCACACCGGACTCAAGGCGTGAAAGGGTAAGTACTTCGCCGACCAGCGTATCCAGACGTTCGGCTTCGTGCTCAATACGGGCAAGGCTGCTGGCGACTTTTTCAGGTTGTTGGTGGGCAAGGCCGATGCTGGCTTGCAAGCGTGCCAAGGGCGAACGCAATTCGTGTGAAATATCATGCAGCAAACGGCGTTGTGAGGCCATCAGGGTTTGTAGTTTGGTTGCCATATTATCGAAGTCGTTCCCCAGATCAGCGATTTCATCGCGGCGTGAGCCGATGATGGGGGTGACGCGCTGGCTTAAATCACCTTCGGCAGCGATACGGAAGGCTTTGCGCAAGATGTTGATAGGTTGCGAGAAATACCACGCCAAGAAGAAGCTCGATAAAAAGCTCGCGGCAATCCCGGAGATAATCAGGGTGGAGGCTGAAATATGGCGAGGCGGGGATAAGCGTCGTTCTTGTTGGAATTGCGGGTATTGCCCGGCAAGGGGGGCGAACAACAGGTAATTTTCCGTACCCGCTTGCACCTGCCGGACGATGGGTAATTTGAGGTTTTGCCCAAGGCTGGCGCGGACACGTTGCAGGGTGTCATCCGATACGGCGCGTTCCAGCAGTTCCTTGCCGTTAGCATCCACCGCGTAGATTTGCAGCTCTTCAGGGGCTTCGTCTTTTTGCTCCTGCAACATATTGCGCAGCGCTGCTGTTCCGCCGTAGAGGAATGTATTGGCGGCTGCTTTGACAGCGAGGATGGAGCTGGGGCGGACGATGACTTCCTTTTCCATGGCTTGCAAGTTGTTATGGTGTACCCACACGGCAATGCCCGTGACACCACCTGCTACTAGCAGCGTGAGCCAGAAGGTGAGGAGAATTTTCCAGAACAGCCTGCCCATGTTTATTCCCCGATCAGTTGGTAGCCGACGCCGCGCACGGTCTGGATGCAGGAACGCCCGTCCGGCAGGTTGCCGAGTTTGTGGCGGATGCTGCTCATGTGTACGTCAATGCTGCGGTCGTAACGGGTAAGCGCCCGGCCTAGCCCGTGGGTGGAAAGATCGGCTTTGCTGACGGTTTGCCCTGCCTGACGTGCCAATACTTCCAGCAGGTTGAATTCGGTGCTGGTGAGTTCCAGCGCTTGCCCGTGCCAGAGGGTTTGGCGTTTGTCGGGGTGGAGGCTGAGTTCGCCGACGTGCAAGGGTTCATGGCTCATGGCTGCATTATCGTTGCTGGTACGTCGCAAGATAGCGCGGATACGGGCGACCAGTTCACGCGGCATACACGGTTTGGGTACGTAATCGTCTGCGCCCAGTTCCAGCCCGATAATACGGTCGATGTCGTCACCGCGTGCCGTTAACATCAGCACGGGCATCTTGCTGTGGGTGCGGATGCGGCTCAAGGCTTCAATGCCGCTCATGCCGGGCATCATTACATCCAGCACTACCAGTGCGTAGTCACCATTGAGGGCTTCGCGCACAGCAGCCTCACCATTTTGCACGGTGGTGACGCTGAAACCTTCGCGTTCCAGATATTCCGCCAGCATGGTGGTGAGTTCGATGTCGTCGTCGACCAGTAATAGTTTGCTCATGGTGCTTGTGCCAGTGTGAGTGTATAGCTTGAATCATACGGCGAATGCGTGGGGTGGGGGCGGGGTTTTACATTTTTTTACACGGGCTTTGCGGTGGTTTTGGTTTGCTCGACACCATTGTGATGATGCCCGACCAGATGTTTTGCAACACGGGGATTTACTCGGCTAATGTATTTACTTGACCTCTGATGAGCTTAATTTGATAATTATAGCTAGATTGGCTAGATTAAACGAGGTGGGTAAATATGATGCAATGGCGCTTGGCAGATGCTAAAAACAGGTTCAGTGAAGTGGTCAACCGTGCTTTGTGCGAGGGGCCGCAACAAGTTTCCCGCCGCGATGAGGCGGTAGTCGTGTTGTCATTGGCGGATTATCAACGTTTGACCGGTAAACGTACCAGCTTCAAACGTTTCTTGTTGGATCATACACCGAGCTTGGAGGGGCTGGACTTATCCCGCGACAAGTCTCCCATGCGTGAGGTAGAGCTGTGAGAGTGTTGCTGGATACCTGCGTTTTATCTGAATTACGCAAGCAAGATTGCCCGGCACAAGTAAAGTCAGCGGTAGAAGTATTGGATGATTTCGATCTTTTTGTCAGTGTGATTACCCTAGGCGAAATTGCCAAAGGTATTGCCTTGCTGGATGAAAGTAAGCGTAAACGTGCCTTGCGTGATTGGTTGGAAACCCTAGAACAACAGTATGGCGAACGCATTTTACCTGTCGATTTGGAAACCGTGCGCGTGTGGGGCGACATCACCGCCAAAGCACAACAGGCTGGCAAAATAGTCGCGGTAGCGGATGGCTTGATCGCCGCCACCGCGATTCGTTACGGTTTACGGGTCATGACACGCAACGTTGATGATTTCTCGCCGACGGGGGCATTACTGATAAATCCTTGGGATTAGGTAGGTCACGTACTCAAGTAAACGGGTTCAGCAGCTTAACGCTTGTCCCCGCGAAGTCATCCACATTGCGAGTTACTACCGTCAAATCATAGAGCAAGGCACTCGCCGCAATCAGCTTATCCAGCTCGTGTTCATGATGGGGGACACGCAACCGTCCCCACAGTTGTGCTGCATCAGCATCCAGCCCGATTATATGGTCTTGATAGTCGCTTAGGATTTGTTCCAACCATTGTTCCAGTTGGTGCGCCTGCACATGATCGTTACGGTAACGGATCAGTTCAATTCCCCGCCGCAATTCCCCAATCGTTACCGCAGAGAGAAAGAGCTTGTCGTGGTTGTGGGTAACGTGTTGGAAAAATGCTTGCACACCCGGATTGGCGCGTTGTCCCTTGCGGATTTCGCTGATGACATTGGTATCAAGCAAATACATCGGAAACCTGTTGCTTACCTTGGATGCGTTCAAAATCCGCATCTGTTCCGACGTTGGGCATCGTAGCCAGTACTTCGGCCAAGCTACGTTTTTTCAGTACCAATAACACTTCCCGCAAAATGGCACGGTGTTCCATTTCAGCACTTCTGCCGTTGCGGGCAGCACGTTGTTTCAGTGCTTCGATAATTTCGGGTTCAAGTTTTCGGACAATCAAGTTTGACATGCGTTAGCACTCCTGTAGTCGCTATTCGCTATCAATGCTATCACCTGTGCTGGAATAGGTGAAGCCTGTTAGTTCGCCCCAATCACCCCATTCAGCACTTCCACCGGATTACGCTGATTTTGCTGGGCGACATCTCCCAACGAAGCCATTGTCGCATCGACTTTCAAGCCTTGTTGTTGCAATTGTGCCTGTAAACCTTCCAGCGTTTTGCCGGTAACGCCTGCCAGTTTATCGAGTGGTGCTGCCATCAGTACTTTAGTGACTTGCATCTGTCCACCCGGAGGGCCACGGCGTTCCTCATCCTTGCCCGGTATCAGCATGGAAGCGACCATGATCACGATGAACAAGCCAATGACGGCCATTGCAGGTTTCTGGGTGAAATAGCGGTTAAAGGTTTTCCAGTGCAGGGTAACGTGCAAGCCAACGGCGATGACCATTGCCCAACTCAGCCATTCGTGTGCCACTTTGATAATGCCCAGTTGCACATGAAAAAACATCAAAATGCCCGTGACCGCCATCAAGATGAAAGCGCCGATGGTCAGTGGTGTCGCCCAGCGACGCAGTGTGGTGGTATCCATTGTTAATCTCCAATCAAGCATGAAAAGTTGTAATGGCGTCATGATTGCGGACATTTGCTCACGGAAAAAGGGGTTTTACATATCTTTACATGAGACTTACCCACCTTTACGTTTGTTTGAGCCACACTTGTCTTATGGAAACTAATAATCAGGAAACAAGGATTATGGCCTCGACACCGCGAATTCTGTTGACCAGTCTGGCTGTGTGTATGGCACTGAATGCGTGCACTCCTGCCGCCAGTGTTCGGGATACAGCAACACCGCAAGCTTCTACCCGCGTGCAGACAGCCGATACCGCTGCCCGCAAGCCCATCCAAGCCGCATGGTGGCAACGCTTCAACGACCTGTTGATGACCGCGCTGATTCAGGAAGCCCTGCAAGCCAGCCCCGACATTACAACCGCCCAAGCCAGTTTGCGTGCTGCCCGTGCGCAACGTGTGATTGCCGGTGCGAGCCTGTTACCCAGCCTCTCTAGCAGCGGCTCAACCCGCCGCAGCAGTGGCAGTGACAGCTACAGCGCTAACCTCGATGCCAGTTGGGAAGCCGATATTTTTGGCGGCAATCACCTGGTCGACCGCGCCTCTGTCGCTGACCTGCAAGCCACCCAAGCGAGTCTGGAGGATGTCAAAGCCTCGCTCGCCGCTGAAGTCGCCACTGCCTATGTCAACTTACGGCTGGCGCAGGCACGCCTTGCTGTATCGAACCAAAGCCTTGCTTCGCGGGATGAAACCGTGCGCCTGATCAGCCTGAAACAGCAAGCCGGGCTTGCCAGTAGCTTAGAGACAGATCAGGCGCGGCTGAGCCTTGGGCAAACCCAAGCGCAAATCCCCGCTCTGGAAAACAGCGTTATCCAGTCGCAACACGCCATCGCCATCCTCACCGGCAAAGAACCGGGCGCACTCAAAACCCGCTTGGCTACTGCGAAACCGATTCCTGTGGCAGGTGGGCAATTGCTCAATAACATTCCAGCGAATGCCATCCGCCAACGCCCCGATATTCGCGCAGCCGAATACAAGGTGACCGCAGCGGCATTGCGGGTAGGGGAAGCCAAAGCCAATCTTTACCCCAGTTTCAATTTGAGTGGTTCATTCGGCCTTAGCAGCCTGAGTCTGGTGGATTTTCTGGATACGAGTAGCCTTGTTCGTTCCCTTGCCGCCTCCATCAGTGCGCCTTTGTTTGACGGCGGACGCCTCAAACAACAGGTTGAAGCGAAAGATGCCGCCCGTGAACAAGCCGTTGCCAGTTACCAAAAAGCCGTGCTGGGGGCGTTACAGGATATAGCGAATACGTTTTCCACCCTGCAAGCCCTGCGTCAGCAACAGCCCTTACTGGCGAAAAACGTAGAGCTGGCACGCAGCGCAGATCTGCTGGCGCAACTGAGTTACAACGCAGGCATCGACGATTTCCAGAACGTGCTGGATGCGCAACGTGCCGTCTTGAGCGCACAGGAAAGCTTGCTGTCGGCACAAGCCGATAATACCCAGGCCATCATCAGCCTTTACAAAGCCGTCGGCGGCGCATGGTAGGAGCACCATTTTATGAGTAACACAGTCGATTCAACTTCAAGTAGCTCCGTCAAAGCGGTGCTGGCAGCCGGTGGCAGGAAAAAACGCCAGGGTAATGGCGGCAAGTGGCTGTTTACCTTGCTGGTCGCCGCCTTGGTCGCCGGTGGCGCGTGGTATTATTTCATGGGGCAATCCCAAACCAGTCATCAGGCCAGTTACAAAACTACGCCCGCCGAAATGGGCAACCTCAGCGTGACCGTTACAGCAACCGGCAACCTACAACCCAAAAATCAGGTCGACATCGGCACGGAGCTGTCCGGCACGATTGATGAAGTCTTGGTGGATGCCAATGAAGTGGTCAAAAAAGGCCAGAAACTGGCAAGCCTCAATACCACTCAGTTGCAAGATACCATTACCAAAGGCAAAGCAGCGCTGGCTTCCGCCCAAGCCAAGGTCAAACAGGCCGCCGCCAGCATCAAGGAAGCCCGCACCAAACTGGCGCGGTTGCGTGAGCTGTACAATACTTCTGGTGGTAAATTGCCTGCCAAGTCTGAGCTGGATACTGCCGAAGCCACGCTGGAACGTGCCCAAGCCGATGAGGAAGTGGCCAAGACGACAGTGACCTCCGCTGCGGCTGATTTGCGTTCCGCGCAAACCAATCTGGACAAAGCCATCATCACTTCACCGATTGACGGGGTAGTGCTGACCCGCACGGTCGAATCGGGGCAAACGGTGGCATCATCGCTGTCTGCGCCTACCTTGTTTACCTTGGCGGAAGACTTGGCACAGATGGAGGTGGAAGTCGGGGTAGATGAAGCCGATGTCGGTCAGGTCAAAGCCGGGCAATCAGCCGAATTCACCGTGGACGCTTGGCCTGGGCGCAAATATCTGGCAGAACTGACCCGCGTCAGTCTGGGGTCGAGTATTTCTGACAATGTGGTTTCCTACATCACCGTGTTGGCAGTGCAAAACACCGATTTGACCTTGCGCCCCGGCATGACGGCTACGGCGACCATTAAGACGGATGCGCGGGAAAACGTTTTGCTGGTTCCCAACACGGCGCTGCACTTTACCCCGACCGTCGAAGCTGCACCCGACGCACCTGCTGAAACCAGCTTTATTTCCAAGCTGATGCCGCGTCCGCCCGGCATGGGGAGGCAAAAGAAACGCACTAATGACAGTGAAAAAACGGTTACCCATGTCGCTGGAATGCAAACCCTATGGGTATTGGACAACAATGCGCCGCTTGCGGTGGATGTCGAAACTGGCATTAGCGATGGCAAAATGACTGAGATCATCAGTGGTGACTTGAAGGCGGGAATGCAGGTCATTACTGAAAGTGTCGGGAGTGCACCATGAGCGCCCTGATCGAATTGCGGGACATTACCAAAACCTACGGGCAAGGGCAGGCCAGTTTCAAGGCGTTGGATAAGGTCAGCATGGCGATTGACCAAGGCGATTTTGTTGCCATCATGGGGCCGAGTGGTTCCGGCAAGTCCACCGCCATGAACATTCTGGGGTGTCTGGATGTGCCTACCGGTGGGGAATACCTGTTTTCCGACGTGCATGTGGAAGCATTGTCACGCAACGAACGCGCCCTGTTACGGCGGCATTATCTGGGGTTCGTGTTTCAGGGGTTTAACCTGTTGGCGCGGACTTCCGCACAGGAAAACGTGGAGTTGCCGCTATTGTACCGGGGCGAATCCAGTCTAGATCGCCATGCCGCCGCCGAAGCTGCCCTGCGACAGGTGGGGCTGGAAGGCTGGGGGCATCATACTCCGGCGGAACTCTCCGGTGGGCAGCAGCAGCGTGTTGCGATTGCGCGGGCGATTGTCACCAACCCGACCATCTTGCTGGCGGATGAGCCAACCGGCAACCTCGATACTAAAACCAGCAATGAAATCATGGCCTTGCTTACATCGCTCAACGAAGACAAGGGGATTACGGTGTTAATGGTGACGCATGAACCCGACATGGCGGAATACGCTAAACGCATTATTCACTTCGTTGACGGCAATATTGACAGCGACATCCGCAACCGTGCCATTGATAGCAAAAGGAGGGTTGCCTGATGTTATGGAGCAGCTTTTTACTCGCCTTGCGCGAAGTCCGCCGCAATTTGTTGCGCTCGTTTCTGACGATTTTAGGGATTGTGATTGGCGTCTCTGCCGTGATTACCATGGTAACGCTGGGTAATGGGGCGACTCAGGCAGTTAAAAATCAGGTGGCTAGTTTGGGCAGTAACTTGCTGCAAATCCGTAACGGGCAACGCATGATGGGGCCACCGGGGGGCGGTGGCGGTGGTTCGCCGCCCTTTTCACTGGAAGATGTGGAGGCTATCCGCAACCAGATTTCCGGCCTTGCAGCGGTTGCGCCAGAGGTGAGCAAGAGTGCCACCGTGGTATCCATGTCTAACAACTGGTCAACCAGTGTGACTGGTACGACCAACGACTTTTTCATTGCCGGAAGCTGGAAAATTGCCGCAGGCCGTACTTTCACGGATGCAGAAGAAAAGGCAGGGCAAACCGTGTGCCTGATCGGTGAAACCATCCGCAAGGAGTTGTTTGGTACGCAACAGCCGGTAGGTGACAGCTTGCGCGTCAATAATTTTTCCTGCGAAATCATTGGCATTCTAGCCTCCAAGGGGCAGGCGTCGATGGGGCGCGATCAGGATGATTCGGTCATTATGCCGATCAAGGCGGTACAGCGGCGCTTGGCGGGCAACCAGAACGTTTCCAGTATTCAGGTGTCGGTCAAGAGTGAAAACGACATTACCCGTGTGACGGAGGAATTGACCAGCCTGCTACGCGAACGTCGCCGTTTGGGGGATGACAAGGACGATAATTTCAACGTGCTGGATACCCGGCAGATTACCGAAGCCTTGTCGGGTACTACCCAGATCCTGACGATGTTATTGGCTGCGGTGGCCTCGGTCAGCTTGCTGGTGGGCGGGATTGGCATTATGAATATCATGCTGGTTTCTGTTACCGAACGTACCCGCGAGATCGGCATCCGCTTGGCGATTGGGGCGCTGGAACGCGAAGTATTGCTGCAATTTTTGATTGAAGCGGTGGTGCTGTCTTCCCTCGGTGGCGCGGTGGGCGTTGGGCTGGCAACGCTGGCGTCGCTGGCATTGTCACAGGTGATGAATGTGCCGTATACCTTTAACGTGGGTATCAACTTGTTGTCGTTTGTATTTTCGGCGGGGATAGGCGTGCTGTTTGGGTATATGCCTGCGAAGCGGGCGGCGCGGCTCGATCCGATTGATGCCTTACGGCATGAGTAAACGATCTAGAAAACCGATCATGATGAGCTAAAAAGTATATTAGAACATACTGAATTTCTTGACCTGCATCAAGTCGGTGCAGGTGCTTAGGATTAACATGACCCCTGCAAAGATTTACTCATAAAAAAGTAGGAGATAGTCATGAAAGCGAAGGCACTGATGATTTCGTTGTTGGCATTTAGCGTTGCCACGGCAGTATGGGCGGAAGGGACGGTCAAGGACGAGCCGATCAAGCCGATTGAAGCAGCAGTCGTTAAAGACCCTAAAATGGTCGAGTTGGGTAAAAAGCTGTATTTTGACCCACGTCTATCCAAGTCTGGTTTTATTTCCTGTAACTCCTGCCATAACCTAAGTCTGGGTGGTACAGATAACCTGCAAACCTCGATTGGTGACAAGTGGCAGCAAGGGCCGATCAACTCTCCAACCGTCCTCAACTCCAGCATGAACGTGGCACAATTCTGGGATGGTCGTGCTAAAGACTTGAAAGAACAGGCGGGCGGCCCGATTGCCAACCCCGGCGAAATGGCGTTTACCCACGAATTGGCGACCAAGGTGCTCGACTCGATTCCTGCCTATAAGGAAGAGTTCAAAACGGTGTTTGGTAAAGAGGCCATTGACATTGGTATGGTGACTGACGCTATTGCCGCGTTTGAAGAAACGCTGGTGACGCCGGATTCCAAATTTGACCAATGGTTGAAAGGCGACGACAAGGCATTGGATGACAAGGAACTGGCAGGTTACAAACTGTTCAAGGACAGCGGCTGCGTGGCTTGTCATAACGGCCCGGCAGTCGGTGGTACGAGCTTCCAGAAAATGGGTTTGGTGGAACCGTATAAGACTGACAACAAGGCCGAGGGTCTGGTGGCTGTGAGCAAGCAGGATGCCGACCGTTTCAAGTTCAAAGTGCCCACCTTGCGCAATGTGGAAATGACTTACCCTTACTTCCACGATGGTGCGGCTAAAACGCTGGAAGATGCGGTGCATATCATGGGGCAAATCCAGTTGGGTAAGAAGTTTAATGATGAGGAAACGGCCAATATCGTCGCTTTCTTGAAGACGCTGACGGGCAAGCAGCCAGAGATTACTTTGCCGGTGATGGCGCCTTCCACCAATGATACGCCGCGCCCCGACCCGTTTGGTAAGGGCGATGCTGCCAAGGTTGAGGGTGCTGACAAGAAATCCTGATTACCCCTCACCTCACCCGATGCGCCACAAACTTACTGAGGTTGTCGAGGATCTCGCCGCCGCGTCGGAAGCCTAGTCCACAGGCTTCCCACGCAAAGAACACGCCTGCTTGATAGCTGCGCCCTTGCGCATCTTGCGGGTAGTCGGCAAATGCTTGATAAATGGTGCGGTAGCGGTCGTATTCGCCGGGGATTGATTTGAGGATATTGCCAGCCGCGTCGTAAATGACGGTGTTGGCACCTTCGCGCCCGAACATTTTTTTCGCGACCTGTTTTTTGCCTTGCAAGACTTCGGTGCGGGTTTCCAGCAGGTAGGGCGAATCCGGGAACAAGTCGTACAGCACTTTCATAATGCCCTTGCTCTGGAACAGCAGGGTGTAGGCCGGGTTGAGGATTACTGTATCGGTATTGCGGGTGATGTCATCCAGAATGCCGTTGATGCCGTCGGTTTGCAGGGCAATGCCTTCCCACGGGTAGAGCTTGAACCAGTAGTCGAAGCGCGTTCCGGCAGGGTTGAAAATGCCTTCTTGTTCCAGAAAGCCCACTTCGTCCATGTAGCAAAAATCGGTCTGGAAACCCGCATCATTCGCCATTTGTTGCAGGAAGCGCACGGTGCGTTCGTCTTCCGGCAGGTCGCGCATACTGGAAAACAGGATGTTCTGGAAGTTGTAAGCGTCGCCGAACGTTTGCGGGTCTGCCTCGCCTGTGACCAAACGCTGGAAGTTTTTCACGAGGCTGTCGTACACCGTGTTGAATTGTGCGGCTTCGTTCATGCCGTTGGCTTTGAGCAGTGCCCATTGCACGATGGCGGTTTCAAACAGGCTGGTCGGGGTGTCGGCATTGAATTCAATCAGCTTGATCGGCAGGCCGTCGACACCACCCGCAAAATCGAAGCGTCCGTAAAGGTGACGGTGGTCGTTTTCCCAACTACGCCTGATCGGGTCGATGAGGTTGTAGGGGATGTCGAGCGCCAGAAACAGGTCGTTGTCGATGACGTGCTGGGCGGCTTCCACGTACATGTCGTAGAGTGCATTGGCGGCGGTGTAATAGGCTTCTGTTTCGGCTTCGGTGACTTGCACGATTTCATCGGCGATATAGGGCTGGCCGTCGAGATCGGTATGCCAGGTCATGCCCACTTCTTCCATCAATGCGGTGCTGATGGGTTGTACTTTTTCCAGTTGAATCATGATTTAACCACCGAATGCGTTGGTGCCGGAACGGTTGCTGGGGTTGGAAGTGCCGCTGTTGTTGCCGAAAAAGCCCGATTTGGGTTGTTGGCCTTGATTCGGATTGACCGCGCGGGTATCCATGCCACCACTTTTGGGGCGACTGATGGAGGTTTGCGCCCGGCTGGCTTGTTGTTGCTGGTGTTGTTGGTAATTGGAGTTGCCCATCAGCTTGTTGGCAATCATACCGCCAATCAAGGCACCTGCGGCGGCAGCGAGGATGGTTTCACCCAAACCCAAACCCTGATTTTCAGCAACAGGCTGGGTCAGGTTGGACGTGCCCTCTTCGACTCTTTTGGCTTCTGCCGCCGCCATGGCTTTCAATTCGGCTTCCGTCAGGATGCGTTCAGCCCCGTTCAGATCTTTGAGGATGGCGCGGGTTTCACTTGCTGGGTATTTTTCTTTCAGCTCGTAGGTATCGGGGTTGGCACCGGTTTGCTGGATTACCATAAACATGCCTTCGCCTTTCGCCGCGTCTGAAATCGTGCCAGCGTTGTTGCTTTGCGGCGGTGGGGTAGAGGGTTGGTCGCCGCCGCAACCTTGCAGGCTGGCAAGGATGGTTAACCCAAGGCTGCCTACCATTGAATAAGAAAAAATGCGTTTGATGTAAGGTTTGCTCATGTGAATGGGTCTCATGCCGATTGTCTGGAAAAGCTGTGGAATGTGCAGTTTACCGCGATAATTCACGGGTGCACGCACAAACCCTAACAATAAATTAAATTTTAAGAGAGTCCGCAATGAAAAAGACAATTGCCATCACATCCCTGTTAGTTTCCTTGTTTGTATCCCCGCTGGTTTTGGCGGAAACCGTCAATATCAATACCGCCGATGCTGCCGCGCTGGATTCGCTGAATGGTATCGGTGCCAAGAAAGCTGAAGCCATTATTGCGTATCGCACTGAGCACGGCGAATTCAAGACACTGGAAGAAATTAAGGAAGTGCCGGGTATTGGCGACAAAATGTTCGATAAGATCAAAGAAGACATTTCTCTGACAGAAGGTGCAGCTACCGTTGCTGGCAAATCAACTGAGAAAAATGGCACAACTGCTGACAAAGCTGATATGAAGGATGACAAGGCCGATAAAAAAGTGGACGCTGCGGTAAAAACCGACAAAGTATCCAATAAAGCGGAAATTAAGGCAGACAAGTCCTGATCTATTTTTGTTACCCTAAGGCAGGCGTAACAGCCGTTACGCTTGTCAATTCACGAGGGCAAACAACATGCAAACAAGCAAAATGATTCTGGTAACAGGCGGGGCAGGTTACATCGGTTCCCATACTTGTGTGGAGCTGCTGGCAGCAGGCTTTCAGGTGGTGGTACTGGATAATCTGTGTAACAGTTCGCCGGAATCACTGCGCCGCGTCGCCGAGATTAGCGGGCAAGCGACCATTCCGTTTTACGAAGGCGATATTCGTGACCCGGTGCTGCTCGACAGGATTTTCAAGGAACAGGCTATTTATAGCGTCATCCATTTCGCCGGTTTGAAAGCGGTGGGTGAGTCGGTTGAGAAACCGCTGGACTATTACGACAACAATGTCGCGGGCACGGTGTCGCTATTACAGGCGATGCAGCGGCATGGGGTCAGGAATATTGTGTTCAGCTCCTCCGCCACGGTGTATGGCGACCCGCATACCACCCCGATTCAGGAGCATTTCCCGCTGTCTGCTACTAACCCGTATGGGCGTTCCAAGTTGATGATTGAGGAAATGCTCGGCGATCTTTACAAGGCAGACCCTGGGTGGAAGATTGCTTTGTTGCGTTATTTCAATCCGGTTGGGGCGCATGAAAGCGGCAAGATCGGTGAAGACCCGCAGGGCGTTCCCAACAACCTGATGCCGTATATCGCCCGTGTCGCCGTGGGGCAATACGAATACCTGTCCGTGTTTGGTGGTGATTACCCGACGCACGATGGCACGGGGGTACGTGACTACATTCACGTGGTGGATTTGGCAAAAGGCCATGTGAAAGCGCTGGAAGCTTTTCTGCGTGGGGATGTGCCTAACCTGCTGCTGATTAACCTTGGCACTGGGCAAGGCTATTCGGTGCTGGATATGGTGAAAGCTTTTGCAGAAGCCAGCGGGCGTGAAGTGCCTTACCGTATTGTTGCGCGGCGTGCTGGGGATATTGCCTGTTGTTATGCTGACCCCGCTTTGGCTGAGCAATTGATTCACTGGAAAGCCGAGAAAAATCTGGTGGAAATGTGTCAAGATACCTGGCACTGGCAGAAGCATAATCCGCAGGGCTATAATTAACGTTTGTGCTATATAAGAGACGATAGCGAGTGTCAATTTGGTCTATAGTCCTGTTGTCTGCGGATTGTTTACGTTCAGACCATCGGGTGTCGCGAATGATCGTTAGGGTATTTAGTATCCGATGCGAAGAAGGCTAACCCCTTATCCCACTAAATTGTTAAAAATATTATCAGGGAGATTCCCATGAAAGTGACTTGGAAATTAATGTTTCCGTTTTTGGCTGCGATGATTCTGTCAGCCTGTTCCAATAATATCCCCCAGCACTCGGCTTTGCCGGGTTCTACCGCGAGTGTAGCGTCAGCCAGTTTGCCAACGGGCACTTCAGGCAGTGACCGGATTGCACCCCAGGATTTGCTGGAAATCGACGTATTCAAAGTGCCAGATCTTTCTAAGGAAGTACGTGTTGATGACAATGGCAATATCACCCTCGCTTTGATCGGCACAGTACGGGCGCAGGGTTTGTCTGCGAGCCAGTTGGAAAAGCAGATTGCTACCCGTCTGGAAAAGGATTACATGCACAATCCACAAGTGAATGTGTTGGTGAAAGAATCTACTGCCAGCAAAATCACCGTTTCAGGTGCAGTCAATAAGCCGGGCGTTTACCCACTGGCGGGTGATACTACGCTGACACAAGCCATTGCGTTGGCGGAAGGTTTGAGCCGTCTGGCGGTGAAAGATAATGTCACTGTGTTCCGGGGGGGTAAGCCTTATACCGTGCTGTTGTCAGAAGTGGAAATGGGCAAAGTAGCTGACCCAGTGGTAGTTGCGGGTGACAAGATTCAGGTGCATACCTCAGCTACCAAGGAAGCGGTACAGGATTACGGTGGTATAGGTGGTTTACTGTCACCATTCACCTTGTTTCGTTAAGCATTAGCACTCTCACGGGCAAATAGCTTTAGGGCGACTGGTTTCAGTCGCCCTTTTTGCATGAATAAAACCCTTATCAGGTGCCGGGATTGCTTTTAACGGTTTTGTGCAAATAGGTGAGGATTTCTTCACGCGCCTCGGTGAGCACCGAGTCTCGATCCAGCGAGTCCAGAATCCGTTCCACGGTGAGTTTTGGCCCCGCATCACCCCAGGATTTGCCATTTGCCAGCCACTCTTCGGCAACGCGCCCGACGACCAGAGTGCTATACCACGCGATTGCCCCTTGGGCAGCACCTGTGATGATGGTGGAAATACCGCCGGTGCCGAGTTTGAGGGCAGCAGACACCAGATTCACCGCCCACACCGTACCTGCCAGTAACAGCATTTGTCCCAGTATGGTGCGGATCAGGTCGCTGGCTTCATTACGCGAAATGGGCAAGCCGTACAGTTTTGACAGGTGGATGATCATGCCAGCGTCAAGCACGGCGGCGGCGAGCAAGTCAGCGATGGGAATCGGATTCAGGGCGACAGCAACACCCTTGCCCAGGCAGTACATGCGGATGGTTTTTTCGCCGAGTTCGCGTTTGATGGCAAGAATACGTTGCCCGACTTCCTTGCTGAGATGCCCGGCAAACAGTGAGGCGTTGAGGGCGGAAAGGGTTTTGCCTTCGGACTCGATAATATCCCACAGGCGGGTTTTGAGGGCGCTGATATTGACCGAGCGTTCACGGATGCTTTCACGCTCCTCGCCATTTTCATCCACGTAAATGACGGTTTGGCGCTTGGTCTGTGCGGTGGTGAACACCAGATTTTCGGGGGCGATAATGCCTTGGGTACGGGTACGCATAATGCCGCGCAACTGGCGCTGCTCTTCTTCAGTGTAGCGGTCGGCCTTGTTGACGATTAACAGGGTGGGGCGGTGCGAACCCGTGACGATTTTGAGCGCCTGAAATTCCACATCGGTCAGGTCGCCATCCACCACAAATAGCACCAGATCGGCACGGTTAGCGACTTCATGCGCCATTTTTTCGCGGGATTCGCCGTCGACTTCGTTAATGCCGGGGGTGTCAATGAGGTAAATCCCGCCATCGCTGTATTCCTGCCATTGCTGCATATTGACGCTGCGGGTTTCGCCATGTAGGACGCTGACACTGAATACTGGCTGGCCGAGCAAGGCATTAAGTAGGGAGGATTTACCGACGCTGACGCGCCCAAACACAGCGACATGCAGGTGTCCGTACTCCAGTTTGTCGAGCATTCCGCGCACCTGGGTGTAGTCATCCCGCAGGCTCTCGCGGATGTCGTCGGGAATGCGAGTATCATCCAGTAACTGGCGCAAGCTTTCGGTGGCAAGTTGCAGGTGGGTGTCACCGGTGTTCGGCGGAGGAACCTCCACTACGGCGGTGTTTTCTTGCTTACTTACCCCGATATTGTTCAAGAACCAATCTGGCAAATGTTTTTGTACGTTCTTCCAGATTTCCACTGAGCATCTCCTGAAATGTTGCTGCTGCGGGTGCTGCTTTGAGCGTGCCGCGTTGTTCGAGTGTATAGGTAACGGCGCGGCCGAGCGCGTCGAAAATCAGCCCGTAGGCGACGGCGTGTACCAATCCCCCCGCTACTGTGCCAATGCCGGGGAAAGCTTTCAGGCCATTACCGGCAACCGCCAGAAGCAACGGCACGCTTTTTTTCACCTGTCCCTGACTGAAATTCAAGAACTGGTCAATGTCGAGCGATCTGACCGGGCTATCGTACAGTTTGCAGAGTTCTTGCACCATACGTGTGCCGATGACACCCTGAATGACCAAATCAGTACCGGGGCTGACCGAAGCCAGTGCACCTAGTATGGCTTTGTGGGTATAACTGCGCACGATCTTTTCAGCTTGCGCCCGGCGGTAGTCCACACGGGTGGTATCGAGCTTTTCTTGTACCAGATTCAGCACGCTGGTGTCGCGTTGTTGTGAAAGCCATTCCAGCCGCTGGTCAATGTCGGTTTGTAAGTGGTTGGCGAGAGCGGAAACGTTCGTCTTGCGGGGGCGTTGCACGGTTTCTTCGCGCCCGTCCGGGTAAACGCGGACGATTTCTTCCACACCGCCAGACTGGATGAAAACAATATCGGGCGATGCCACTTCGCCGAAGCGGGAGCGGATGCGTTGGACGAGTTGTGCCTGTTCTTCCGGCGTGTACTGGTCGCTTTTGTTGATGGCAATCAACATGGGCTTGCCAAAGGCGGCGAGTTCCAGCACATCCTGATATTGGCTGCGGCTGAGGTCGGAGTCGGTGACGTAAACCACAATCTGGGCGCGGATGGCTTCATCACGGGCAGCCGCGTCGAGCGTGCCTTCGGCTTCGTTGCGCCCCGGCAGGTCGGTCAGCATCAGGTGGTCGCCTGCAATGGTCTGCCAAGTGTATTCGCGGATGTCGCGGGTAGAGCCACCCCGCAGGTTGATTTCCACCCCAGCTTCCGGCAGCAATGCCTTGATAATGGAAGATTTTCCGGTACTAATGTCACCGAAGAACGCAATGTGTACTTGTCCGGCGGCTTTACGGGCGTTCAAGCGGTCAAGCTCGACTTGCAGCTTGGTGGTATCCATCCCGGCAGTTTTGATTTGCTCAATTTCTTGTGTCAGACCTACTTCGGTGACAGGTTTGGGGAGTGGGCGGGCAATGGTCTTCGCCCTTGGCCCGCCAAAGACCAGTTTGACAATAACCCAGCCACTGAATAATACCACCGCCATAATCAGGGTGCTGTAGGTGTAAAATAACCATGTTGGCAATTGGTGCAGGCGATCCCACAGGTCGAGAAAGTTTTTGGTGGCAAAAAACAGGAATAACAGGAACAGCAGTGTCAGCAGCAACATGCCGCCTGCCATTAGCCAGCGTAAGCGTTGGGTAATCTTCATGGTTGGTAAGGTTCTTCCGTATCCTTGCATTGACGGTGATATTATCAGTTATGTCGAGAATATCAGGGTCTGGCAGCTTATCCAAATCCGTTGTGGGATAGGTGCATTTTGCATGAGCAAGACACTTCTGCTAGAGTTTTGAATTATGCGTAAACATATCATCATTTTCCTCATGTTACTGATGGCTGCCTTGCCTGTCTGGTCAGCGACGATGATGTGTGCTCATGTGCAAACAATGCCGCAAACGATGGATATGCAGGCATCCGGGCACACTTGCTGCTTGGATAGGCAGAAACAAACCAGCCATACCGCTGCCGATACCTGCCATTGTGACCAATTACAGCACGGGCAATTTATCCTCAGCCTGCCAGATATGCTAGTCGCTGCACCTGCCAGTGACTTTATCGCCACGCTTCTGCCCTCACAAGTCCTGCCCGAACGCACCGACGTGCTCTATCGCCCTCCGATTGCCTGAACTGTAGGTCGGACTTCAGTCCGACATCTATCCCAATATTCCAACGTTTCTTGTCGGGCTAGAGCCTGACCTACAGTACTGGACAAAAACATGAAAAAACAGATTGTTGCCGCATGGTACGGTGGCTTGCTTGTGGGTATGGCAAGCCTTTCACTTCCCGTGTTTGCGCACGGTGGCGAAGACCACAGCCACGCCGATGATGCACCTGCGCCCATTATTACCCCTGTCAGCACCGGGGTACGGCTGGAACTGGCTTCACCCGATGTCGAATTGCTCGGTATTCTGCACGAAGGCCAACTGACTTTGTATGCCGACCATTTCGCTACCAACGCACCGATTCCCAACGCCAAAGTGGAACTGGAAAGCAAGGGGCAAAAACTTGTCCTGCAAACCGATGCCAATGGCGTGGCACAGGCGGATGCCGCATGGCTTGCCAAGCCCGGATATTATGAACTGACCGTCAGTATCCAAGCCAAAGGCGTCAATGATTTGCTGGCAGGCAAGGCCGATATTCCTAAACCCGACCTTGAAGTCAAGCAACAGGGAACAGCGGAGTCCTCCCCTTGGTGGAAATTATGGGGCAATCTACTAGAAGATACCTTCTTACCCAAAGCCGCTTTCGCTCATGGCGGTGAAGATCACAGCCACGCCGACGAAGCCCCCGCTGCTGCTTTGCCCGCGAATGCGCAAGACAAACCTGCCCGTTTAACGGATGGCAGCGTCTTCGTGCCCAAACCTGTGCAACACTTGTTAGGCATTCGTACCGTTTCCGCCAAACCGCAAAGCGTGGCGCAAAGCATTGAACTCAACGGTGTGGTCGTCACTGACCCCAACGCCAGCGCCCGCCTGCAACCCACCATGAGTGGACGCTTACTTGCACCCACCGCTGGCTTTCCAACCTTGGGAAGCCGTGTGGAAAAAGGGCAAGTCCTTGCCATTCTCGAACCTGCCGCTAGCAATACCGACAAAGCCGACCAGCAAGAAAAAATAGCGGAAGTCCGTGCCGAACTGGGTTTAGCTGAGAAAAACGCAACACGCCTCGCCAGCATTGCTGGAGTCATTCCACAAATGGAAGTCGATGCCGCGCGTAATGTCGCCGATACCCTCAATGCCCGTTTAAAAGCCTTACAGGGAAGTCGCGTACAACAACCGGAAACCTTACGTGCGCCGCTGTCCGGCATTATCAGCACCGCCACTGTCCAAGTCGGGCAACAAGCCAACGCAGGCGATGTTTTGTTTGACATCATCGACACCTCACGCTTGCAAGTGGAAGCCTTGGCTTACGACCCCAGCCTTGCCGCGCAAATCAGCGGTGCATCCGCCGTCGTCGCGGGGCAAACCCTCAAACTCGCCTTCGTCGGCGCTAGCCAACAATTACGCAACCAAGCGTTGCCACTACGTTTTCGGGTGGAGGGGGCAGACACACTTGCCATCGGTCAACCCCTCAAAATTGCCGTACAAACCCAACTCACACGCCAAGGCACGCCTTTGCCCGCCAGCGCCGTGGTCAACAATAGCCAGCAAGAACCAACGGTATGGCTGCATACCAGCGCCGAACGTTTCACTCCACATAAGGTGAACGTACAACCGTTGGATGCGGAAACCGTGGTGGTGCTGGAAGGCTTACCCGATAGCAGCGTGCGTGCCGTTACCATCGGTGCGGCTTTGCTCACCCAAGTGCGCTAGGAGGCAGCCATGTTTAACGCGATTATTCAAATCAGTTTGCGCCAACGCCTGTTTGTGTTGGTAGGTGCATTGCTGTTGATGTTGTACGGGCTGTTTACCTTGCCGCAGTTGCCGGTGGATGTTTTCCCTGACCTCAATAAACCCACCGTCACCTTGATGACCGAAAGCGAGGGCATGGCTCCCGAAGAAGTCGAACAACTCGTCACCTTCCCGCTGGAAACCGCCATGAACGGGCTGGAAGGCGTCACGCGGGTACGTTCGGTTTCCGGCGTGGGCTTGTCGATTGTGTACGTAGAATTTGGCTGGGGAACGGATATTTACCGCAACCGCCAGCAAGTTTCCGAACGGCTCGGCACGGTCAGCCAGCAATTGCCCGCCGGAGTCACGCCGCAATTGTCGCCCATCAGTTCGATCATGGGGGAAATCCTGCTGATTGCGATGACAGTGGAAGAGGGTGCAAAGGCAACACCGATGGAAGTGCGGGACTTAGCCAACTGGGTTATCCGTCCGCGCTTATTGAGTATCAGCGGCGTGTCGCAAGTGATTCCCATGGGTGGCGAAGTCCGCCAATACCGCGTAACACCGGATGTGGCGAACATGGAACGCCTCACTATCAGCCTTGAGCAAATACAGACCGCACTCGCCGGGTTTGCCAGCAATACCAGCGGCGGCTTTTTGGAAGCACAGGCGCAGGAATACCTGATCCGCAATATCGGGCGCACCACCAAGCTGGAGGATATGCGCCAGTTGGTGGTGACACACCGCGACGGCGTGCCCATCCTGTTGCAACAAGTGGCAAAAGTAGAATTTGCCGCTGGGGTAAAACGCGGCGAAGCCAGTTTCAAGGGCAAACCAGCGGTGATCCTCTCGGTGCAAAAGCAGCCGTCCACCGATACCGTGCAACTCACCCGCCAAGTGGAAGCGGCGTTAGCAGACCTCAACCGTAGCCTGCCTGCGGGGGTGAAAGCTGACAATATCCTCTTCAAACAAGCGAATTTCATCGAAAGCGCCATCGGCAATGTGGAAGAAGCCTTGCGTGACGGCGCAATCATGGTGGTAATCGTGCTGTTTTTGTTCCTGCTGAATGTGCGCACCACGCTGATTTCACTCACCGCCATCCCGCTCTCCTTGCTGGCGGCGGGGCTGGTGTTCCATGCGTTTGGCTTGTCGGTCAACACCATGACGCTGGGTGGTTTGGCGATTGCCTTGGGGGAACTGGTGGACGATGCGGTGGTGGATGTGGAAAACGTGCTGCGCCGCTTGCGCCAGAATGCGTTGTTATCGCAACCCTTGCCTGCCTTGCGCGTGATTGCAGCCGCTTCGCGGGAAGTGCGTTCCGGGGTGGTGTATGCCACGCTGATTGTGGTGCTGGTCTTCGTGCCGCTGTTCTTTCTGGCGGGAATTGAGGGGCGGCTATTTACGCCGTTAGGGATTGCCTACATCGTGTCGATATTGGCAAGTTTGGGAGTGGCTGTCACGGTCACGCCGGTGTTGTGTTATTACTTATTGAGGAAACAGAGCGGGAAAGCACATGGCGACTCCCCACTGGTTCGCTTCCTCAAACGCGCTGACGAACGCTTGCTGAACTGGTCATTCCCTCGCGCCCGCCTGTTGCTCAGTGCCGCCGTAATCGTCGTATTAATCGCCGCTGCTAGCATCCCGTTTTTCCCCAAAGCCTTTCTGCCTGCCTTCAACGAAGGCACGTTGACGGTGAGTTTGATGTTGCAACCGGGCATTTCCCTGACTGAATCCAACCGCATGGGGACATTGGCAGAAAATCTGTTGCTGCAAGTGCCAGAGGTTACGCAGGTCGGGCGACGTACCGGGCGGGCGGAACTCGACGAACACGCGGAAGGCGTGCATTCCAGCGAAATCGACGTAGACCTTGAGCCGTCAGAACGACCCCGCGAGGCAGTGTTAGCTGACATCCGCGCCCGCTTGGCAGTGATTCCCGCTTCCATCAACATTGGACAACCGATTTCGCATCGGCTGGATCATTTGCTGTCAGGGGTACGGGCGCAGATTGCGCTGAAAATCTTCGGCGATGACACTGATGCTTTGCGCAGTCTGGCAAGCGATTTACAAACGCGCTTGGCAGGCATCCCCGGCTTGGTCGATTTGCAGCTCGAAAAGCAGGTACGTATCCCGCAATTACAGGTGCGGGTCGATTACAGCAAGGCGCAGCAATACGGTGCGACCCCAGCAAGTATCAATCATGCACTGGAAACCCTCTCCAATGGCACAACTGTCGGGCAAGTGATCGACAACAACCGCCGCGCCGACGTGGTGATCCGCTTGCAGGACAGTGACCGCACCGCGCAAGGTTTGCGCAATTTGTTGGTGGAAACCCACGCAGGCTATATCCCACTGAGTAAGGTTGCCAGCATCGAAGACGGCAGCGGCCCCAACCAGATCGTGCGCGAAAACAGCCGTCGCCGCATCGTGCTATCAGCCAATGCCGCAGGCGGGGCAGACATGGCGCAAGTGGTGAGCAACATCCGTGCAGAATTGGCGAAATTCCCCCTGCCCGAAGGTTATTTCACTCAACTGGAAGGGCAGTTTCAAGCACAGGAAGAAGCTAGTCAGTTGATTGCCTTGCTGGGGTTGGTGTCATTGACGTTGATCTTTTTGGTGCTGTACAGCCGTTACCAATCCAGCGTGTTGGTACTGATCATCATGGGTAATATTCCGCTGGCAATGGTCGGCGGTGTCATCGCACTGTGGCTTGCCGGGCAGGCATTGTCGGTGGCCAGTCTGGTCGGTTTCATCACGCTGGCAGGGATCAGTACCCGTAACGGCATCCTCAAAATCAGCCATTACATCAATCTGGTCGCGCAGGAAGGCGAAACCTTCGGTACGGCCATGATTGTGCGTGGCAGTCTGGAACGGCTGGTGCCGGTGCTGATGACCGCACTGGTAGCAGCGTTTGCACTGTTGCCGCTGCTGTTGGCGGGGGGCGATCCGGGCAAGGAAATCTTGCATCCGGTGGCTTTGGTGATTTTTGGCGGGTTGGTCAGTTCCACCCTGCTGGATACCTTGCTTACCCCCGTATTGTTTTACCGTTGGGGCGAAAAGCCCCTGATTTCTTTACTATCCAATCAAGGAGCTAACCATGAAACTGTTTAAAACTACCCTGTTTGCTGTATCCCTGCTGATGGCCGGTTACGCAATGGCGCATACCGATGAATTCCTCGACACCCAAAAATCCCCGCATGGCGGGCAGGTACGCATGACTGACACCCATCATCTCGAATTGGTGATTAAAGACAAGGACATCACCGTGTACGTCATGAATCACGGCAACGAAGCCCAGCCGAGTGTGGGGATGACCGCTACTGCTACGGTGCTGTCGGGTGAAACCAAAGTCGAAGTGAAGCTCGAACCTGCCGAAGAAAACTTGCTAAAGGGAAGCGGCGACTTCAACATCAGCGATGACATGAAAGTGCTGTTGTCGGTCACGCCTGCGCCAATGACTGCCCGCTTTGCGCCGTTCCAGAAAGCGGAAGCTACACCAGCAGCGGAGGATGTGAAAAAATAACATCTTCACCAATACCAGCCTTACCAACAGGTAGGACTGGTTTTTTTAGTACTTCATAAGAGATGATAACGAAATAATGAAACCATATTTCCACTTTGGAGAAGTCGTCGCTGGTTACGACGTGCGAGTGTTGAATGAGCGTGAAGCACGTGCCGCCGCCGGTCTGCTGTTTGTGTGTGCGTTCATGTCATTTTTGTATGCGTATCGAACGATGGATTTCCGCTACACCAGTATTTTTATTATCTTTTTTTTGGTGGATTTCTTTATCCGCGTTTTGGTCAATCCCAAATACGCACCTAGCCTGATTGTGGGGCGTTTTTTTGTATCACATCAAAAGCCAGAATACGTCGGCGCGGCGCAAAAGCGGTTTGCGTGGAGCATTGGTTTGATTCTCGCCATCGTCATGTTTCGCTGGGTTGTCTTGCTGGAAGTGATGACTCCGCTCAAAATCTACGTTTGCCTCGCCTGTTTAATCTTGCTTTTCAGTGAGGCCGCCTTTGGTATTTGTATTGGTTGTAGTATCTACAATCTGTTCAACCGCACCAAAGCCAGCCATTGCCCCGGTGGTGTGTGTGAAATCAGGGTGAAAGAACCCATTCAAATGATCAATTGGGTGCAAGCCATCATCGCGGTAGTGGCGTTAGGTGTCGCCGGAACCGCGCTGTACAATAACTGGATTCAAACCTGAAACGGAGATAACTATGAAATTCAAAGTTGAAAAAATGATGTGCGGCGGTTGCGTCAGCAACGTGCAGTCCAAGCTGGAAGCACTGGAGGGCGTCACTAAGGTCACGGTTGATCTGGCCTCTGCCAGTGCCGAAGTCGAAGGCGGCGTTGATGCCCAGCAGGTCATCGACACGCTGAACGCAGCCGGTTATCCCACTAGCCTGCAAAGCGATTAAGGCCATGTCAGCACCCACCATTCGCCTTTCCGTCACCGGCATGATGTGTGCCGGTTGTGTCGGCGCGGTCGAAAAAGCCCTGCAAGCGGTTGCCGGTGTCACCCAAGCCAGCGTCAATCTGGCGGAGCGCACTGCAATGGTCACGGGCAATGTTGACCCCGCTGCCGTAGTAAAAGCCGTCAAGGATGCCGGTTTCACCGCCGCCGTCATGCAAGGCCGCGCCGCCGAAGCTGAAAAAGAAGCGCACGAACAGCAGCAATACCAGCACTTGTGGAAACGGGTGTGGGTTGCCGGGGTTCCGGGGGCTTTCCTGATGCTGGCGGGGATGATGCCGGGTTTCCTGCCCGGTATTGAGGGTGCAGGTCGCTGGTTTTGGCTGATTGCCGGGCTGGTGACGCTGGTGGTGATGGTCTATTCCGGCGGGCATTTCTACAAAGGCGCATGGCAGCAACTCAAGCACCGCAGCAGCAATATGGATACGCTGATCGCGCTCGGCACGGGCACGGCTTGGTTTTATTCGATGTTGGTGGTGCTGTTCCCGACGGTTGTCCCCTCGCTGGCGCGGCACGCTTACTTCGAGGCCGCGCTGGTGATCATCGCCTTGGTCAGTGTTGGTAATGCACTGGAAATGCGGGCGCGGGGGCGCACGTCTGCCGCGATTAAAAGCTTGATGAAGCTGCAACCGCCGATTGCCCACGTTATCCGCAACGGCGAAGATCTGGATTTGCCGTTGGAAGAGGTGGGGCTGGAAGAAACCCTGCGGGTACGGGCGGGCGAAACCATTCCGTTGGACGGCAAGCTGCTGGAAGGCCAGTCGTATGTGGATGAATCCATGCTCACTGGCGAATCCGTGCCGGTTGCCAAAGTGGCGGGCGACAGCGTTACGGGTGGCACGATGAACGGTTCCGGCAGCTTTCTGATGCAGGTCAGTCATATCGGCGCGGATACGGTGTTGGCGCAAATCATCGACATGATTCGTCAGGCGCAAAGTTCCAAACCGGCGATTGCGCGGCTGGTGGATAAAGTGGCCTCGGTGTTTGTGCCGGTGGTGGTTTCCATCGCCATCCTTACCTTCATGCTGTGGTACTGGCTGGGGCCGGAACCTTCCTTGAGTTACGCGCTGGTCACGTCCATGACGGTGCTGGTGATTGCTTGCCCGTGTGCGCTGGGTTTGGCTACGCCGATTTCGATCATTGCCGGGGTCGGGCGGGCGGCGCAGTCCGGTATCCTGATCCGTAACGGTGATGCGTTGCAACAGGCCGCCAAGCTGGACACCATCGTGCTGGATAAAACCGGCACGATTACCCAAGGTAAGCCTAGCCTCAACACGACCTACGTGGCGGACGGGCAGGATGCTGAACGTTTACTGCAAATGGCCGCCAGTCTGGAACGTGGTTCGGAACATCCCTTGGGCGAAACCATTCGCGCCGCCGCCAAGGGCAAAGGTTTGCAGGATTTGCCCGTTAAGGATTTCAACGCCATCGCCGGGCACGGTGTGCAAGCGACGGTCGACGGGCAAACGTATTTCATCGGTAATACCCGCCTGATGCAGCAGCAACATTTGGCGCTGGAACCTTGGCAAGCCCGCTTGCACGCGCTGGATGCGCAAGGCCAAACCCCGGTGTTTCTGGCCGATTCACAGCAAATCCTGATGCTGCTCGGCATTGCGGATGCCATCAAGGATGATGCAAAGGCCAGCATTCAACGCCTGCAAGCTCAAGGGCTGAATGTCATTATGCTGACCGGCGACCGTCGGGCAGTGGCGGAACACATTGCGCAACAGGTTGGTATTCTCACGCTGCACGCCGACGTGCTGCCCGCCGACAAATCACAGGTCATTGCGGACTTGCAACAGCAAGGCCACCGCGTTGCGATGGTGGGTGATGGGGTGAATGATGCCCCGGCACTGGCGCGGGCAGACATCGGCATCGCCATCGGGGCAGGCACGGATGTGGCGATTGCCGCCGCCGACATTACCCTGATGGGATCATCCCTGCGCGGGATTGCGGATGCGATTGCCATCTCCAAGGCCACCAACCGCACGATTTGGCAGAACCTGTTGGGTGCATTCGTCTACAACTCGTTGGGTATTCCGATAGCAGCAGGGGTGCTGTATCCCTTCATGGGGTTGTTGCTGAACCCGATGATTGCTGGGGCGGCGATGGCGTTGTCTTCCGTCACGGTTGTCACCAATGCCAATCGTTTGGCTAAAGCAAAGCTTCGCACGGCTGCACCTTCGCCGGGTGATACGGTATGATTAGCGCCGATTTAAACCATAAACAGGAATGCACCATGACCATTACCCATGTAGAAGGCAACGGCGGTTTGCCCTTTATCAACGTTAGCAATGACCATGCCGATGCTGTGATTTCGGTATACGCCGGGCAAGTGTTGTCTTTCCAGCCCAAAGGCGCGGCGGATCTGCTGTTTGTCAGCGACAAGGCTTATTACGCAGCAGGCAAGGCGATCAAGGGCGGCGTACCGATTTGCTGGCCGTGGTTTGGCGCTGACCCAGAAGGCAAAGGCCGCCCAGCACACGGTTTCATGCGTAACCGGATGTGGGAAGTGTGGGGTAGCAGCGAAAATGCCGACGGTTCCACCACCGTGAGGCTGGGCGTGGCTTCTTCCCCGGAAACGCTGGCAATCTGGCCTTATGCGTTCAAGTTGGCAATGGAAATTACCGTCGGTAAAACCTTGCAGTTGGCACTGGTCACACAGAACACCGGCGATCAGGCGTTCAACATTACCCAAGCGCTGCACACTTATTTTGCAGTGGGCGATATTGCCAAAACGACTGTCACCGGGCTGGAAGGGACGCAATACCTCGACAAAGCCGCTGACGGTAACGGTGAAACCAAGCAGCAGTCCGGCGCAATCAGCATCAACAGTGAAGTTGACCGGGTTTACCTTGGTGTCCCGGCGGAATTGGCGATTGTCGATGGTGCACAGAACCGTACCATCCGTATCACTTCCAGCGGCAACAAAACCGCCGTGGTGTGGAATCCGTGGGCAAAAATCGCGGCAGGCATGGCCGATTTGCAGGATGACGATTACACCCGTTTCGTTTGCGTCGAAACCACCAATGCGGCGGACGACGTGGTAAACGTTCCGGCAGGCGGGGAATTCCGTTTGGTGGCGGAATACGGGGTATAATCGCACCCCATGAAAATTCAGGTCAGCGAACTCCTCGTCAAATTTCTGCACCGTTTGGGTGTCGATACCCTTTTTGGGATGCCCGGTGCACATATTTTGCCGGTTTACGATGACCTGTATGGGTCTGGTATCCAGACAGTGTTGGTCAAGCACGAACAAGGTGCGGCGTTCATGGCGGGTGGTTATGCCCGTGTGAGCGGCCGCATCGGTGCTTGCATCACCACGGCTGGCCCCGGTGCCAGTAACCTGATTACTGGCATTGCTAACGCCTATGCCGACAAATTGCCGGTGCTGGTGATTACTGGCGAAGCGCCCACCTACATTTTTGGGCGCGGCGGCTTGCAGGAAAGCTCGGGCGAAGGCGGCAGCATCGACCAAACCGCGCTGTTTTCCGGCGTGACCCGCTACCACAAGCTGATCGAACGTACCGATTACCTCGTCAATGTGCTCAATCAAGCGGCACGGCAACTGGTGTCGGATGTCCCCGGCCCCGTGGTCTTAAGCATTCCGGTGAATGTGCAAAAAGAACTGGTGGATGCGTCGATTCTCGACAAGTTGCCCGATTTACACCCTTTGCCAAAGTTGAAAATTGCCCCGCAAACGCTGGAACAGTGCGGTGACATGATCCGTAGCGCCAAGCGCCCCGTGGTGTTGGCAGGTTATGGCTGCATTCAGTCCGCTACCGCCCATGATGCCTTGTGCGAATTCAGTCAGCGTTTGAATATTCCAGTCGCTTCCAGTTTGAAAGGCAAGGGCGCGATTGATGAGCGTTCAGCACTTTCACTCGGCAGTTTAGGGGTCACTTCCGGCGGTCATGCCATGCACTATTTTATACATGAAGCTGACCTGATTATTTTGCTGGGTGCGGGTTTTAATGAGCGCACCAGTTATGTGTGGAATGCCGCGTTATTAAACGGCAAAAAGATTATTCAAGTCGACCGCAATGTGACGCAACTGGAAAAGGTCTTCAAGGCTGATTTGGCGATTCAATCCGACCTTGGGGATTTTTTACAGTCGATTAATGGCTGGTGCGCCCAGCGGGTTATTGAACCCAAAATCTGCCCGGATTTGGCTGCCTTCAAACGCGGCATCGACCAGCAAATGGAAGCAGACGGTGCGGTGATTTTCGGTGAAAAGTTTGATTTGGTAAAAACCTTTTTCGCCTTGCTGGAACAGCAGTTTAACGATGGCATCGTTTTGGTGGACGATAATATTATTTTTGCGCAGAATTTTTATCGCGTCACCCCTCAAGATCATTTTGTACCGAATACCGGGGTTTCATCGCTGGGTCATGCTATCCCGGCAGCGATTGGTTCACGCTTTACGGTGGACAAGCCAACTTTTGCGGTGATTGGCGATGGTGGTTTTCAAATGTGCTGCATGGAGATCATGACAGCGGTGAATTACCACATTCCCTTAAACATTGTGTTGTTCAATAACCAGACTTTGGGATTGATCCGTAAAAACCAGCATCAGCAGTATGAACAGCGTTTTCTGGATTGCGATTTTAAAAACCCGGATTATGCTTTGTTGGCGCAATCGTTTGGGATTAACCATTTTAAAATAGAAACCGATGCCGATTGCGAACGGGTGTTTGCACAAGCTGATTTTCATCGCGGGATTAACCTGATCGAACTAATGATTGATCAGGATGCTTACCCGAATTATTCCTCACGCCGCTAAGGGTTGCTTATGTCGGGTGTTACTGACTTTTACCGTTTCATTATCAGCATTCCGGTGGCTGACCGCCCGCCGCATTTGCGCAATTGCTTGGAAAGCATTTTCCAGCTGGGTGAGCGTTATGCTTATCGCGGCGGTATGACGATCGTGGTTGCGGAAGACAGTCGTGAACCGCCGCATATCGACGCGCACAAGGCGTTAGTAGCGAAGTATTGCGCGAAAGGCTTGGACGTTATTCATTTCGATTTGCCCGAACAATATCAGGTATTGCAAAGCATCCCGGCAGCGCAGCGCCAGCAGTTGGGCAGGGTGCTGACCACGCAACCGGCTGAACGCTTTTACCGTAAGGGGCAGGCCGCCAACCGCAACCTCAGCTACCTGAAAATGCTGCAACTCACTGAGGATAAAGAGCGCACCCTGTATTATCTGGTGGATAGCGACCAGTTGTTTTTGCCGGAACTGGATTATTTTCACCACATCAACCAGATTTTCCAAACCAACGACATTGCGATGCTGACCGGGAAACTGGTGGGCGACCCGCCGGTATCGCCTGCGGTGATGGCGGCTAATTTTCTGGATGACGTGACCGCTTTTCTGCATGAAATCGCTGGGCTTGCGCCGCAATCTGACTGCCAGTTCCACCGTGACACGCCCTTGCCGGGGGATGCGGCTTATCACGACATGGCGAACATGTTTGGCTTTAAGCAGCAGGTAGATCATTTTGACTACCGTTGTCCGTTAACGGGGGCGCATGACCATACGGCTTGTTTGGCGACCTTTGCGGGGCGTTTGCAGGCGTTCTTTTTTGGGGAACATCTGACCCGCAAAACGGCGTTTCAGCCTGATAGCGCTGTGACAGCACTGGCTCCGGCACGCACGATTTACCCCGGTAACTACATCGTCAATTTTGAGGGGCTGAAGTACATTATTCCGTTTGGGCATTTGCGGCTGCGGATGTCGGGGCCGACAGCGGGGCGTTTGATTCAGGCTGAAATCGGCGCACGTTTTGTGTCGGCCAACTTGCCGATGTTGCACAAGCGCACGACCGCTGAGGACGAAGGATTCCGCCCCGGTGTGGAACAGCAGCATGATGCCGCGATGGATATTTCAGACGAGTTTGAACGCCAGTTTTTTGGCGATTTGATGCTGTTTTCGGTGGTGGAATGGTTCAAGCACTACGACCTGACGCAATTAGCGGATGGCGAACGTTTGCAGCAGGTGGTGGATAAGGTGGAAGCCGACATGCTGGCTTTGTATCGGGCGAAGCATCAGGCGGTGAATAGCCGTCGCCGCGAGCTTGAAACGTGGGTCAAGGCGCAACAAGGCTGGGCTGGAACGCCTGCGTTGTACCAGATCACGCAATTCCTGCGCAATATTGAGCTGAATTTCGGGGATGAGGCCAAGGCTTGGCAACAGATTCAGTCTGAATCACACCGGCAGGGGCGCAAGCAGCAGATTGTTGATGCGTTGCTGCATTATTGCGGTGAGCGGTTAGTGTGGGATCAATTGTTTCGGTAAGACGAAAAACTTCAGGGTGCGATTTAATGCACCCTGAAGTTGATAGTAAACCCGTTACCGGATTAACGAATGCGTAGGCGTTGACCTGCAAAAATTGTGTCGCCCCGCAGGTGGTTCAGGCGTTTCAGCGTGGAAACTCGTGTGCGGTATTTATGGGCAATCCCGCTGAGTGTATCACCCCGATGAACACGAATGAAGCGTGCTTTCTGCGGGTGCTGTTGCATGGGTTTTTGCTGTGGAGACTGCTTCATTGGCATTTGCTGTTGCGCACTCTGCATCGGTTTTTGTTGAACCGGATCAGAGCCTTTTGCAAAAGTAGCTCCCCCCATTGTTAGCAGGATTGCAGTAGTTAACGCAGTTACGATGAAATGACGTGGTTTCATGATTGTTCTCCTTAATTTGGTTATTGACTATCTAGCCTCACTTTTAAGTTTAGACCACGCTGAATATAAAGTTGGGATTTGAAGTGTAAAGTTATGTAAAGCATCTGCTTTATTGGTGTTTTAGCGTCTATAAGTAAGATTGAATAGTGAGTCTGTAAGGAGAAATGATCATGAATAAAAAGTGGCTTTTATTGACAATAGCATCAATGTTTTCTGCGGGTGTGGCTGCGGATGATTATACCTGTCCATTATCGCTGGATATTCAAGCAAAGCTGGTATCTGAACCAGCCGACTGGTCTGGCATGTATGAAAAAAGTTCTGGCGAAATTGTTACGGCGGATGGCAATGAAATCCGTGATACGGTTGATCTGGTAGAGATTGCGCTCTACGCGGGTGAGCCTAAAGATCAGGCTCCACTAGAACCAGACAATGCGGACAGCCTTGCCGAAGAAGGCGGCGATAGCTTGTGGTCTTTTGGCTCTGTGGCTGAGCAGAATAAAAATCCGCTCTATGTTGCCTGTCATTATGAGGGTTCTAGTATGGGGGTGTTCAAGAAAATGACAGCTCCGGTTAAATCTTGCACTTGGCACTTTACCCCGGATGCGGCAAACAATGTCCTGACATGTACGCCTGAAAAACCATCTTGAGCATTGGGTTCGTTGCTGACCCTCGATTTTCAGATCTTCGAGGGGTCAGCATTGGTGGGCGTTTAAAGTATACCTACACGCCGGAGAACAAATCACTGGCTATCAGGCATTCACGTCAACGACAACCCGCCCACGAACCTGACCGTCTAGCAGTTTAGTAGCCATGGGAATAGCCTCTGCTAGACCGATTTCATTAGTAATGAGGTTCAGTTTGGCAATATCCAGATCTGTTCCCAGACGTTGCCAAGCGATAAGACGCTCAGCGCGTGGACACATAACGCTATCAATTCCCACAAGCGTCACCCCGCGCAAGATAAAGGGTGCAACAGTCGCAGGAAAATCCATACCACCCGCCAAACCACACGCAGTCACCACGCCACGGTATTGGGTAGCAGCGCACACATTCGCCAAGGTATGGCTACCGACGACATCGACCGCCCCTGCCCAACGTTCCCGAGCCAGTGGTTTACCAGCGGATGAGAACGCCGACCGCTCCAGAACTTCGCTAGCACCCAGGCGCTTAATGTAGGCATTCTCTTCTGGACGCCCACTTACACCAACAACGGTATAGCCCAGTTTTGACAAAATGGAAACAGCAACGCTACCCACACCGCCAGCAGCTCCAGTCACCAGTATTTCCCCCTTGTCCGGTGTCACGCCGTGACGCTCAAGCGCTAGCACACACAACATAGCCGTATAGCCAGCCGTACCTATAGCCATGGCCTGCTGCGGTGTAAATTGAGACGGCAAGGGAACCAACCACTCACCGTTCAAACGCGCCTTCTGAGCCAAGCCCCCCCAATGACCTTCGCCAACACCCCAACCATTCAGCAATACGGCATCGCCGACGCTATAGGCCGGGTGGCTGGTCTCTTCAACTGTACCAACCAAATCAACACCGGGAACCATCGGAAACTTGCGGACAACCGGCCCCTTGCCGGTAATGGCAAGACCGTCTTTGTAGTTGAGGGTTGAATGACTGACCCGTACTGTCACATCGCCTGCGGGAAGTTGCGACTCATCAACCTCCTTAAGGTTTGCCCGGTAGCCCGTTTCGTCCTTCTCAATCATGATGGCTTTAAACATATATCACGCCTCGCTAAATTAGACTGATCGTCTATAAAAAGATAAAAAATTACCGGCGTTGTAACCCGGTGAAAAAAACATCAGAAAAAATGCGCAAAGCAGTAGGTTGACGCTCAAGTTTTGCCCGCAACACCGCCCCTTCCCAGCCAATCCAGAAAAAGGCGGCTTGTTGCTCGCAGTCAATGTCCGGTGGAATCTCACCAGCCACTTGCGCCGCTAACAAACAACGCTCTACCCGTTCCTGCCAGTCGGTAAATACCGCGCTCAAGCGCTCACCAAAGGATGCCGGTAGCGCCCCCATTTCCTGACCAAGATTGCCAATCAAACAGCCACGTGTATAACCGTATTTAGCCATCCCGGACTGAGCATCCGCAACAAAGGCTTTCAAGCGCTCAAGCGGTGAGAGTGACTCATCATCCAAATGGTGCTGCAACTTGCGTGCGAAATAGGCACCGTACCGCGCAATCAATTCAGCACCAAAGGCTTCCTTGCTCTCGAAATAATGATAGAACGACCCCTTCGGGATACCGACACGCCGCAAAATTTCGTCAATACCTGTCGCACTGAAACCTTTCTCCGTCAAAACCTCGACACCTGCACGCAGAAGCATTTCGCGAGTATCGAACTGTTCATCCAATCGCTTGGGTGGCCGACCACGGCGACGGATATTAGTGCTGTGTTTTTCCATCCCGTCAATATTAGACCGATCGTCTAGTTAAATCAAGGCGTTTTCCCCTAAAAACGCTGTTGTCAAATCAATGCATCTAACCTAGCTCACACATTTTTTTTAAAAACACCCAAGACATTTTCATTATTGCGCCAGATGCATCGCAGGCTAACCCGGCTAAAATCGGGTTAGCCTGCTTTTGCATTCGACCTTACCAGTAAGTGCCTTTGCCGCCTTGGGTTTGGGTGGCAGCTTGCGTCACGCTATTGGCAACGCCTGCTTTACGCATCAGGTCGGCAAGTTCGCGTTGCTGCGCGGGATTGTGGCAAGCGGCAGTCGCTTTGTCGTACAGGCTTTTGGCTTTGTCGGCATTGCCCCATTTTTGCGCCAGTTCTGCCATGTAGGCGAAATGGAAATGGCTTTCGGCCTTGGCTTCGCCTTTGTCCAGAATTTGCTGGGCTTGGGTGTCGTCACCGAGGTGTTCCTTGACTACTTTCGCCAGCTTGTTGTACTCGAAAGTACTGGCGCTGCCCGCATCCAGCTTGTCGAGTTGGGCGCTGTAGAATTTCTGCGTCCATTCCTTGCCGAAAGCGGTGTCGCTGAGCTGCTTGCTGACGGTTTCGCCGAGGCTGCGTACTTGCGCGAACGTGTTGCTGTGGCTGGCAGCCAAGTCCAGCAAACGCGCCAGCCATGTTTTGTCTTTCACCAGATTGCCAACCGCAACGATCAGCGGCTGGTAGGCGGCAAAGCTGAAGGTGTTTGCCTGCATCTTTTCTTCGGCAGTGGTCAGCAACTGGGTGGCGTAGGAGGTATCTTCCAGTTCTTCGACCACGGTACTGGCTAGCGTAATGAACTGGCCGGGGCGTGTCAGGGTTTTTTCCTGATTCTGGAATTCGGTGTAACGCGCTTGGCTGGCTTCACGTTTGGCCAGTTTCGCGCCGATACGCTCGTTGCGCTCGGTGTCATCAGCCAGCAATTGCTTGGATGCGTTGGCGAGTTTGCGCATTTCGTCCAGTGAGCTGACGTTGGCTTCGGCTTTGTCGAGTGCCTGTTCTACCACGGTGTTGTCGCCGGGGGTGAGCTTTTGGGCGCGTTGGGCAACGTCCAGCACTTGGGCATTGGTTTCGGTCAACTCCAGCGCTTTTTGCAGGGAAGTGGCAGCAAGGGCGGCATCCGCCGGGTTTTTGGCAAGCGCTTCGAGGATGCTGGTGGCATCGGTGTAGACTTTGCAAGCGTCCACGGCTTTGGCGTACAGCGCATTGGTTTTGGCGGGGTCTTGCAGGTTGGCGTTGACTTCGCCTGCCAGTGTGACCAGCGCGGCGGCAGTGGTGGCCTTTTCTTCGGCAGCAGCATACAGGCTGGCTACTTTGTCTTTGTCGCCGAGGTTGTCGTTGACCGCTTTTGCCAGCATGGCGATGTCAGCCGGGTTGCTGAGTTTGCTGGCGAGCTTGTCGTATGCTTTGCCTGCGATGCTTTTGTCATCCATGTTGGCGGCAACGGAGCCCGCGAGTTTCAGCAGGTCATCTTTGTTGCTGAATTCGTTGAGGGCAACGTTGTACATGTCGGCAGCAGTGGACTGGTCGCCGAGCAAGCTGGCGTAGCCGGTAGCAAGGTCGAGGTTTTCTTCGCCGCTCATGGCAAAGTTTTTGCCTTGTTCGAGCAGGTCTTCGGCTTTGGCTTTGTCGTCGAGCAGGTTGATGAAACCGCCCGCGAGCGCAACAAACTGACCGGGGAACATGCAGCCGCTTTCAGCATCGGCGAGGGTGGCGGCGACCTCTTTATCATCCCCAAACAAGTCCTTCAGACCCTTGGCGAAGTCGACCACATCGGTGGTGTCATTGCTGGAAGGTGCCGCTTTTTTGAAGACCATCAGCGCGGTAGTGGGGTTGCCGCTGTTTTTGATGTCGGTCGCCAGTTTCTGGTAATCGGCAATGCTTTTGCAGTTGGCGGTGACTTTGCTGAACAGCTTGTTGGCTAATTCGTTGTCTTGCAGAGCATCCTGAACATACCCGGCATAAGACAGTAATTCGGTGGTGTTGGTGGTTTCGGCAATGGCCTCTTCCAGCAGGGCGCGGCCTTTGTCGCGGTCGCCGAGGTATTTGGCAATGCTGTAGCCAGTTTCGGCTTTTTCTTTGGCATCAAAGCAGCTATTTGCAGCTTCGTCATACAGGGCGGCGGCTTTGTCGTGATCACCGGCGGCCACATAGCCTTCGGCAACGGCTACGTAATGATCGGGGAAGGAGCAGTTGGATTCGCCTTTTGCCAGCAGTTCTTTGGCGTAGTCCAGATCGGCTGGTTCTGCGGCTGCCTGTTTGGCGAGTGCTGCGTAAGAGGCTGCGTCGTTGCAGGCGGATGCTTGTGCGCTGAGTTCTTCCCGAGTTGCCATAGTTCCTCCAAAGGCGATTAATGCGATAGTTGCGAGTAGGTGTTGTTGTAAAGCAAATCGGCGTTGGGTTCAAGTGGGATGCTTGCCCTATCCGTTGATAGGAGGATGTTGTCTGCCTGTCTGATGATGATTGTCATGTCTCAGGCGCTTGGGTTAAGAACTTAAGTGCCAAACTAGGCATAAACTTTATAAGCGGAGAATTCAACATGACAGCTATAACACAAGGAAGTGGGGTTCGGGATAGCCAACCCAACAACCAGACATCCAGCAGCAGCTCATCCTCACAGGTGACGACGGCGACCTCTACAGCACTCAAGAACGCCGTTACGGGCATTCAGGATCAGGCGCGTAACCCGCTGGGTGGCAACAATGATGCGTTGATGGCACTTATCCAGCAACTGATTGATCAGCTTGGCAAAGGTTGCAGGCCAAAACCCCCCACGCCGGTAGACAAGCCGCTGGAGCTGAGCAAGCAACAGGATGCAGCAATCCGTGAGCGTTTCAATATCGGTGGTTCACTGACCTATGAAGTGCTGGATAGCAAAAAGGATGGCAAGCTGAGCGCAGGCGATACGTTGGTGATTTCTGGTGGGATTACCGGCGGGGAAATTTCCCGGCAGAAGCTGACAGCTAAAGATGTGAAAGCCATTAACAGTGGTGGCACGACTTCCACGGCGCAACAACAACTGAATACTAATCTCAAGAAGTGGGATTCGTTGGGTATCAGCGATTATTCTTTGACGTTCCAGCGCAGTTGTTTCTGCACACCGGAGTCGACGCGTCCCATTAATATTCAAGTGCGGGATGGTAGCGTCACCGAGGCACGTTACGCGGATACTGGGGAACTGATTCCTGATGATCGGCAATACAATAAACAGTCGGTGTATAACCTGAATGGGGATGGCCTATTTAATCTCGTTCAGCAGGGTATCAACAGTGGTGCGGCGCAAGTCGATGCAACGTATGACAAGCAATTCGGCTTGCCAACCTCGATCTACATTGATCAGATCGGGCAAGCAGTGGATGACGAGGTGAGTTATACGATTTCCAACTTCCAGCCTGAGCCAGTCTTTACGACGTTGGCGGTGGGTGAAGAAGACGGCGGTGGTATTACGCCTGGCCCAATCAAGCCACCGGTAGAACCACCGATTGCGACCACACTAGCGATTGGTGAGGAAGATGGTGGTTTCACTAACGAGCTGCCTATCTATCTTGGCCCTCCTATCAAGGCGGATTAATAAATGGCAAACAGAACCCGATTGTTATTAGCAGGTGGTGATACTGACCCCCAGATGGTGCGTCTGTTGAAACGGGCGGCGCTGCATGGTATTCCGGTGCATAGCCTGCTGACTGGGCAATCGGGTTCCCCGCGCCTGCATTGGGACATTCGCCAGAATCGCTTGCTGGATGATGGTGAAGGTGTGCAGGTATCTGCCGCTTTCATCCGTCAGGATGTGTTTGCTTACCTGAAAAGCAATGATGTGCAGGATAATGCTTTGGCGCGGGAATGGTTCGTTACGGTATCCGGCTGGTTGTTAAGCTCGCCGGATATTACGGTGTGTAACCGCCGTTTTCTGGCGTGCGGGGGCGTTAACAAGCCGCATGTGTTGCGGCTGGCGCTGGAACTGGGTTTTAACGTGGCGGATACCTATATCAGCAATGATATTCCCGCGATGGATCAACTGCACGACAGCGGTGACTGGATAGTGAAACCCGTCACGGGGGGGGCCTATTGTACCGTGCTCGACAAGCATGAAGGGCAGGGCAATACGATTCTGTCGTATCCACAAATCGTGCAGCGTCGTCTGGAACAACCTGAGATGCGGATATTCCGTATCGGTCACGAGTGGTTCGGGTTTCGGGTGGTGTCGGATGCGCTGGATTACCGCAGTTCTGCCGCCACACGCATGGCAGTGGTTATGCCGCCCGGCGATCTGGTTGAAAAGCTGGCAAAGCTCTCCGACCATTTAGGGCTGACGTTTGCTGCCGCCGATTTCAAGACGGATGTGGTGAGCGGCGAACTGCAATTTCTGGAAATCAATACCAACCCAATGTTTGCGGGTTTCGATCAGGTAGCAGCAGGGGCGCTGAGTGACGCCCTGCTACGGCATTTGGGGGTGTTGCCTTAAGCCTGTTTGACGAAACTCAGGAAAAACGTCACGGGTACGGCATTGCTAATGCTGCTGACTGCGCCAATTTCCCGCAAAATCGTCAAGCCGCCTGCCAGATCAAAGTCTGCCGCATTCAACAAAACCGGGGCAACGGTGACGACTTGCACGGTGTCGCCCACTTCGGTAATCGCCACGGTGGCGGGAATGTCTTTTTTGACCCCATGCAGATCCAGCGTGACGTTCACGGTCTGGATGCCGGGATTGATCCCGGTTTTGCTCAAGTCAACGCTGACCGTCGCATTGGGAAAGGTTTTAGTATCAAACAGATGGTCGCGCATCCGCTGGTCGCGGATGTCGATATTGGTGCTCAGGCTGGCCAAATCAATATTCAATGAACCCTGACCGGCTGTGGTGATGAGGCCAGTCAGATTTTTGAAGGTGTTGGTTTCGGCGATATTCTCTTTCTTGATCGAGACAAAATACAGGGCGGATTTGCTGTTATCCAGCGTCCAGTCAGCGAAGGCAGAACCAGAGAGCAGGGCGAAAGTCAGGGCAGTTGCCCCCAGCAGTTTCAATACGTGTTGCATCAGATATATCCCTCGTCATTGTTGGCGTTTCGGCTATTGTACCTTAACTTAAAAGTCGATACTTAGCATGGCTTTCAAGCCTTCGATATTGACCCGTTCAATTTTATGGTCATGGACAGCGATCAGCCCTTGCTTTGTCAGTGCTATACCCACAAATCTCCGGCAAGTAAACGCTGGACATGTTTTGACAAAAAGTGCTTTTTTATCAAATTGGTGCAATGCCCGTGCGGGTTTGCTTGATACACATCAAGGCATGAAGGCGGGTATGGGTGTAACTTCAAAGTGTCCCCTGAGGTGGGGTTTGATATTCAAGTTATTAGAAAAAACGATAAGTCAGGGTGCGATTGGGCAGGTTCAGGATTATTACAAGTAGGTTGTATGAATGCAGGTTTGCTGGGTCGCATGTTTGGTGGTGCTGTCGCCGAAGTCATGGGCGGGTCAGTAGCCACGGAGCAGCAGAAGTTTATCGCTTTCACTAATCAATAGGCAGCGCAATACATCCGACGAACGTTTTGAGGTGGTTGTGTCTTCAATGGGGTTGGTTCTACCGTTTGTCGGATATATCCGTCAGTTTCGTGATGGCTCGGTTTTGAGGGAGATTCTGGTTGATTTAGGTCAATCATTCTCAGGTTTTACGCGCTATCATCAGCGCAATTATTGAAAATTCTAATGGGATCACAGATTCCCACCACACTAAGGAGATTTAAGCATGGCTATTAGCAAGGCAGTGCAGCGCGGCACATTAATTTACATCTACGATCAGGACGGTCAGGCAGTCACTTCGATTTCTGCTCCGAGTCGATGGCCTACCGATGGTCTGAAGGCTTATACCGCCAGCTCGATCAGCGTGCAAAAAGGCTCGTTGCTGTACGCTTATAATAAGCAGGGACAGCAGACGGGCATTACATCACTGAATGTAAAGTAACCCGCCTCGAAATTGCCGCCCATACCGAGAATGGTGGGGCGGGTCGTCGTTGGATTGATGTGCTGTACCCGTGGCGCTCAAATATCAGGAATGAGGCGGCTTAAACGCCAATTATAGATTGCTGCGGGTGTTAACTGACGTAGCCCCTCAGCTTCAAGTGCCAGCTTTTCAACGCCCACAATGGCAGGGCGCTTGCTTAATGCTAAAGCCCTTCGTGCAGCGGCAGCAGTCTTATGGGCATCACTGTTATTATTCGAGGCAGGTCTGGTCGGTGTTGCGGAGGTTGGCACGTTTGCATTTGGCGTCGTCGATTCTGCCCATGCGCCAGTATTCACCAGCAGGGTCATGCTAAACGCGAGAGACGTTAATGTCAGGGTTTTCATCATTACTCTCCTTCATCAATTATTGGGTAATAGGGCTATAAGTGCTGCTGTAATGCGAGCTTTGAGTGGTGGCTTTGTAAGCCGTCAATCCGGTGTTATTGGGTTGATCCAATGCCCAGTTTAGCTCCTTGTTGATATTGAACCAGCTAACGGCGCGGATGGCGGGGTAAGATTCTTCAATACGGGTGAACATATTCGCAACCCAAGCTTCTTTGCTTTCATGGCGGTCAGTGTCATTACCATTTTGGCCGTAATTAGGGTTGGGTAAGTCGCTTGGTTCGGGAGCACCGACTTCGGCAATAAGAATGGGTTTGCTTGGGTAGTTGTCAATCAGCTTGTTATAGGGTGCGCTGAATACTTCATCAAAGCTTTTCCAACTGGAAAAGGAGTAATTACTGCCCCAGTTATAACCATCCAGTGATGTCCAGTCGACATAAGCGTCACCAGGATAATAACGGGTTATATCTTTAACGGAATCTACGTCGGCATTATTGGCGCACCAGACCCATTCGATATAAGGGTTAATACCAGCTTGTTCAAAGCGGTCATGAATATGCTGCCAAGCTGCCTTGAAGTTTTCCGGGTCATTGCCCCACGGATACCAGTTGCCATTGAATTCATGTCCGAACCGCAACATGATGTTTGAATGGGAACCAGCCGGTACGCCGGAGCGCCACCATTTGAAACCGTTGATCCAACGGTCGATATACGCATCCCACTGCCCGGCGGCAATTTCCGGTAGCAGGTTGGCATTCAGGCGGGTAGAAGTGGCGGGCATCCACGAAATCAAAGGTACGCCGCCCCGGGAAATAATATTGTCTGACTGGTACTTCAAATAGCCCCAGTGATAGTCAAAATTAGTAAATAAATTCGTCACTGCCATCGGTTTTCCCGTGGCTAAATTAAATTCATCCATTGCACTGAGAGACCAGCCATCGCTTTTAACATAGGCACCAAGCATGGTATCTGCTTGAATGGCGGGTGGAGTGCATAACGCCGCTGCGACGATAGCACCGAGAATGAGCCGGTTGCTCATGGGGACACCTCATTATTGTATTATTGGGGGTTTGAATTTTTCTATTAATAAATAATATAGGTAAATTGCTACTATTAATAGTGTTTTCGCCAAGGTGAACCAATAGCTTTTGGTCTGTTTGTAACCCATGAGGGTTACTGTGGTGATTTATACCCCACCGCTATGCACGATTTCGTAATAAACCTTCTCAAGCTCATTTTTGTGCTTGGTTTCCTCATTGGCAAGGAACAGGAACAGGTCGTGAATCGGCCCCGGTTCTGTGCTCTGCGCCAATGAGTGATACTGTTCCATCGCCGCGTGTTCGCGCATCAAGGCATATTGCAGCACAGCCTGATCATCGGGCTGCTCGCCGAGGTCGGGTAACTGAATGCAATCGGAAAATTTGTGATCACTGACCGGACGTTCGATCTCGGCTTTCAGTTGCCCACCAATATCATCTCGCGCCGCCAGTTCCGTAAACAGGTCGTAATGGCGCTGTTCTTCTTCCGCCAGTTCCTGCACCAGCCAGCGGATATTTTTGCGTACCTTGGGGGCGAGGTCAGCATAAAAATCGCGGGCAGTACGCTCAAATTCGGTGGCGACTTCGAGGATTTCCCCGAGTGTGGTTTTGCTTTTCAGCCTGTTGATGCTGGCTTCGCTCATGATTTTACCTCCTGCTGGGTGAATACGCGGTCGATGCTGGCGGCGACGCGGTGTCCGTCGGCAACGGCGTTGATGACATCCGGGCCTTTGACGCAATCGCCTGCTGACCAAAGCCAGTGTTCGGACGTGCGCCCGTTGCGGTCGATCTGGATGCGGCCACGGTTCCATTCCAGCTTTTCGGTGAGGGTATCGCCGAGCAAGCTGACATCCGCCATTTGACCGATGGCCTCAATCACCATGTCGCCTTCATGAATCTGTTCGTCGGATTCGTCGTATTTTGGGGCGAAACGGTGCTCTTCGTCGAATATCGACAGGACTTTCCAGGTTTTTAGGCCGAGCAGTTTGCCGTCGTCGTCAATGACGCAGGCTTGCGGGCCACGGCTGTCGAGAATGTTGACCTGCTCTTCGCCGGATTCCTTGATTTCTACCGGGTCGGCGAGGAAGTGCGCCTTGTCTTCCAGTGCCGTCAGGGTGACGCGGATTTCGCCATGTTGCTGCAATTGCAGACGTGCCATGCTGCGGGCAATGTCCATTGCCACGTTGCCGCCGCCGATCACGACTAGGGATTTGGGCACTTCGATCTTTTCACCGGCAGTAATCTGGCGCAACAGGTCAACGGCCTTGCGTACCTGCGGATGGTCGGAACCGGGGATGCGGGTGGAACGCCCCTGATGCAGGCCGATTGCTAGCATCACCGCGTCGTAATCACTTTCCAGTTGCTGCATGGCAATGTCTGTGCCAACGCGCTGGTTGTATTTGATGTCGACACCCATCGCGGTGATCACGGCAATGTCCCGGTCCAGCGCATCGTAGGGCAGGCGGTATTCGGGGATGCCGTAGCGGGTCATGCCGCCGCCAGCCGCCTGCGCTTCAAACACCGTAACCGCGTGGCCTTTGCGGGCAAGGTCAAACGCAGCCGTCAAACCAGCCGGGCCAGCACCCACAACGGCGACTTTCTTGCCAGTTGGTGCAGCAGGTTTGCCGATCAGCTCAATGACCTTTTCCTGCGGAACCTGATCAATGATGTGGCGCTTGAGCCAGCGGATAGCGATCGGGTCGCCTTCGTGACGTGACGCGCAGGAATCTTCGCAACGGTGGGTGCAAACCCTGCCGCAGACCTGTGAAAACGGGTTGGTTTCATACAGCAATTGCACGCCGCGTTCATAATCGCCGTCGCGTACCGCCTGAATGTATTGGGGAATCGCCATGTGCGCCGGGCAGGTGGCAATGCACAGCCCGCAGGATACACAGCGGTCTGCTTCCAGTTTGGCCTGTTCGATGCTGTAACCGTGGACGATTTCGACAAAGGAGTCGATCCGCGCTGCTGGCTCCAGTTCCGGCATCTCGATGCGCTCAACCGGCATCAGGTGCTTTTCTTCGTGGCGCTGGTAGCCGAGCTCGGCATTGTCCCAATGCTTCTTGTCCACGCCGGGCATGTAGAGGTATTTGTCGGGGTCGCTCTCGATCCACTTGTATTCGTTGGACATGGTGAGCGAGCCGGTCATGCACACATCCACGCACAGCGCACACCAGCAGCAGCGCCCGTAGTCGATGCGTGGGCGCAGGCCGGAATCGCCTTGCACGGTGGGAATACCTTCCACCGGCAGCATGTCGATTGCGCCGTTCTGGCAAATGGTTTCGCAGGTGCCGCAACCGATGCATTTACTCATGTCGTTCTGGTGGAAGCCGCGATAACGGGCGGAACCGGGGCGCTCGTTGAGCGGGTCTTTAATCGTTACCGGGTCGCGAAACAGGTTTTTCCACGCGGTAAACGGGGAGATAACGTCACGGATACTCATCTTTCGATCTCCGGTGGATAGGTGTGCAGTGACACCAGCAGGGCAGCGACATCCGAAATATTGGTGTTCACCACCATGCGTTCAAACAGGGCGATGGAATGGGTGTAGGACGGCCCGCGCACATTCACCCGGCGCGGGTAGCCGCTGCCATCGGTAACGAGGTAATAGCCGTATTCACCGCGCGAACATTCGCCACGCACATAAGTTTCGCCGCGCGGGATTTTCCAGTGCAACACGTTGGGCAACGCTGCCATCACGTCGCCGCTTTTGGGCATTTTCACCAGTATCTGCCGGATCAAATCGACTGACAGCAACAGGTCGCGGCGGCGCACATCGGCACGGGTGTAAATGTCGGAATCCTTGCCGGTGACGATCTCGAAATCGAGTTCGGGGTAGACCAGATAGGGCTGATCCTTGCGCACATCCTTGGCGACTCCAGCGGCACGGGCATTGGGGCCGGTGATGCCGTAACTGTCTACCCAGCCGGGTTCGATCACGCCGACACCGACGGTGCGTTTCTTGAATACGGCGTTGTGGAACATGACGCGCTCGACATCGGCCATCACGCTTTCGATTTCCTGCAAGGTGTCTTCCATGCGCCCGGCGAAACCGTCCGGCAGCCGGTCACGCACCCCGCCGGGCAGGATGAACATGTGGTAGATGCGAGCGCCAGTCAGTTCCTCGAAACGGTCGAGCATCAGGTCGCGCACGTAGGTTGTCCATTGCCCGATCACGCCGAGGCCGAGTGCGCCCGCTTGTCCGCCGAGGTACATCAGGTAGCTGTTGAGCCGCCCCATTTCGAGGATCATGGCGCGGATCCATTTGGCCATTTCCGGTGCTTCCAGCCCAGCGAGTTCTTCGACGGCGGCGGCGTAGCAGTATTCGTTGAAATCCGGTTCCGGTACGCAAATACGGCAAACGATGGGGAAGCACTGCATGAAGGTGCGGCGTTCCATCAGCTTTTCAAAGCCGCGATGCAGGTAGCCGACGTGGGTTTTGCCTTCTACCACTTCGTCGCCGCACACGGTCAGCTCAATCGCCATATTGCCGGTAATGCCGGGGTGCTGCGGGCCTTGCCATAGCTTGAGGTATTTGCCGGAGGTCAGGTCAATGTCCAGCGTGCCGTCGGCTTTCTTTTGTGGGTACTGGCTACGGTCTAGTTCAAACATCGCCTTTGTCCCCGTACAGTTGTTGTTTCATGTGCGCCGCCGGGTCGCGGGTTTCGCGTCCGGGGCGGTCACGGTAAGTTTTGCGGGCATATTCCAGTGTGTCGAAATCGCGCCGGTAGGGGGGCATATCGTTCCAGCCTTCCAGAATGAATTCCTCGTTGACGCGCGGGCTGCCGGGGAAGTCGATGCCGAACATTTCACGCAGTTCGCGCTGGTAAGTACTGGCGGCAGGCCACAGGTCGTGGATGCTTTCCATGCTGGCCTGATCACGCGGAATCATGACCCGCAAGCCCACATCCTGACATTTGGTGCGATTGTTGAGCAGGTAAGTGAGCTGGAATTGCCCCTCTTCCAGCCAGTCCACCGCCGTTAGCAGCACCAGATGGGAAAAACCTTCGTGGTCGCGCAGGTAACGCAGCAGCGGGTACAGCCGCACCGCTTCCAGCGTGATGAACGCCAGATTGTCACGTTGCGCGGTAAATTCGCCCAGCGGGAAGCGTTGTTTCAAGGTGTCGTAAAGTGCCTGCATAACCATCACCAGTTGTAGTCCGGCATATCCCAATCGTGGATGACGCTTTTCTGGTTTGCCTTGTACCATGCAAAGTTCTCGGCATATTGATTAGCGCCTTCCGCTTTGCCTGCGCGGATAATCTTTTTCAGTTCTTCAAACCCGGCGAGCAAGGCTTCCGGGCGCGGCATACAGCCAGCGATGTACACATCCACCGGCAGGTAATCGTCCAGCCGCTTGATGGTGTTGTAGGAATCCCAGTACATGCCGCCGTTGATGGTGCAGGAACCCAGTCCCACCACGTATTTCGGCCCTTGCATCTGCTCGTAGGAGCGGATCACGCGCTTGAGCGTTTTCACCGACAAATAGCCGGAAATCACGAACAAATTGGACTGCCGAGGCGTCGCCCGCCACTGAATGCCATAACGGTAAGCGTCGAAACGCGGTGTCATCAGTGGGCGCATTTCAATCGCCCCGCAGCCGGTGCCGAAACCCAGAATCCACAGCGACTCGGAACGTGCCCAGTTGAACAGCTTTTCGATAATCGCGGTGTAAGCGGGCGGCTGTACTGTCGGGCCTTCCTGACAGTAATAATCCAGCAGCGGCTCGATCTCGATTTCCTGACCATCAGGCGTTTTCACGATACGTTTGAGTAATTCTTCTTTCATAGCCTTACACCATTACCACGGCGATGATGCCCAATGGCACCGCCCAGATTAAAAACCAGCGGATCGCCTGTTCCACCCGGAAACGCGGGAATACCACACCGACAAACGCCGACCACATGTACAGCAGGAATACCTTGAGGAAAAACACCGGCCAGCTTGCCGCCCCGCCAAAGAACAGGCTGGTATACACCGCCATCTTGGCGATTGGGAACAGTGCCCGGTTGGTCTGCATCATCGCCAGAAACGAGGAATGGTATTCGGTCGGCGGGCCGATAGGGATTTCCTGCGGTGCGAGCACCACGTCAAACGGTGGGCGCATCATCGAGCCAAGGAACGACAGCATCGCCGCCGCCACTGCAAACGGATTGGTGAACACTGTCCAGTTGAGTACGCCGCCTTGTTGCGCCGCCACAATGTCGGTGATGGAAAGCGTTTGGTATTGCAAGGCCACCGAAAACACTGCCAGCGCAAACGGCAGTTCCGCCGCTGTCATCAGCGACAGGCCACGGGTAATGCCAATGGCGGAATAGGGATGCCCGCTTTCGGCAGCGCCCAGCGCCATGCCCAGCGTACCGAAGAACACGAAATACAGCGCCAGAATTAAATCACCCGCAAACGAGAAGTTGCTGAACATGTCCGAGCCATAAATGATCGGCACGAACATCAACAACCCGATCCCACCGGAGAGCCGGAACACCGGTCCTAGATAGAACATCACCCCGTGGGTAATGGAGGTGCGCATCGCATAGTTCTTAATCATGTCGACATAGTTTTGCCAGATCGGAATGCCATGCCGCCGCCCGACTCGCGCCGCGATTTTCTGGATCGTGGCGTTCATCAGGAAACCGAAGTTGAAGACGATAAAAATCGTCAGTAACGCCCACGGGATCCGCATCCAGTTGAATTCCACCAGTGATTCCATCATGGCTTACCCCCCATCCACAGCACGTAGACAATGATGACAAAGCCCAGCAAATGAATGGCGTAAGTCTGGCCATTGCCGGTATAGAAACGCCGCAGGATGTCGGCAGCCGAATGCAGCAGTTCCACCACGGTTTCCCAGAAGCGCGTGACCAGCGGTTCGGTCAGGAAACCCAGCGCCTTGCGGTACGGTGCAAAGAAGTTCCACGCATAATGGGTGGTTTCCGGGCGGAACGGACGTTCACCCGAATACACGATATTGAACTGTTTCACCGGCTGCGCCTTGCGGTTGACGAACAGCAGCCACAGCAACAGCGTGGTGAAAATCACCCCGATAATGAGCATGATCGCCACCGGACTCCAGTAACCAAACTCGCTGGTAATGGTCAGCCCTTCCCAGTGCAGGCTGCCGTTGCCCGCAAAGAATGGCGACATGTAAGCATCCACCTTGCGCAGTGCCATGCCCGGCACGACCGCAAACACCAGCAGGGCAACGACGAAAATCATCTGCGGCAGAATGATCCAGAAAGGTGCTTCCTTGATTTTGCGGAACTCATCCTTCAACTGCCCCAAGAAAATGGTGTGGATCAGCCGGAACAGGTAGAGGAACGCAATCGGCCCGGCGAGGAAAATGATCACCATCGGCAAGCGGTAATCGGCTGTCATGATCGCGTTGTAGAAAATCCAGCGCCCGCCAAAGCCGGACAGTGGCGGTACGCCGGACATCGCAATAATGCCGACCATCACCGCAATGTACGACAGTGGCATCAGCGTGATCAGCCCGCCCATGCGGTACATCAGGCGCGTGCCAGTACGTTTGGCTACGCCCCCGACGGACAGGAACAGCATGGATTTGTAGATGAAATGGTTGATGACGAACATCAGTGCCATCAGCCAGCCCAGATGGTTCATCAGCGCCAGACCGAACACCGCGTAACCCATCTGCCCGATCGAGGAATAGGCCAGCAGGCGCTTGGCATCTTCCTGAAAAATCGCCAGCAAGTTACCCGTCAGCGCCGAAATCGCGCCAATCCACAACATTACGTGGGTCAGTTCCACCCCGTAAAGCTGCTGCTTGCCCATGGTAATCAGCAACATGAACAGGCCGAACAGCCCCGCTTTCAGCAGGATACCGGACACCAGCGGCGATACGTCGGTTTCCGCCTCGGCATGAGCGCCGGGCAGCCAGATATGCACGCCCACCGCCGCCGTTTTGGTCATGAAACCAATCGCCAGCATTGCAAATACCCACGGTGCATACGGTTGCGCCACCTGTGCCAGCGCCGCCAGCGGGAATTCCGGCACACCTTGCGCCGCAATGGAGAACCCCGCCAGGATCAGGAACGCCCCACCCAGCGAGAACACCAGATAAGACAGCGCATGAGGTTCAGAATGCTTGCCACGCAGGATCAGGAAATACGACCCCACCGTCAGCAATTCCCACGCCGCAAAGAAATCGAAAGAGGTCTGCGCGTTGATCAGCATTGCTAACCCGGCAAACATCAACATCGCGGCAGGATAGAAGCCAATGCGCCGTTGCTGCGTCTGGAAACTGGCGAGCAGGATCAGCGCCCCACCCGGCAGCATTACCGCCGCAAAAATCAGTTTCAGCGGGTCATAGGCCGGATAGTTGAGGTAGAACCAGTACAGTAGCCCACTAATTGCCAGCACGTTTTTGAGTTTCGCAGGCAACCAGTCCAACGGCAGGAAAGCCAGCGCAAACAGCAGCGGAATCGCGTGCAACAGGTTGCCATGACCCGACAATTCTCCCCACAGGTACGCCAGCAGCCAAGCCACAATCACCGCACTGAAAGCCACATCGGCTTTGAGGGGCTGCCATGTCAGGCCATGCTCATCCGCTTCACGCTTGATCACATAGCCAAACCAGCGGAACAGGTAAGCCGCTTCCACCAGCGCCCCGAACAGGATCAAGCCCAGCAGCCACAGCCTGCCTTCAGCCGCCAGATGATGCGCCAGATCCCACTTCGCATAGAAACCGGGGAAGGGGGGCAAACCCACCAGCAAGGCAAGGAAGGTCGCAAATGCAAATACCAACACCGGCTGACTGCGCAACGCAGCCCAGTCGGTCAACTCGCGTTTCGCCACCAACCCGGACAGCCAAAACAACCCAGCCTTGGACACTGCATGAGCCAGCAAAATACCGCCTGCAATGTAGTAGTAAGCCTCACCCAGAATGTCACGCTGCCCCACCACCGTCAGCAGCAAACCAATCTGCGCTACAGAGGAATAACCCAGCAGCCGCCGATCATTGTTTTGCACCAGCGCAAAGGTATTGGCAGCCAAAAAGGTAATGATGCCGATCGCCGTTGTTGCGGGTAGCCATTCCGTGCCACCAATCTGCAACATCTTGTCTGCTGCATAGATAGTCGCGCCACCCGTTGCGGTCGAAAAAATTGCCGAAAACGCTGGATGTGCCGACTCATAAATATCCAGCCCCCAGCCATTCGCCGGGAACGGTTTCAACTCAGCCAGCACTGCAATGAACAGCAGGAAAAACGCCATCGCCCCGCCTTGCAGTAGGTTGACCTGCGCAGCCGCCATGCCGTCGATATTCAACGTGCCCGTCGCGTGATACAGGAAGATAATGCCGATCAGCAGCAGGATCGACACCAGTTGCGACACGATCAGGTACTTGAGGCCAGCGCCCAACGCCCGGCGGTCAGCCGACAGCAGCACCAGCCCGGCGGTGGCAATGACCACCAGTTCCATGAACACAAACAGGTTGAACACGTCGCGGGTGAAGATCACCCCGCACAGCGCCATGATGAAAATCAGCAACACCGCCATCGCCCGCCGCCCCTGCTTGAACAGGGTGTCTTTCATGTACAGCGCGGAATGCAGCCCAACCAGCGTGGTCAGCAGCGCCAACGCCGCTTCCGCCAGCCCGACCCGGAAGTTGATGGCAAACGGTGGTTGCGTGCCTGCGGTGAAGATTTCCACGCTGGCAACGCCATTGACGGTGAAGGCATACAGCCAGCTTCCGGCAATCCACGCCATGCTGGTCAGTGCCAGCAGGATCACGGCGTAAGCGGTATTGCGCCATTTGTTGGGCAACAGACCCAGCAGGAAAGCGCCGCTCAGCCCGACAGCAATGATGTAGATTGGGCTTACCATTTCAGATCCCTGCATTTGGAGATGTCGAGCGTGCCTTTTTCTTCATGCAGTTTGTAGGCATAGGTCAGCATCATTGCGGTAATGCCAAGGCCGATCACGATTGCGGTCAGCACCAGCGCTTGCGGCACCGGGTCAATAATGCGCGTCACGGCGTCGGCGGCAGAGACCGCCTTGTCCAGAATCGGCGCAGTACGCCCGTGCATGTAACCCACCGCTACCAGCACCAGATTTACCCCGGTATTGGCAACCGTAAACGACACGATGATACGCAGGATATTGCGGTCAGTCAGTGCGCCATACAGCCCCATCAGGATCAGGATGAACCCCGTGGTCATTGCAATCCAGTCCATTATGATTTCTCCGTTTCTGCCAGATGGGTCAGCATTGAAGTGAATTCCGCGCCAACTTTCAGGCCGACGAAACTGTAAATCAGCGGGATGGCTCCGGCAGAGAACAGCGCCCCGAATTCACCGATCGGCAGGATGCGATTATCCAGAAACCCGCCCGCCAGCAGCAGACCCATTATGCCAACCCCAATAAATACCAGCCCGGATACCGATTCCACCACCGCAATCAGCTTATGGCTGAAGCGTTGGAGCGGGTTAGTCAGCAATAACAGCAAGGCTGCCGAAGCAAGGATTGCCCCACCCTGAAAACCGCCACCGGGTGTCAGATGACCATTCACAAACACATAAGCGCCAAACAGCAAGATCAGCGGAACCAGCAAGCGGCTACCCGTGGTGAGCAATTCTCCGGCAGGCGGCAGTTTGCGTTGCAGCGCCCGCTGACGTTTGCCACCTTGCGCCAGCACCATGCCGATGATGGTGGAAGCCAGGAACAGCACGGTGACTTCCCCGAGCGTATCCAGCCCCCGGTAGGTGACGATGATGGCGGTAACGATATTGGCAGCACCCAAATCGGGCGCGGCGTGTTCCGCGTAGTAACGCGCCGTCTGGTTGAGTTCGGTTGCGGGTGCATAACCTTGCAACAGGTGCAGGAAAATGCCCCCCAGACCCAGCAGCAACAGGAAAACGGCAAAATTCCTAATCATCGCTGCCTCCCCGTACCCGTCCGAGCACAAAGAAAAACAGGAAGGTGGTCAGGCCGCTGCCAATCGCGGCTTCGGTCATCGCCACATCGGGAGCCGCCAGAAACAGGAACATGACCGAGGCAAACAGGCTGACCAGCCCCGCCGCGAGCATCGCCGTCGCGACCTTTTTGGCACGGATCGTTACCCATGCCGCGCCGATCATGGCGACTGCCAGTAATACGCTGATGGCAAGCAATACCATATTCATACCTTGCCCTCCCGCTCTTCAGCCAGTCGGTCGACCTTGGTCAACGGGGATTTCGCCGCCCCACGGCGGTGGGCAGTACTTGCCAACACTTGCGCCGATACCGGGTTGGTAAAGATCAGGAACACGCCGATCAGCAGCAGTTTCAGGCTCCACGCCGGTTGCAGACAAGCTGCGCCCGCCAGCGTCAGTAAAGTGCCCAGTGTGGTGGTTTTCGCACCGGCCTGGATACGGTTGTAAATATCCGGCATCCGCACCAGCCCCAGCCCGCCAAACAGCAGGAAGGCCGCGCCGCCCACCAGCAACAGGCCACCAATCATGTCGAGGATCAGACCCATCAGAAACGTCCCTCCAGATAGCGGGCAATGGAGATAACACCGAGGAAGGACAACAGCGCGTAGACCAGCGCCGCATCCAGATACACGCCCCGGCCTTCCAGCAGTGCCGCCAGCACAATGAAGGTGATGGCAATGACGGTCAGCACGTCAAACGCCACGACCCGATCCAGCCTTGAGGGGCCGCGCACAAAACGCACCAGCGCCAGCAGGAATGCAGCCCCGGCAAGCCCGGCAGCCAGCATGATCAGCACATCAACCATACATCACCTCTAAATAGGACTCGAAACCACTGACAATGCACGCCGTGGCCTCCTCAATATCGTCGGTTTCCATTCTCACCCAGTGGATATACAGCCATTCGCCATCCATCTCGACGCTCAGCGTCCCCGGTGTCAGGGTAATGGAATTGGCCAGCATCAGCCGCCCCATGCGGCTTTTCAGCTTGGTGCGTACCTTGACGATGGCAGGTTTGACCGGCAGGGAAGGTGACAGCACGATAGCGGCCAGCTTGACGTTGGACTTGAACAGTTCCTTGAAGAAATAACCGTAGTAGCGGAAGCCAGCCATGAAGGCGGCAGGCGTGAAACGGAATTCGGTGAAGAAAGACAGGCCGTCGCGGTACATCAGCGCGATAACGAAGGAAACGACCGTGCCAACGATGAGGACATCAGTATCCAGCTTGCCGTTCAGCATTAGCCAAAACAGCATCAGCGTGATGAATAGAATGGCGACATTGCGCCCTTTAGTTGTTTTACCCATGAGCATACTGGTTCTCCCTGACATCCAGCCATCTGCGATTATTGTTATGCTTCGACTGCACTATATTCGCAGTCTCTAATAGATGAAAAGGGAAAAAAGGGCTTTTTGAGTGTCTTCTGATAAATAGCAAGGAATGCGAAGGTTTCAACAAATTATCTTCCCCAGGATGGTGCAGGCAGTAGGCAAAGGTGCATAAATAGTCCTGTTTCAAGGCATTTTTGCGTGGAAACTCTTGTGCATGGCACTTCCGTTGTTGCACTGCATTCCGTACAATGCCGCACATTCAGTAAACACTGGCAGGAGAGTGTTGCACCCACATTCGGGGCAACCGCCGAAGGCGCAATTCCGCCCGGAAACGCTCAGGCAAAAGGACTGCCAGCACTAGATCTGACTCTGGAGAGCAGCGCGGAAGCGCTCACCGAAGGGTAGTAACCTTGTAAATCAAGGGAATCTCTCAGGTAAACGGACAGAGGGGCGGCAAGCTTAGCGGCTTGCCGCCCTTTTTTTGTGCCTAAATACTGGGAAGAACAACCATGCAACGTACTGCTCTCTACGCCAAGCACCTTGAATCCGGTGCCAAAATGGTCGATTTCGCGGGCTGGGAAATGCCTATCCACTACGGTTCCCAAATGCAGGAACACCATCAAGTGCGCAACGACGCGGGCATGTTTGACGTGTCGCACATGGTCATCCTCGACCTCGTGGGGGCGCAATCCAAAGCTTTTCTGCAATACTTACTCGCCAATAACGTCGACAAGCTCAAAGAATCCGGCAAGGCGCTGTATAGCTGCATGTTGACCCCGGAAGGCACGGTCATCGACGACCTGATCGTGTATTTCATCACCGATACCCAATGGCGCATCGTGGTTAATGCCGGTACACGCGACAAAGACATTGCCTGGATGCAACAGCAAATCGCCACCTTCGACGCGACGTTGACCGAACGTGACGACTTGTCGATGATTGCCGTGCAAGGTCCCAACGCCCGCGCCAAAGTGCTGGGCATTATGCCTGCCAATGAAGTCGCCATCGTCGAGCCACTGAAAGCGTTTTACGGCGCATTCGTCAACGACTGGTTCATTGCCCGCACCGGCTACACCGGCGAAGACGGCTTTGAAATGATGTTCCCCAATGAACAAGGCCATAAAGTCTGGGATGCACTGCTTGCCGCCGACATCAAACCCATCGGTTTGGGCGCACGCGACACCCTGCGTCTGGAAGCAGGCATGAACCTGTACGGCACGGACATGGATGAAACCACTTCCCCCCTCGTTTCCGGCCTTGGCTGGACGATTGCATGGCAACCCGAAGACCGCAACTTCATCGGGCGTAGCGCGTTGGAAGCCTTGAAAGCTGCCGGAGTCCCGCAAAAATTTGTCGGGCTGGTGCTGGAAGGTAAGGGTGTTTTGCGCAGTCACATGAAGGTTGTGTGTGCAACAGGTGATGGAGAAACCACCAGCGGCACTTTTTCGCCTACACTCGGCGTAGCGATTGCGTTGGCTCGGGTTCCGGCAGATTGTGGCGAGACTTGCGAAGTGGATATTCGCGGCAAACTGCACCCGGCCAAGGTTGTGAAGCCGAGCTTTGTGCGTAATGGCAAATCTGTTTTAAATTAAGTGTTTAGGAGTTATTTATGAGCAATATCCCATCTGACCTGAAATACACCAAATCCCACGAGTGGGTACGTGACAATGGCGACGGTACGGTGACTGTTGGCATTACCGACCACGCACAAGAACTGCTGGGCGATCTGGTACACGTTGATCTACCAGAAGTGGGCACTGAATTCGGTGCAGAAGACGGTTGTGCGGTAGCAGAATCAGTGAAAGCGGCTTCTGATATTTACGCGCCAGTACCGGGTGTGATCATGGAAGCTAACGAAGCGGTGACGGATTCACCTGAACTGATCAATTCCGACCCTTACGGCGATGGCTGGTTGTTCATGATGCGCGTAGACGACGAAGACGCGCTGGGTGAATTGATGGATGCAGAAGCGTATCAAGCAGAAATTGACGAGTAAAAGGCAAACATTACATGACAACTTTGTACGAACTTGAACAACACGACGACTTCGTTGCCCGTCACATTGGGCCATCAGCGGCGGATACTGCTGCGATGCTGGAAGCCGTGGGCGCGGACTCACTGGATGCGCTGATGCAAAGCACCGTGCCAGCCAGCATTTTGCTGACTGAGCCGCTGGCGATGGAAGGCAGCCGCACGGAAGCCGAAACGCTGGCTTACCTCAAGCAACTGGCGGGGCAAAACCGTGTTGCCAAATCGTACATCGGCATGGGGTATTACGATACGTTTGTGCCGCCGGTTATTTTGCGTAATGTGCTGGAAAACCCCGGCTGGTATACCGCGTATACGCCGTACCAGCCGGAAATTTCCCAAGGGCGGCTGGAAGGCTTGCTCAATTACCAGCAAATGATCACGGATTTGACGGGCATGGACATTGCCAATGCCTCGTTGCTGGACGAAGCGACCGCAGCGGCAGAAGCGATGACGCTGTGTAAGCGTTCCAATAAGCTCAAATCCAAGCAGTTTTTTGTTAGTAGCGATGTGCATCCGCAGACTATCGACGTATTGAAAACCCGTGCGGAACACTTCGGTTTTGAATTGATTATCGGCAACCCTGCCACCGAGCTGGCACAGCACGAAGTCTTCGGCGCTCTGCTGCAATACCCCGGCACGACGGGTGAAGTCGGCGATCTGGAAGCGCTGATCAAACAGGCACACGCGCAAAAAGCCTTGGTGTGCGTAGCTTCCGACCTGATGGCGTTGGTGATGTTGAAAGCACCGGGCGAGATGGGGGCGGATGTGGTGGTCGGTAACTCGCAACGTTTCGGCGTACCGATGGGCTTTGGTGGCCCTCATGCGGCGTTTTTTGCGACCAAGGATGCGTTCAAGCGCACCATGCCGGGTCGGGTCATTGGTGTTTCCATTGATAGCCACGGCAAGCAGGCGTTGCGGATGGCAATGCAGACTCGTGAGCAGCATATTCGTCGTGATAAGGCGACTTCCAATATTTGTACTGCGCAAGCGTTGCTGGCGAATATGGCGGGTTTCTACGCGGTGTATCACGGGCCAGAAGGCTTGAAGAAGATTGCGGGGCGCATTCATCGCTTGACTAGCATTCTGGCGAAGGGTTTGCAGCAGAAGGGTGTGGAGCTGCTGAATGATACGTGGTTTGACACGATCACCGTCACCACCCCTCTTGCTCCCTTCACCCCTTGCGGGGGAAGGGCTGGGGATGGGGGGGATTCTTCGTCCTGCATTAATTTCCGTCATTTTGCTGATGGCAAAATCGGCATCAGTATGGATGAAAACAAAACCCGTGCTGACATCGCTGAGTTGTTCGATGTGTTGCTGGGTGCTGGCCACGGTTTGGATGTGGAGGCGCTGGATGCGGCTATCGCGGCGGAAGGTTTCAGCGGTATTCCGGCAGGTTATGCGCGGACTAGTGATTTCCTCACCCACCCGGTATTCAATACGCACCATTCCGAATCGGAAATGTTGCGTTATTTGAAGCGTTTGGAAAACAAGGATTTTTCGTTGGCGCATGGCATGATTCCGTTGGGTTCGTGCACCATGAAGCTGAATGCGACCACGGAAATGATTCCGGTGACCTGGCCTGAAATTGCCAATATCCACCCGTTTGCGCCGCAGGAGCAGACCGTGGGCTATCGCGCCATGATCAAGGAGTTGGAAGATTGGTTGGTGGAAATCACCGGCTACGATGCGATTTCGATGCAGCCGAATTCGGGGGCGCAGGGTGAATACGCCGGGTTGGTGGCTATCCGCCGTTATCAGGAAAGTTTGGGGCAGGGGCATCGCGATGTGTGTTTGATTCCGAGTTCCGCGCACGGTACGAATCCGGCGTCGGCGGCGATGGTGAGCCTGAAGGTAGTGGTGGTCGAATGCGATGCCAACGGTAATGTGGACGTGGCGGATTTGCGTGCCAAAGCTGAGAAACACGCGGCTAACTTGTCGTGCTTGATGGTGACTTATCCGTCTACGCACGGGGTGTTTGAGCAGGAAATCGTCGAGATTTGCGGCATCGTGCATCAGTTCGGCGGGCAGGTGTACATGGATGGCGCGAACATGAACGCGCAGGTGGGCATTTCCAAGCCGGGCAAGATGGGTTCGGATGTGTCGCATTTGAACTTGCACAAAACCTTTGCGATTCCGCACGGCGGCGGTGGCCCTGGTATGGGGCCGATTGGGGTGAAGGCGCATTTGGCACCGTTCCTGTTCAGCCATGTGGTGACACCACCGGATGGGGTGGCGTTGGGGAATAGTGCGGTGTCGGCGGCACCTTATGGGAGTGGGGCTATCCTGCCGATTTCGTGGGCTTACATTAAGTTGATGGGCGCGGAAGGCTTGAAGCGTGCGACTGAAATGGCGATTTTGAACGCTAACTATATGATGCAACGTTTGTCTGGGCATTATCCGGTGTTGTTCCGGGGGGCGAATGGGCGGGTGGCGCATGAGTGCATTATCGACATTCGTCCGTTGAAGGCGGCTTCGGGGATTGATGAGTCGGACATTGCTAAACGCTTGATGGATTACGGTTTCCACGCGCCTACGATGTCGTTCCCGGTGGCGGGGACGCTGATGATCGAGCCGACCGAATCCGAGCCGAAAGAGGAGCTTGACCGTTTTTGCGATGCGATGATCGCGATTCGGGAAGAGATTCGCAAGGTGCAGGAGGGCGTGTGGCCTGCGGACAATAATCCGCTGGTGAATGCGCCGCATACGCTGGATGATTTGGTGAATGCTTGGGAACGCCCTTACAGCCAGACCGAGGCGGTGTTCCCGCAGGGTGTTAGCCCGACGGCGAAGTATTGGCCTACCGTGAACCGGATTGATAATGTGTATGGAGATCGGAATTTGATGTGTTCTTGTCCGAGTGTGGATAGTTATTGGTAACGGAACTCATCTATAATATCTGCTGGATTGCCAATTGGGAGTTCAGCTTTCTTAAGAGCATGATAGATTAGCTATACAGGACAACGACTGATGTCAACACTAGATCAACAAATAGAGCAAAAGCGGAAAGAGATTCATACTGATGCTTATCCGATGTCTATTGGCGAAGTTATAAATCTTTACACTGATGGGGATTTAGATATACATCCTGAGTTTCAACGTGTTTACAGATGGAGTCAGAAGCAAAAAAGTCGTCTAATAGAATCTATTTTGCTTGGCATTCCTTTGCCATCTTTTTTCGTTTCTCAAAAAGAAGATGGTATCTGGGATGTAGTGGATGGATTGCAAAGGCTTTCAACTATATTTTCATTTTTGGGGATTTATAAAAATGAGGAGGGTAATCTAGAGCCACCATTGCAGCTTACTGGCACTGAATATTTGCCGGGTCTTGATGGAAAGTATTGGAATGATGATTTTGGCGTTGATCATATTTCAAAAGAAGTGCAACGAGCATTTAAGAGGGAAAAAATTGATTTGAAAATAATTAAAAAAGAGAGTGATGAAAATACTAAGTATGAATTATTTCAAAGGCTGAATACCTTCGGGAGTTCTCTTTCAGACCAAGAAGTTCGAAACTGCCTGTTGATTATGCTTAATAAGCCATTGTATAAATGGATGGTTGACTTATCTAAAAATGAAGATTTTCAATCTGTTCTGCCATTAACTGACAAGCAAAATGATGAGCAGTATTACGTTGAGCTGGTTTTGAGATTTTTGGCTTTAAAAGATGTAGGTATTGATAGAATAAAAGGTTTGGAGGATATGGGTGACTTCCTAACGAAACGTATGAAGGAAATTGCTTTAGATCAATCTTACGATATGGAAAAAGAAAGTGAAGCATTTAAAAAAGCATTTAGAATTTTAAATGCTTCTTTGGGTGAAAATGCGTTCAGGAAGTATCAGGGTGATAAGTACACTGGTGCATTTTCGTTGTCAATTTTTGAAGTTATTGCTCTGGGAATTGGATATAACATTAATTTATATGAAGAGGGTAATGAAGAGTATTTGGATAAAATAAAAGCCGTCTCTATGAATTTGCTTTCTAATCAGACCTTTACAAGGAAAAGTGGTTCTGGGGCTAGGGCTTCATTTAGATTGCCTCATATTTTACCTATGGGGCGAGAAATGTTGATGCCATGAAAATTAGATCACTAGATGAGTTAGAAAATGCAATTGCAATGGATTTTATTTGGAGAAGGAAGGAAATAACAAATTTTAGAAACTTAGCATTGTCATCTAAGCATCATACAAAAACTATGCTTATGAAGGTAGGTATTGCGTTGCTATATTCGCATTGGGAGGGTTTTGTGAAAAAATCGGCCATGATTTTTTGCGAGTACATTAATGGAAAAGGTGTTAAGTATAAGGATTTGATTTGTAACTTTCATGTTTGTTCAGTGATTGAATATTTTCAAGGACAATATCCATATCAAAACTTTAAGTCTACCTTTAGACTGGTTGATGGCTCTGCTGTATCTCTAGATAGTAAATGTAAAATAGATGCAGAGAAGTATATTGATACTAAGTCAAATCTTAAGTCTGAAGTTTTAAAAGAGATTATGGAGAAGCTGGGGCTTGATTATTCACATTACGAACTGAAAGAAAATTTACTTGATGAAAGATTTCTTGGATTTAGGAATGCTATCGCTCATGGAGAATATAGAGAAATTACAGAAAGTGATTTTATTGATCTCTTTGATGAAGTAACAAACTTAATTGATATATTTAAGAGTCAAGTTTTAAATGCAGCAATTCAGTCATCATACTTGGTTAGTGTTAAGGCGAGTTAATCTATTTTTACAAATGATCGCCTTGATGAAAGAAGCGAGAAATCAATCGCAAGGAAATAGGATGTGCAAACTCATAAAGCCAGATTGGTAATGACCAAAACCCGGAGTAAACGATGACCACGGTATTCCTGTCAGGCTCAATCACCATTACCCGTTTGAACAACGTCATACTGGCACGTTTGCAAAACATCATTGATAAACAGTTTGCTATTGTGGTGGGTGATGCCAACGGCGCAGACAAGGCATTGCAAAAACACCTGACTACCTTGCAATACCCACACGTCACGGTATTTTGTGCCGGAAATGTTTGCCGTAATAATCTGGGTAACTGGTCTGTCAAACACATCAGCGTGGATGCCAATATAACCGGACGCGCCTTTTACACCCAAAAAGACAAAGCAATGGCGCAGCTTGCCGATTACGGTTTTGTGCTGTGGGATGGCAAAAGCCCCGGTTCATTCAATAATGTGCTGGAATTCTTGAAACAGCGCAAAAAAGCCTTGGTCTATTTCGCACCCGATAGCGCGTTTTACCCCGTTTCCAGCGCAGACGATGCCCGCACCTTATTGGATAAATGCGACCCCGCAGCCGTAACGGAAATAGACAAAAAGATCAAACTGACAGCCACCTTGCAAACATTGGATGGTATGGCACAAAACACCCTCAGCTTTGCCGCACCATCGCCGGATGAGCGCAAACAGCGTTATTATCAAGCAACCCGCAACCACAATTACCGCGCCAGTTTGCGGCTGGAAGGGCTATCCTTACCGGATGACATTGCCGCTTTGCCCTTGCCAGCAACTGCGCAAGGCATGGCAACCCTGATCCAGCAAACCAAAGACCGCTATGCACAGCAAGCATGAGATAGCCGAAGACCCCGCCTGTTACAGCGGCACAAGCACGCTGGTTAACAAGCTGGGCTTGCAGGATAGCCGCACCTTGGCAGAGGCGGAAGCGGTGTTGAGCTACCTACGCGCTGAATCCTTCGATACGCGCTTGCAGGTATTTGATTTGCCTGCCTTGCAAGCCATTCACCACCACCTGTTCCAAGACCTGTACCCGTGGGCAGGCGAGTTGCGTTCCACCGACCTCAGCAAGGGCAATACCCGCTTTTGCGCCGCCGCTTACATTGCAACCGAAGCCAACAAGCTGCTGGGCGAGCTGGCACAGGAAAACTGGCTGGTCGGTTTGCCACTACCCGCCTTTGTGGAGCGGCTGGCGCATTACTACTGCGAACTGAACGTGATTCACCCCTTCCGCGAAGGTAACGGACGGGCGCAACGCCTGTTCTTCGATTTGCTGGCAATCAACGCCGGATTCGGGCTGGATTGGGCAAAGGTCGAGCGTAGCGAATGGGTGGGGGCGAATATCGCGGGGTATGCGGGTGAGTTGCAGCCGTTACAAGCCTTGTTTGGGCGGATTGCGGTGTCTGTGTAAGTTTTTCACGAGGAATTGGGTTTTTTGAGGACACATTCATGCAACTACAATTGAAGCCAGAATTTGAGGAAATACTCGAACCGCTAGGCGAGAATGCAGCCGCTTTCTTTCTCGCTGCTGGTTTGTACTTCGCGCACAAAGTCAGCTTTGCCGCTGCTGCCGCGCTTGCCGATCTGAGTTTCAATGAATTCTTGTACCGCCTACAAGAGCATTTCGGCGTAGGTTTTCAGGTGTCGGATGACTCGGTGCTTGAAGATTTGCAAACTGTAGCCGGACAACGTGTCGCGGATGATCTGGGAAAGGCACTACACGACAGAGCCACTCGCGGTTTACCGCTATCAGACGAAGAACGTGCGCAGTTGCAACGCTGGTACGACGAACAAGATGCCGAAGAAGCCGCCATGTTGGGGCAGAGAGTCGGCGACTTAATCCAAAAGCTCAAAAACACGAGCCTTTCGCCCGAAGAACAAATAGAACTGGATTACTGCATGAAATTGGAACACCAGATGCGCTTGTTTAAAGCCCACGCGCAACAACTCAAGTCGATATTCGATGATTGCCCTATAAAGGGTTAAGTACTTGTCCTGAAAGAATGTCCTAAAGAGGGCGTATGCAATACGCCCCTACGAAACCCCCCCTCCGTAGGGGCGTATTGCATACGCCCTCTTCAATGACGACAAGAATAGTGGGAAATTATTCCAGGACAATTCCTAAGCTACTATATAATAAAAATTATAACCGATAATCCTCCAACGCATCCCGCTCCTGCTGCGAACACCACCAAAACCTACTTGCTTCAGGTTTTTTCAGCACCGATTCCAGCACATCCAACACCTCTTCCCCAGCATCTAACCGCTTGTCTTCCTCACTCTTGAAGAGTGCCGAAAATTTGCCGGACATATCCTCACCCGCCCGCAACCGGCGTGCATGGTCAATCACCGACAAGCTGCGATTAATGCAACCGCGCAAGCGGGCTTTTTCATCCTGAGCGTTACGCAAAAATTCAATCCAGCGCAAAGTGACGCGGGCAGTATCGCCCCACAAGTCTTTCAACTCACAAACGCGGCGTTCGATGGCTTCACGTTCCCATGCGCCATCCATCACCTCGTATTCGGTGAAAATGCCATGCACCAGCACGACAAATACCGTGTGGCGGGCAGTAATCTTGTCATCCTGATAGGCATGTCTGCCGTCGGCATCGAGTTCTACCGCATCGAAATAGATGCCAATACCGCCCGGTGCACCGCAAACTGCATCACCGGGATGGTAACGCCCCAGCCTATTTTCAAAGCGTTTGGTTTGTATCTCAATCTCGCGGTCGTTGATTTTGACCATCAGTGAGTCAAACATGCCCATGCGTCAATCCTTCTGGCAATGTGGATACCGCAAGCATAGGGCATCTACGCGGACGTTGAATGGGATAATTTTCGTCAGGTGTAGGTGTTGATCATTTATCGGAAATAATTGACCCGTGTGCTTCCCTCCGCAACCATGCCCGTAAGTTGCAAGGAATAAGCAAAACAATGGAAAACCCCAAACGTACCCACTACATCTTCGTCGATTTTGAAAACACCCAAGTGATGGATGTAAGGTTGCTTAGCGGCAAGCCTGTCATCCTGCTAGTAGTGACCGGCGATAAGCAAAAACAGTTACCGATCCCCTTGATCAAGCAGCTATTGGCTAATGCCGATCAAGTGGGTTTGATTGAGGCAAATTGTTCGGGGAAGAATGCGTTGGATCTTGTCCTCGCTTACCACATGGGGCAATGGGCGAAACAAGACCCAACCGGCTATTTTCATATCGTATCCAAAGACAAAGGCTTCGACCCGCTGATTACGCACTTGAAGCAACTGAAAGTGTCAGCGGCACGGCATGATGAGTTTACCCAGATTCCGCTGTTTGTTGATCAGGTTGCGCGGCAAACCCCGTCCTTCAGGTCGGGGAGGATAGCGCGGGTGGCGAAGCCGCCCTATGTTCGGTAGTTTTGTCGGATAATCCGCGCAGTTTAACGCAGAATACCCACTCAAGCCGCTCTTGTTTAGCTACACTCCGAAGATGCAACGACTACAAGCCTTCAAATACGAACTCATGCCCCATGGTGAAACACAGCGTCAACTACGCCGTTTTGCGGGGTCATGCCGCTTCGTTTACAACAAGGCATTAGCGTTGCAGCAAGCCAATCATGAAGCGGGTGAAAAATTCATCGGTTACGTCGCAATGGCCAAGCACCTGACCGCATGGCGCAACGGTGTGGAAACCCCGTGGCTGAAAGATGCCCCTGTCCATCCCCTGCAACACGCGCTCAAAGATCTCGACAAGGCTTACCAAAACTTCTTCGCCAAACGTGCCGACTTCCCCCGCTTCAAGCGTAAAGGCAGCGGTGACAGCTTCCGTTATCCTGACCCCAAACAAATCAAGCTCGACCAAAGCAATGGCCGCATTTTCCTACCCAAACTCGGCTGGATACGCTACCGTAATAGCCGCGATGTGTTGGGAGAACTACGCAATGTCACGGTTTCCAGCAAAGGCGGGAAATGGTTTGTCAGCATCCAAACCCAGCGCGAAGTGGAATTGCCAGCCACACCCGCGACCACTGCTATCGGTATTGACCTTGGTATAGCGCGTTTTGCGACGCTCTCCGACGGCCAGTACATCGAACCACGCAACAGCTTCAAGAACAAACAAGCGAAACTCGCCAAATATCAACGGCGCATGGCGCACAAACAAAAGTTCAGCAACAACTGGAAAAAAGCGAAAGCCAACGTTCAAAAAATTCACATGCAAATCGCCAATGCCCGCCGTGATTTCCTGCACAAGGCGACGACCACGCTCAGCCAAAACCACGCGTTCGTGTTCATCGAAGATTTGCAGGTCGGTAATATGTCGAAGTCAGCGGTAGGCACGGCAGAAAACCCCGGCAAGAACGTTGCCCAAAAGTCCGGCTTAAACAAAGCCATTCTCGACCAAGGCTGGGGTGAATTTCGACGGCAACTCGACTACAAAATGGCATGGAAGGGCGGGATGTTGTTCACTGTGCCACCGCATTACACCAGTCAGGAATGCCCCGAATGTCACCATGTAGCGGCGGACAATCGTCAGACGCAAGCGCGGTTTGTGTGTGTGCAATGCCATTACGAAAATAACGCCGATCATGTCGGCGCGATCAATGTTTTAGAGCGGGGATACCGCTTGTTAGCCTGTGGAGATGCGGCCTTAAGCCGCTCTGTGAAGCAGGAACCCGCCGAAGTCAGTCAGCTATCTAGCTGAATGCAGTAGGAATCCCCTTCCTTTAGGGAGGGGAGGATGTCAATGTGATTGGTGCTGACAATAAGGTCGTATACCACGTGTAAAACGCAGGCGAGAGATCACTAAGGTACTTCCCTCTACGAATCGAAAACTCTAACCTCTTCCCACACCAGCCGTTCAAACCCCAAAGCCACCACCGCGATACAGCGCAATCGCTGCGGCTCTTGGTACTTGTTCACTAAAATGGTACGGTATTCCTGCAACTGTTGCGTGGCGTTCGCTAATGCTGCCTGCACCGCCGGTAATTGTTGCGTCACTTCCCGGCTGTGTGTACGGACTTGTTCAGCAGTGAGCTGTAATTCCTTAAGCGTTAGGTATTTGAATTCCAGAATGAAATCCAGCAGAGCGTATTGGCGCATATTCGGGCGCACAATCATCACGAGGTCGCAATAACGCCGTTTGAGGGCGCTTTCCGAATCCATGATGTAGTAGGTGTCATTGAATAGCAGCGTCAGAAATGCCGTTTTGACGGTGAGTTCATTGCTCCAGCGGTAGTCACGGTTATCCAGTGCGGCGAAATAGCGGGTTTCGATGAATTCCACCAAGGGCTGCAAGTCAGCATATTGGTAAAAAGCTTTGGCAGCGGCTTGCATGGTGTCGCTGTCTTGCGTATTGGGCAATAACTTGCGTTTCAGTTCTTCCAGATATAAGCCTCGAATCACCAAATTGGGGGCATTCAATTCCAGTTCCCCAATCGCGCTGCGCCCGGTGATGGTCAGTACCCCGAAATAGTAGAGCAATGACCCCATAAAGCGTTGGTCACGCGGTATATCCCGTAAAGATTCCACGCCGAAACGGTCTTCCAGCGAGGTGACGCCCAAGGCTTGCTGTTCATCCAGGATGTGGGCAATCAAGGACTGACCGCCGGGCAAGTCGGCAATGTAACGGATTTTGTTGGCATCCATCGACAGGTTGCTGTCTAGCAATTGTTCCGGGGCGCTACAAAACTCCTGATAGTGTTGCAGGAAATAGAAAACCAAAGTGGGGTTGTAAACGCAGGGCTGCTTAATGTCGGTGCAAAAACGGTAGCCGTTGTAAAACAGTCGCAGGGTTTCCAAAATAGTCGCATAGCCCTCTGTCTGCTGGCAGTCTTCCAACACTTGGGTAACGCTGCTTTCTAACTCTGCTTGAGTCAGCCCACACAAGGCATTGAAGCGCGGGTTCAGGTAAATGTTTTTCGCCACATTGTAACCGCTGGTCATGTCGCTCATGACCACGGGCGACACCCCGGTGATGAATACCCGTGTCAGTTTGCCTTCAGAGGCACTGGCCTTGATGATCTTGAACAGTGATTTGAGGATACCTTCACCCTCTAATAACGCCTGATAGCGGCGGCTATTGTGTGGGTCACTTACCAGTACTTCGTTGGCAAAGTTGTCGTATGCGTCGATCAAGAGGTAAAGCTGCTGCCCGCTCCCCTGTATGGCGTTGGTGAGAGATTGGAAAGAAGCCAAGGCATCCTCATCCCGAATGTGTACCGGAAAGCGCAATAACTCCTGATACTTTTGGATAAAGCCTTCCACATGGGCATTGAGGTGATTGAACAGGCTGTTTTTGATGTCCTCAAGACTACCTTGTGCCGATACCTTTGAGAAATCCCAACGCAAGATCAGGTATTGGTTGCGTTCCTCGGTGGGGTTTTTGCCAATCGCCAAATCACCAAACAGGCTATCAAATTCCTCTGCTAGCTTGATGTCGTAATAATTTACCAAGGTAGAGAGCAATAAGGATTTGCCAAAACGGCGTGGGCGCAGGAACAGGAGTTGTTGCCCAGCCTGTTCCAAGGCGGAGATCAGGTGGGTACGATCCAGATACAGCATGTTTTTGGTACGGATACTGTGAAAATCGCTGTTGCCGTAGGGGAAGCGGATCATGGTGCTGTGCCTAACGCTGGAAATCATGAGGAGAGTTTAGCATAGCTAATCAATCAGGTTTCAGCCACGCCCGCAAACACCGCCCTATCGCCGCAATTTCTTCCGCACACACATTATGCTCCATCGCGTATTCCGAATACGCAGGCGCATAGCCATGTTCCTCCAGCCAGCGCTGCGCTTTGTGCGCCAGCACCACCTGCACCACCCCATCCTGCTTGCCGTGGAAAATATGGGTCGGCAGTGTTGCATTCGCCGTATTCAAGGCAATCGTCTCCGCCGTGGCAAAATACGTTGACAGCGCCAGCAAGCCTGCCAGCGGTTTGGGGTAACTCAGTGCAGTTTGGTACGCCACTGCGCCGCCTTGCGAAAAGCCCGCGAGCACGATGCGTTCGCTGGGAATGCCGCGTGCGATTTCGCGCTCAATCAGTTTGCCCACTTCCTGTGCCGAGGCTTGCAGTTGTGCCACATCCACCTTGCGGTCGAGCGACATTTCCAGAATGTCATACCACGCGGGCATCACATAACCCCCGTTGATGGTCACGGGCAGCGCAGGTGCATGTGGAAAAATAAAACGGATACCGTGGTCGCGTGGCAAACCCAGTTCCGGGATAATCGGCACAAAGTCGTGCCCATCCGCACCCAAGCCGTGCAACCAGATGACCGTAGCCGTGGCGGGGGATATGGGTTCAACGTCGACAGTGGGTAAATAGTCCATCAGCATTCCTTGCGCAGTTAAGTGGCGTGTAATGACAAAATAGTAGCATAAACCTGTTTGTGCTCTCCCAGTATTCGCGATAGACTTTACTTATTATAAATCTTCCAAAAAACACACCAGCAGGCTTGCTCATGCAGAATAATAATACTCGCCCCAGCGGGGTGAAAGCCGCATTGTGGCTTGTCGTTGGCGCACTTTTCCTGTGTTTCATGCCGTTGAGTTACGCGGCGGATGCTGATTTGTTGGTCGTGAAGCAATTCAGCACCACCACACCCGCCGCTGGCGAAACCTTCATCTATACCATCCGTTACCGTTGTGCGAGCATTTCCGAGCTGTATTGCAGTGCGCCAACCATTACGGAAACGTTTCCTGCACCATTAAAAATCGTCAGTTATACCCCGATGGGCGGCAGTATCGCCGAGGCGACGCTGCTGAGCAAAACCCTGACCTGGCGTTTGGCAACACCGCCCGATAGCTTGCCGGAGGGTGTGCCCGCCGATGGTTTGGCAGCGGGTTCGACGGGGATTATCAAGGTGCAGGTGAAATTTCCGACCTGTGGCAGTGCCGCGCTGCCTGCTACTGTGCTGGGGGTGACGGTTCCGGCGGGGATTGAGGCGGCTTGCGTGACAGTGCCGCCTGCGCCCAGCCCTGGTTTCAGCAAGACGGGCAGTGCCGCATTCGTGCAGCCGGGCGGGCTGGAGCGCTGGAGTGTCAAGTTGCCCGACAGTGCCACCGCTTACACCGTGACCGAAGTGGTTCCGGCGGGGATGCAGGTTTATAGCGCGACGGCCAGCAATACGCCCAAGGTGATGGGCTACCCGGAAGTCGATTGCACGGATGACGGCGTGGATGATTTCCACACGTCAGGTTGCAACACGGCCGTGCTGCCTTCGGGGATGACGGTCAGCAGCATCAAGCGCTTGCGTTGGGTGGTGAATGCCAACAGCGGGGCGCAAACGCTGGATCTGCGTTTCGTGGTGAATGGCGATTACGTCGGCGATGCCATCCGCAATTGCGCGGTGTCGTCGCAGCACGGTACGGCTTGCGCTACCGATATTCCGGTGATGGGGCTGGGTGAGCCGATCCTGAGCATCAGTAAAATCACCCCGACGGGCGGCGCGGCTTCCCCGGATGGCTCGACCATTGTGTATGCGGTTCCAGCGTGGAAGCCCACGGTTGCGCCTGCGCCGACCAGCAATGACCATGTATACCGCGTCTCGATAGGGGTGGATGAGCTGTCCGGCACAGCGACGCAATACCCCGTGGTGGAAGATGTGTTGCCCGCCGGTCTGGATTATGTGACGGGGCAGGGCGGTAACTGGTGGCGGGTAGCCGTGCCGAGCAGTGGGGTAACGACGGATCAGGCGGCGTGTACGATTCCGCACTTTAGCCGCACGGTGCAGGCGGATGGGCGCGTAGCGTTACGCTGGGAATTCCCCGGTTGCCAGTTGCCGATCGGGGTGTCGGACAGTGCGCTGGCGGTGTATTTCAGTGCGCGGATTCGCCCCGGTGTGGGGTCAGGCACGCGCATTACCAACGTTGCCAGCGTTGCCACGGGCGACCATCCGCAAGTGACGTGTGTGAATGGCGCGGATGGGGGCAAGACCGGGCAGGCGTTTTGCCGCTCCTCCAATGTGAATTTTGATGTGCCGCAACTGACCACGCTCGACAGTGTGAAATGGGTCAAGGGCGAGTTGGACAGCGCCTTTAGCCGCACGCCGAATACTGGTAAAACCGGCTTGAGCGGGGCGGGAACGTATGTGCTGGAAATCCGCAATACCGGCAACGTCACCGATACGCAACTGGAGGTGGTGGATGTGTTGCCTGTGATCGGTGACACCGCGCAAGTGAGCGGCGCGGCGCGTGGTTCGCAATGGAGCGTGGAGCGCAGCGCGGACATTAGCCTGCAACGGGTAGCGGCAGATGGCAGTGTCAGCGCGATTCCACCGGGTGAAGTGCCGGATGGGGTGCAATACAACGCCAGCGGTGCGCAGTCGTTCCAGTTGCGTTGGTTGCCCACCGGGGGCTTGCAACCGGGCGAAAAACTGCGGGTTAACGTGCCCATGCGCCATGCCACGGGCGAAGCGACGCCGGAAAATTTGAGTGTGGCATGGAACAGTTTCGCCTACACCGCCAGCTATTACGACACTATCAGCAAGACCACCGAAACCCTGTTGACCACCGAACCACCCAAAGTCGGTTTGGTGATGGTGGATACGGCAAGGGTGGCGGGTTTGGGGGATTACGTGTGGTTTGACCGCAATGGTGACGGGCAGCAGGATGCCGATGAAGCGCCGTTGGAAGGCGTAACGGTGCGTTTATATGACGACGCAAGTCTGGTGGCGGAAACCTTGACCGATGCGGCGGGGCATTATGCTTTCTGGGGCTTGCTGCCTAACCATACCTACAGCGTGAAGCTGGATAAGCCCGACGATTATCTGGCAGGCAATCCGTTGGGTGGGATGCAGCCCAAGGGCATTGAGACAGCGACTACTGGCGCAGCGGGCAGTTTTGCGGCGGATTACGACATCGGTTTCACCCTGCCAGCGGCTGTAGGCGACAAAGTGTGGTGGGATGCGAATGGCGATGGTGGGCAGGATGCCGATGAAGCAGGCGTACCGGGTGTCACCGTGACGCTGAAAACGGCGGAAGGTAACGAGGTTGCGGTGGCGCAAACCAATGCAGCGGGGGCATATTGGTTCGATAATCTGCCACCGGGCCGCTATTTTCTGGCCTTTACCGATGGGCCTGCCGGGTATGTGCCAAGCGGCTTCAATATGACGGGCGACAAGCAGACGGATAGTGATGTGGACAGCACTGGCAAAACACCGTTATTCACGTTGGTCGCCGGGGCGCGTGATGTGTCGTGGGATATGGGGTTGGTGACACCGCGCCATAGCGATCTCAGTTTGGGCAAAAGCGTGGACAAGACTGATGCGCGGCGCGGGGATACGCTGGTTTACACCCTAGAGGTGAGTAATGCGGGGCCGGATGATGCTTCCGGGGTGCAAGTGCGCGAGGTGTTGCCAGATTCCTTGTTGTTCCAGAGCGCGAGTCCGTTGGGGGAATACGACCCGCTGACGGGGGTGTGGCGTGTCGGTTGGTTGGCAGTCAAAGATAGCAGGCGTTTGCAGATTACGGCACAGGTGCGGTGATATACTGCGGCGCATGAAAAATGCTTTCCTTGACCGCTTTTCCCCCTATCTGTTGTTGGTGTTGACCGTGCTGTTCTGGGCGGGCAATTTCAATCTGGCGCGGGCTATCCATGTGGATGTGCCGCCGTTGGGCTTGTCGTTCTGGCGTTGGGCAGTGGCGGCGCTGATTTTGTTGCCGTTTGCGTGGGCTTCGATGCAGGCAGCGTTACCGTTGGCGCGTGTGCATTGGCGTTTGGTGCTGGCCTTGGCGGTGCTGGGGGTCGCGGGGTTCAATAGCTTGGTGTATATGGGCTTGCAGACGACGACGGCGACCAATGGGGTGTTGTTGCAATCGGTTGCTCCGATCACGATGATTTTGCTGGCGGGGCTGGTGCTGCACGAGGAAAGTACCGTGATGCAATGGCTGGGGATTGTGGTGTCGCTGCTGGGGGTGGTGGTGATCATTACCCGTGCAGATGTGGCCGTGTTGCAGCACTTGGCCTTTAACCGGGGCGATGTGTGGATTCTGGCGGCAACGCTGGATTGGTCGTTGTATACGGTATTGTTGCGCAAGTTGCCGGAGGGCTTGAAGGGCTTGCCGATACTGGGGTTTACGGTGGGTTTGGGGGCGTTGGTGATTTTGCCGTTTTACCTGCATGAAAGTTTAACCTTCCAGACGATGCCTATCACGGCGGTGAGTGTGGCGAGTATTGCGTATGTGGCGGTGTTTCCGTCGTTGTTGTCGTATATGTTCTGGAATCATGCCACGCAACGGCTGGGCGTGAACCGTACCGGGCAGTTCAGCCATTTGATGCCAGTGTTCGGGATTTTGCTGGCAACGCTGTTGTTGGGGGAACGCTTGCAGTTTTATCATGCGATAGGGATGATATTGGTGGCTGCTGGGTTGGTGTTGACGAATATGAAAAGGATTTGATGTGGACAAGCAAAGCATTATCAAGGTATTGGCTCCGCTGGGTGAGCCGAAAGACAATAAGCCGTGGCGCGATTATTCCGGCTACGGCTTGACGGCGGCGGATGCGCCGACGCTGGTGGCGCTGGTGGCGGATAGCCGTTTTCTGGAAAGTGAGGAGGCGGATTATTGGGTGCCGCTGCATTCGTGGCGGGCGTTGCAGCATTTGATGCCTGCGGGTTTGCATGAGCTGATCGGGATTTTCGATGTGTTGGCGGAAGACGATTGGGCGCATGATGAAATCCCGTCTGTGATGGCGGCGGCGGGCAGTGTGGCAATGGATCCACTGGTAGCGTATGTGCTGGATATGACTAACGATGAGTTTGCGATTCCGCTGGCGTTACAGTCGCTGGTGGAAATCGGCAAGCGGCAGGGCAAGTTGCGCAAGCCGGTGATTGAGCGGCTGGTGTATTGCCTGCAACATACGGCGAAGCAAGATCAGGGTTTGAATGGGTTGATTGTGGCGGAACTGGTCAGCTTGAAGGCGGTGGAAGCGATGCCTGCCATCCGTGCTGCGTTTGCTGAGGATGTGCTGGACTGGTCGGTGTGTGGTGATCTGGAAGATGTGGAGCTGGGCATGGGCTTGCGCACGCAACGGGATACGCCGCGCCCGAATTACCAGCAGCCGGTGGACGATGACACGGAGTTTGAGGATGATGATGAAGATTACGAGCCGTTGGTGGAGCAGGTGATCCGCGCCGAGCCGAAGATCGGGCGTAATGACCCTTGCCCCTGCGGTAGCGGCAAGAAGTACAAAAAATGTTGTATGCCATGAAGGATTTCCATGCCGCTGCTTGACTGGCTGAATAAGCCCGATTCCCTCCAGACGGCGTGGCGTGTGCCGTACCGCTTGCTCGAAGCTGTGCCGGAACGCGGTTATGGTGAGTTAAAAAATTACACCTTAGCCGCTGCCGCGCTGACCGATAAAATGGTGCAAAGCGTGGGTTTTGACCCGCTGGAAATCCCGCAGCATTTGCAGCACGGTAATCAATACAGCTTGTTTGATGGCAACGCCGAACCCACCGAACCTGCCATCGCGGAAGAGCGCAGCGAATTCACCCTCCCATCTTTTTCAGTAAAGGACGACCAATGGCATACAGTGGTAACACCGGCCTGACCCGCATCATCAGGGCGGGGCAATATTCCTGGCAAGGCTTCCGTGCCGCCTACAAGCATGAGGAAGCCTTCCGACAAGAGGTGTGGGTTTTGTTGGTAGCGGTTCCGTTGGCGTTATGGTTGGGAACGAATGGCGTCGAAAAAGCGCTGATGATTGGCAGCATCCTGTTCTTGCTGGTGGTGGAATTGCTCAATTCAGCCATAGAGGCGGTGGTGGATCGCACCGGCATGGAAAAGCACACACTCGCCGGTCGGGCGAAGGATATGGGGTCAGCCGCTGTCACGGTTGCCATTTTGAATGTTATTATCATTTGGCTGTTCATGCTTTCTTGATCTAGGTCAAAATGCGGGATGGTAATGTGTGTACCTCCCTTACGGTGTGTGGTTTCACACAGTATTAACGTTTTCTTATCTGGTTTTTTACTGTATCCTTACGCCGTTTTACAGCTTCTTTTAATCTTTTCAACTTTTGTTAACCAGAGGGCAAACGATGGCTCACAGTGCTGCACTCTCCTCGGAGCAATACAACTACGACATCGTGAAGAAATTCGCGATAGCCTCAATTATCTGGGGTATTCTCGGCATGACTGCCGGTGTTTATATCGCTTCAGAACTGGCTTGGCCATTTCTGAATTTTGATTTGGCCCAGATCACCTTCGGGCGTTTGCGTCCGCTACACACCAGTGGTGTTATCTTCGGTTTCGGTGGTAATGCACTGTTTGCGACTTCTTACTATGTGGTTCAGCGTACTTGTCAAACCCGTTTGGCAGGTGGCACCTTCTGGCCTAACTTTACCTTCTGGGGTTGGAACCTGTCTGTACTGATTGCTGGCCTGCTGTACTTGCAAGGCTTCACGCAAGCGCGTGAATATGCTGAGCCAGTCTGGTTCGTTGACATCGCTATCGCTGTGGTTTGGGTTGTTTACTTCCTGATCTACACAGTTACCTTGGTCAAGCGTAATCAGCCGCACATCTATGTTGCCAACTGGTTCTACATGTCGTTCATTCTGGCGACAGCGCTGCTGCACATTTTCAATAACTTGGCAGTGCCTATCAGCCTGACGTCACCTGTGTCTTACAGCCTGTTCTCCGGTGCACAAGATGCGATGACACAGTGGTGGTATGGTCACAATGCGGTAGGTTTCTTCCTGACAGCGGCGTTCTTGGGGATGATGTACTACTTCGTGCCTAAGCAGGCGGGTCGTCCGGTTTACTCTTACCGTTTGTCCATCATCCACTTCTGGGCGCTGAGCTTCATGTATATGTGGGTTGGTACTCACCATCTGCACTGGACGGCGATTCCTGACTGGACTTCTACACTGGCGGCGACATTCTCCATCATGCTGTTGATGCCATCTTGGGGTGGTATGATCAACGGCATCATGACGCTTTCCGGCGCATGGGACAAACTGCGTACTGACCCGATCATGATGTTCATGATCACGGCGTTGTCATTCTACGGTATGTCGACCTTTGAAGGCCCGATGATGTCCCTGAAGAGCGTTAACGCCCTGTCACATTACACTGACTGGACCGTGGGTCACGTTCACTCCGGCGCTCTGGGTTGGGTTGCAATGATTACCTTTGCTTCCTTCTATCACATGATCCCGCGTCTGTGGAACACCACCTTGTACAGTATGCAACTGGTTTATACTCACTTCTTCTTGGCAACTATCGGTACTATCCTGTACATCACTGCGTTGTGGGTATCCGGTATCGGTCAAGGTTTAATGCTGCGTGCCTTTGATGAATACGGCAATCTGGCGTACACCTTCGTTGAAACCGTTGCCTTTATGCACGGCCCGCTGGTTGCACGTGCCGTTGGTGGCTTGTTCTTCCTGTCTGGCATGTTGCTCATGGCATACAATATTTACATGACCATCTCGCGTGCAAAGCAGGAATCCAATGTTCCGGCGACTGCTGCGGCTCAGGCATAATCAGGGAGAGTTGAGATATGTTTAAACATGAAAGTATCGAAACCAACTCCGGGATGTTGATTGTCCTGACGTTGGTGGCGATTAGTATCGGTGGTCTAGTTGAAATTGTTCCGTTGCACTATATCAATGGAACCGTGGAAGATGTCAAAGATCCGGCAACCGGTCTTGATTCAGTGCGCCCTTATACGCCACTGGAGCAGCGTGGTCGTGATATTTATCTGCGTGAAGGTTGCTACCTGTGCCATTCGCAGATGATCCGTCCGTTCCGTGATGAAGACCTGCGTTATGGTCACTATTCACTGGCGGCTGAGTCCAAATACGATCACCCCTTTCAATGGGGTTCCAAGCGTACTGGTCCGGATCTGGCGCGTGTAGGTGGTAAATATTCCAACGAATGGCAGGTTCAGCATTTGACTGCACCGCGTTCGGTTGTGCCTGAGTCCATCATGCCTAACTATCCGTGGTTGAAAGTAACCGATCTGGATATGTCTGATCTTAAGGATCGCATGGTTGCTTTGAAGCGGGTAGGCGTGCCTTACTCGCTGACAACGGTGGAATACGAAGCCAATGTGAAGAAATTTGGTGAATCAGTCGCCAAAACGCTCGATATCAACCGTGCTGAAGACAACTTGATGGCTCAAGCGCAAGCAGGCAACTATGATGGCAATCTCGCGAACGTGAGTGAGATGGATGCCTTGGTTGCCTACCTGCAAGTGTTGGGTACGATGGTTGACTTCAAAAAGTTCGATGAAGATTACTTCATCCAATTCCGTTAATTTTCTGTGCCACTGGATAGTGGCTTTTGCTGACAAGGTGAATATCAAATGCTGACAGACTTTTGGACATGGATCATGGATATAGGCAACAGCCAAACCGTGGCCCTGCTTATCTTCTTCAGCGTTTTTGTGGGTATCTTGTTCTATTTGTATGCAAGTGGTAAGCGTGGCGAGAGGCTTGAGTCCTATCGCTACACCCCCTTTCTCGATGAGGACGAGGCTGACAAGCGCGTCAAGGCAGCAGAAGCTTCTCAAGCTAAAGGTGAAAAATAGTTATGGCTAATCCTGTAAAAGACCCATTGACCGGCGCAGAAACTACCGGTCACGTGTGGGATGAAACGCTGCAAGAGTTCAACAATCCACTGCCACGCTGGTGGTTGTGGACATTCTACGGCACCATCCTGTTTACCATTACCTACTGGATCATGTACCCATCATGGCCAATCGGTAAAACCTACCTGAAAGGTATGGGCAACGACATCACGTACAAAACCGATGCGGGTGAAGAAAAATCTACCCATTGGAATATGCGTGCGTTGTTGGCACATGATATGCAAAATGGTACAGAAGCACTCAAGCAACAGGAATACCTCGCTAAGGTTGGCGCGGCTTCCTACGAGCAGATTGCCCAAGATCCTGATATGTCTTCCTTCGTGCGTTCTTACGGCGTGGGCATGTTCGGTGACAACTGTGCCGCTTGCCACCAATCTGGTGGTCAGGGTGTGGTTGGTCAGTACCCGAATCTGGTGGATGATGACTGGTTGTGGGGTGGTGATACTGCCGCGATGGAAACCACTATCCGTGGTGGTCGTCTGGGCTTTATGCCTGCTTACAGCAAAACCTTTGATGCTACCCAAGAGAATCAGGTTGCCAACTATGTGCTAACCCTTTCGGGTGAAGCACCTGTTGATGCAGCAGCGGCAGCAGAAGGCCAGAAAATCTTCCAAGGTGAGACAGGTGGTTGCTACATGTGCCACACCAAGGAAGGCAAGGGGATGCACGCGCAAGGTTCAGCTAACCTGACCGATAAGGTCTGGACGATTGCCAATGTACCAGCAGCAGAAACCCCTGAGGCCAAACTGGAAGCGGTCAAAGCTGTTATCCATAATGGTGTAAAGCGTCAAATGCCAGTGTTTGGTAAAGCGGGTCGTAACCTGTCTGATACCGAAATCAAGGTATTGGTTGCTTACCTGCAACAGATGTCTGGCGGTGCTGGCGCACAGTAAGACAGCCTGTTTTCAGGTATGATGGAGGCCGGACTTGTTCCGGCCTTTTTGCGCCAATAACGCTTTATTCAGACCATCCCCCACATGAAAATTCGCGAACATTATTCCCTGAAAGCCCTGAATACCTTTGGTCTGGATGCCAAAGCCCGTTATTTCTGCACCTTGCACAAACTCAGCGGGGTACGCACGCTGATGGCGTGGCAACAGGAACACCCCGATTTACCGCTGCTATTTCTGGGCGGCGGCAGCAATATGCTGTTCGTAAACGATTACCCCGGCCTCGTGGTACAAGTACGTCTGGAAACTCTGGAAGTGTTGGGACAGGATACTGACTACCATTATGTACGTGCCGGAGCGGGCAATAACTGGCACGAATTTGTCCGTTGGACTATCGACCAGGGCTTTGCCGGACTGGAAAACCTGTCGTTGATTCCCGGAACCGTTGGCGCAGCGCCCATGCAGAATATTGGCGCTTACGGTGTAGAGCTGAAAGATCATGTGTATGAAGTGCAAGCGCTGGATTGGCGCACCGCTGAAATCCGTGATTTTAGTGTAGAGGAATGCCGCTTTGCTTACCGTGACAGCTACTTCAAATCGGTAGAGCCGGAGCGTTGGTTGATTGTAGCCGTGGTGTTCCGCTTACCACGCCAGCCACAATGGAAAACCGATTACGCCGGGGTGCAAGAACAGCTCGACGGTAAGGTTTTGGATGCACGTAGTATCAGCGATGCCATTATCCATATCCGCCAAAGTAAGTTGCCTGACCCTGCCGAGATTGGCAATGCGGGCAGTTTTTTCAAAAATCCGCTGATTTCGGTAGCACAATGGGAAAGTCTTAAGGCGCAATTCCCGGCGATGCCCGGCTGGCCTCAGCAACAGGCTGTGAAAATCTCAGCAGGTTGGCTGATTGACCAATGTGGCTGGAAGGGTCAACGTGAGGGTGATGCAGGCACGCATATCAAGCACGCACTGGTGTTGGTGAACCACGGCAATGCTAGCGGGACAGAACTATGGGCTTTTGCCCAGCGCATTATTGCGTCGGTGCAGGACAAGTTCGGGGTTACGTTGGAGCCTGAGCCACGGGTGCTTTAAGCCATTGCCCGACAATTTTCAGTAACTCGTCTTGCTTGACGGGTTTGGCGAGGTAGTCGTCCATCCCCATTTTCAGGCAGCGTTCCCGATCGCCTTTGAGTGCGTTGGCGGTCATGGCAATCACTGGGGTGTGGTATTTGAGGATGCCGTCTTTTTCCCATTTGCGGATGTAACGGGTGGCGGTGTAGCCATCCATTTCCGGCATATTGATGTCCATCAGTACCAGCTTGTAAGGCTTGCTGCGCATGGCTTTGAGTGCTAGCTTGCCGGTGGTGACGTGATCAACCTGCATGTCGAGCTTTTCCAGCATGGTGACAGCAATCAGTGCGTTGACCGGGTTGTCTTCTGCCAGCAGGATGGCGGGGGGAATGCTGGGAGCTGGCGGTTTCAATACCAGTTCAGGGAAAGGTAGTTTCAAGGCAGTGCTCGGGATGCTGTCAGCACTGTGGCGTCGCAAGGTGTCGGTAAGTACATCCCGCAAGGTGACGGAACGTACTGGCTTGGTGACGGCAGCTTGCACGCCTGCTTGTTGCTGCTTTTCCTGCGAGATGCCATAAGAGGTCAGCATGACAATCGGCGTTTTGTCGTGGCGTGCGTCATTGCGGATGGCTTTTGCTAGGGCGATGCCATCCATTTGTGGCATGAACCAGTCGAGTAGCAGCAAGTCGATGGGGTTGTGTTGGGTGATGGATTCTTCCAGTTTGAGGAGTGCATCGTGCCCGTTGCTGACAATGACAGCTTCCGCTTTCCAGGCTTGTAGGTAGTTTTCCAGAATGCGCCGGTTGGTTTCGTTATCGTCAACCACCATCACGCGGCGGCCTTCCATGTGGTGTGCATGGCCGGGGACGTGGTGGTTGGTGGTGATGGGGACGCGGATTTCAAACCAGAAAGTGCTGCCCTGACCGGGGATGCTGTCAAGGCCAATGCGCCCCCCCATCATTTCGGCGAATTCGCGCACGATAGTCAGACCCAGCCCGGTTCCGCCGTAACGCCGGTTGATGGAGGCGTCGACTTGCACGAAGGATTCAAAGATGCTTTTTTGCATGGCGGGTGGAATACCGATACCAGTATCGCGCACTTCAAAGCGCAGCACAGCCTCTTCCCCATGAATTTCCCGCAGTTCCAGCCCGGTATACACTTCGCCGTGTTCGGTGAACTTGATGGCATTGCCGACCAGATTCATCAGCATTTGTCGCAGGCGGGCGGGGTCGCCTTTGACCCTTTCAGGAATGTCTTCAGGGATGTAGCACTGGACTTCGAGGTTTTTGTCCTGCGCCATGGTCGACATGATGCCGCTGATGTTTTCGACCAGTTCGCGCGGGGAAAACTCGATAATTTCCAGTTCAATGCCGCCTGCCTTGAGCTTGGAGAAGTCGAGGATATTGTTGATGACATCCAGCATGACTTCGCAGGAGGCGTAAGCGGTGTCGATGAAGAGTTTTTGCCGGGAATCCAGCTCGGTATCCTTGACGATTTCCAGCGAACCCAGAATGCCGTGGATAGGGGTGCGTAATTCATGGCTCATATTGGCCATGAAGCGGGTTTTTTGTTCGGACTTGTGCAGGGCATCAATGCGTTGTTCAGTTTCTGCTTTCAGGTCGTCGTAGAGTTTACGCATTTCCTGTGAGGAAACTTCCAGCGAACGTTCCAGCAAGTACTGGGCGTCACTGGTGCCAGAGTAGGACAAATCAATCAGATGCAGAAAGTGTTGCCATTTATTCGGGTCATCCGGCAGACCGTTCTGGAGCAGGTCACTGCGTTTAAGCTGCTTTTGTAAACGGCGATGGAGCGGTTTAACTTCCTTCATACAGTACCGTTAATGTCATGGTTTCGTTGTGTAGGCCACATTGTCCCCCTTCGGCAATAGGTGCCAGTTCACCGAAGGAGTAAAAGCCCAGTTGCTGGCTGCCAGCGGGGAGGTTTTCCAGAGTGGCTTCGAGTTCCTGATCGGTATCATCTGCCATCACCAGCTTACGCCCGGAGCAACTGATGGTAAGTGCCAGTACCGGTTGCTGGGGGGGAAGCCTTTTTGCCAGATTGCGGGCTGCCAGTTCTGCGCCATCGAGCAGGTTGTCGAAACTGCCATACATGAGTTGTGTGTGATAGCCAACCGGGATGTCGGCGATGAATTTCAGGCTATTGTCGGTTTCGTCTATGCTAACGATCGTGCGTACCACGTAATGGTCTTTTGCTTCGTTCCAGATGGCTAGCGGGAAATGCAAGGCTGTTGCTGGCAGGTTATGGGCGTGCTCGCCTAGGTATTCCTTGTAGAGTTCGAGAGCTGGGTGTCCATCAATTTCATACAGGACATTATTGTCTGCACGGGTGATCATGCGTTCTGGGCCAAACGGCTTGAAGCCATCCTGGGCGTGGCTGGCAAACACCAGTTTTTCGCCATAAAAACCAATGCCTATTGCCCGATGCGATGTTGCTTGCCCGTTAAATAATACCCAGGTGCGTTCAAATTGCATTTTGTCGCTGGCTAGCCCACCGACAATGGTGACTTTCTGCTGGTTGATGACGGAGGCTGCACCGTTTATCAGCTCATTACCTTGGGTATTGAGGCCATCGCTGAAGATCATGATGCCTTTCAGGTCGGGTGCATTCAAGTCGTTGGCAATGGCTCTTCCCGCTAAATAAGAGTCTTCCAAGTAATGCAGTTCGGCAGTAGCCAGAGCCAGATAGCTGCTGTGAAAGTGGATGATGCCGACTACCAGGCCATTGTCGATCAAATGTTCATTGAAAATACCCGCCACGGTGGAACAGCCTGCGATGATGGAATGGGCATATTTTTCCTGCAAGGTATCAAAAACTTGTTGGTATTGCTGGTTATCCGGCTCACTGAATACCAGTACCAAAGTTTGTGGGGAATCTATATCGGGCAAAGGTTTGTGCCAACCTGTTGCATGGGTGAAAAAAGTAAGTGTGACTTGCATTGGTGGTCGTTCCCTGCTGCATGGTTGGCAACGTTATATTGTTTTCATTATGCTAAATTGCCTAAAATAATATCATAAGTAAGATTGATAGGCTCTACCATTTGTCGGAATGGTTGAACCTTATTGACGCTGTAGCTATACTTTTAACATTATTCATTCATGGAATTGCACACTTTCTTGACTACCACGACTATTGCTGTAACGGAAAGTGACAGGCACACCGTCCAGTTTGAACTCGAACCTGCGGATACCGAGCGTCTAATGAATCTCTGCGGTCAATTTGACCAGCATTTGCGCCAAATCGAACATCGGCTCGGCATTGAGCTTAGCAATCGCGGTAACCTGTTCCAGATTACTGGAACGGCGCTGACTGTGCCGTTAACGATTAACCTCTTAAAGGACCTCTACCGCGAGGCTGCCGATACGGTGCTTAGCCCGGAAAGCATCCATTTATTTCTTCAAGAAGCCAATCTCGACAAGGTACAAGCCAATACCAGCGATGATGTGCGCATCCGTACCAAACGCGGTTACATCAAGCCCAAGGGGTTGGTGCAAAGCCAATATATCCAGAATATCCGCACCCACGATATTACCTTCGGTATTGGCCCCGCCGGTACAGGCAAAACCTGGCTGGCGGTAGCGTGCGCGGTGGAGGCTTTGGAACGTGATGAAGTACGCCGTTTGGTGTTGGTACGGCCTGCGGTAGAAGCGGGGGAACGCCTCGGCTTCTTGCCCGGCGATCTGTCGCAGAAAATCGACCCGTATTTACGCCCGATGTACGACGCCTTGTATGAAATGATTGGCATCGAAAAGGTCAACAAGCTGATTGAACGCAACGTCATCGAAGTTGCCCCGTTAGCGTATATGCGTGGGCGTACCCTGAATGACGCTTTCATCCTGCTGGACGAAGCCCAAAATACCACCACCGAACAGATGAAAATGTTCCTGACTCGCTTGGGGTTTGGTTCTTCGGCGGTGATCACGGGGGATATTACCCAGATCGACTTGCCGCGCCACCAGACGTCCGGCCTGCGTCAGGCGGCGGATATTCTGGAAGGTGTCAAAGGCATTAGCTTCAACTGGTTCAGTGGGCGTGATGTGGTACGCCACAAACTGGTGCAGAAAATCGTGGAAGCTTACGAAGGGCATGACCGGGAGCTGTTGCGATGAGTTTGCAACTGGATATTCAGAACCCGGAAGATTACCCGAACATTCCCGCAGAAGCTGATTTGCTACGCTGGGCACAAGCCGCATGGCCGGGCGGTGCGGATGCCGAAGCCGGTGTGGTGGTGCGCATTGTCAACGCAGCGGAAAGTCAGGAACTGAACCGAGCTTATCGGGACAAAGATTACCCGACGAATGTGTTGTCCTTCCCCTACGATGAGCCATCTATCCCGGATGAGGAAGATGACGCTGACGATATAGAGTATCTAGGCGATCTCGTCATCTGCTTGCCGGTGATAGAGCGCGAAGCGGCGGAACAAGGCAAAACGCCTACCCAGCATTGGGCGCATTTGTTGATACATGGTTTGTTGCATTTACAAGGTTATGACCATATAACGGATGCCGAAGCTGAAGAGATGGAAGGTTTGGAAACCGACATCCTCGGCAAACTTGGCTTTCCTGACCCTTATCACTCACCCTAAGAGGAAAATTGACTTCCTCCCCTCCCTAAAGGAAAGGGAATTCCTAATTCACCGAGAACAGGACAAGGACACCGAAATGCCATCACCGCTAACATTCTCTCCAAAGGCTAACACCGCCAGTCCGGCGGCTAAAATGTTACGTGCTGCATTCACGTCACGGTCATGGGTTGCGCCACATTCGGGGCACTCCCAAGACCGCACATCCAGCGGCATGTTTGCTTTCACGAAACCGCAGCCGTTACAGCGCTTGCTGGAAGGGAAGAAACGGTCGATTTCGACATACGTCCTGCCTGCCCAGTGGGCTTTGTATTCAAGCTGGCGGGTGAATTCCCCCCAACTCGCATCGGCAATGTGCTTGGCTAATGTTGGGTGTTTAATCATGTTTTTCACGGCGAGGTTTTCAGCGCAAACCACTTGGTTCTCGTTAATCAGTTTGCGGGACAGCTTGTGCAAGTTGTCCGACCGGCAATCGGAAATCTTCGCGTGAACACGGGCAACGTTGCGTTTAGCTTTCAGCCGATTCTTGCTGCCGCGTTTTTTCTTGGCAAGACGGCGTTGGTACTTCGCCAGTTTAGCCGCGTGTTGGGCGGTGTGGCGGGGATTACCGGACTTGAAGCCGTCGCTAGTGACGAACAAATCCTTGATGCCCACGTCAATGCCAGCCTTTTTGTTGGTGACGGGCAACAGCGTGGATTCAAATTCACACAAGCAGGACACGAAGTAGCGTCCGGCCTGATCTTTGGAAACAGTAACGGTGGTCGGGGCAGCAGGAAGTGGCTGGCTCCATCGAATGTTCAGCTGCGCAGCGCACTTCGCCAGCTTCAATTCACCGTTGCGGTATGTAAAAGCACGGTAAGTAAATTCTGCCGACTGGCGATGCTTTTTGGATTTAAAAACAGGGTATTTTGCCCGGCCTTCAAAGAAATTCTTGAATGCCGATTGTTGGTTCCGCAAGCATTGTTGCAGCGGAACACTGGAAACGTCGTTCAGAAAAAGCAGTTCGGGCAGCTTCTTGATGGCTGTCAACCGCGCATTAGCACCCAGGTAACTGACCTTTTCCTGAGTCTGATCGTAAGCATCGATGCGGTAACGCAAGATGCTGTTGTACACGTAACGCACACAACCAAACGTCTGCGCCAGCAACTTTTCTTGTTGCAGGTCTGGGTAAAACCGGAATTTGTAGGCGCGTTTCGTTGGCATGACTCACAGTGTAGTCCATGCCGTGTTCGTTGTGCCTGTTTAACCAAAATAGCGTAAACGAAAAGAGGAGCGAGAACAGGGTCGGCTCCGCCGACGCGCTATCCCTCCCCGACCTGAAGGACGGGGTATCTCGCGCAAGATGGATGAAAACTGACATAGGTGACTCGCGACCTCGACCGCGATGGAAACAATGGTTAATAAAACAACTCGACCTCACTTCCCAATGCACGGAAGATTTGATGGAAGATTTACAACGGGCTAATGAAAAAAATCTGCTGCCAGGGGAAATGGCAGGAATGCTACAAGGGGTGCTGGAGTTTGGTGCGCTGCAAGTACGCGACATCATGGTTCCCCGTTCCCAAATCAACTTCATTTACCATGAAGACAATTTCACCCAAATTCTTGCCCGCATTGCACAAACTGAGCATTCACGTTATCCGGTGGTGGATGAAGACCGTGATGATTTGGTCGGCGTGCTGTTGGCGAAGGATTTGCTCAAATACAGTGGGCGTGAAAGCGAGTTCCAGATCGACGACATTATCCGCCCTGCGCTGATCGTGCCGGAGAGCCAACGCCTGAACCGCTTGCTGACCGAATTCCGCAGAACCCGTAATCACATGGCTGTGGTCATTGACGAGTACTCCGGCATTTCCGGGCTGGTAACGTTCGAGGATGTGCTGGAACAAATTGTCGGCGACATCGACGACGAGCACGATGATAAGGAAGATGTTTCCAGCAATATCGTGCCGCAGGGGGACGGGCGTTTTATCGTCGAGGCCATGACCCCGATTGATGAGTTCAATAGCATTCTCGGTACCACCTTTGACACCAATGAGTTCGATACCATCGCAGGGATCATTATCCATGAGCTGGGTAAAATTCCGCGTCAGGGTGATGAGCTGGTGTTGGATGGCTGGCTATTCCGGGTATTGAGCAGTGACTCCCGCCGCATTCTGTTGCTGGAAGTGCTGCCTAACATTGATTGTCATATCTCGGAACAGACGCCTGCGTTATAATCCCGACAGTTTTTTTGGTTGGAATATTAACACTATGCTGTCTTTTCGCGATTCTAGTGAATCCCTCTCGAAACTGGATTACCTGCTGGCTTTGCTGGCAGGTTCATCCATGGCTTTGGCATTTGCGCCCATTGAATGGTTGCCGTTTGCCTGGCTTGCTCCAGCCGTATTCTTTTGGTTGAACCTGAAAGCCATGCCGTTGAAACAACGTTTGCGTTTGGCGTGGGTGTTCGGGATTGGGTTGTTTGCCGGAGGGGCGCACTGGATTTACGTTAGCATCCACTTCTTTGGTGGTGCGAATACCGCGATTGCGGTGCTAATGGTGACGATTTTTGTGGTCATTATGGCGCTGTTCCTGATGGTTTTTGGCTGGCTGGCGTCGTATACCGCGTCTGTTTCCTTGGCGATGCGTTTATTGGTGGCTTATCCGGCGATTTGGGTATTGACCGAATGGTTTCGTGGCTGGTTTTTGACAGGTTTTCCGTGGCTGCAACTGGGGACTACCCAGATTGATACGTGGTTGGCACATTACGCGCCAGTAACGGGCGTGCTGGGGGTTAGCTGGCTGGTGGCACTAGGTGCGGGTGCGCTGGTGTTGCTGGTGGTGGGCACATCGCGCGAGCGGATAATCGCGCTGTCGTTGACCGTTGTCACCGTTGCAGGTGGTTTCGGCCTAGGACAAATCCGCTGGACGCAACCTGCCGGAGAGCCGCTGTATATCAGTATGTTGCAGGGGAATGTGGATCAACTCACCAAGTGGTCGCCCGAATTTCGCACTGACAATATTCAGGCGTATCTGGATTTGATGGATGGCGATAAATATCCCAATGTGGAATCTTCACACTTGGTGATTTGGCCGGAAACGGCATTGTCAGATTATTTCCCGCTATCGCTGGATGTCATGCTGCCGCTGCAACAGTGGGCACGCGATGCGAAAGCCGATTTATTGGTCGGCGGTTTCCATGTCAACCGTGATACCGAAGCGGTTTACAACGCAGTGATGGCGGTGGGTGGCGATCGTGACGTGGAAACGTCGATCAATACCGGCGAAAACGTGTATGCCAAGCAGCATTTGGTACCGTTCAGTGAATACATTCCGTTTCTGAAACACTTGAGTTTTCTGGAAAGCATTATCAAGCTACCGTCTGATAATGTGACGCCGTGGCATGGTACTAATACTCTGAACGTCGCAGGCCAGCCGATGCGTATATCAGTTTGCTACGAAGATGCGTATGCGGAAGAAATGATTGCCGGGTTGCCTGCCGCGACCATGCTGGTGAATGTCAGCAATGACGGCTGGTTCACCGGGTCTATCGAGCCTGCCCAACACGCCGAAATTGCGCGGATGCGGGCGCTGGAAACCGGGCGTTACCTGCTGCGTGCCACCAATAACGGGGTAAGCGCGATTATTGATGAAAAGGGCAAAGTGACGGCTACCGCCGAGCCACAGGTTGCGACAGTCATCAGCGGTTATGCTACCCCCATGCAGGGTGCAACGCCGTATGTACGTGTGGGTAACTGGCTGATTATTCCATTAATGTTTATACTGTTGGGGCTTCCAGTGCTGCTGAGACGCGTCCAGTTCAATTAACAAAAAGGAATACCCATGTTAAAAAGCACCCTTTCTCGCACCATCGCAGGCGTTGCCCTGTGCGCCACCGCTGTCGTTAGTCTGCCTGCTCATGCGGGGAAAACGCTCGATGCCATCAAATCACGCGATCAATTAGTGTGTGGTGTTAACGTCGCGCTGGCAGGCTTTTCCTCTGCCGATAGCGAAGGCAAGTGGAGCGGTATGGATGTGGACTATTGCAAAGCGCTTGCCGCTTCCATCCTCGGCGATGCCAATAAAGTGAAATACGTGCCGCTGAATGCGCAACAACGTTTCACCGCACTGCAATCTGGCGAAATCGACATCCTTTCTCGTAATACCACTTGGACACTGACCCGCGATGCTTCACTGGGTGCAAACTTTGTCGGTGTCATGTATTACGACGGTCAAGGCTTTATGGTGAAAAAGGAACTGAAAATCGCCAGCGCCAAAGAACTCAATGGCGCGACCGTGTGTACCCAGTCGGGCACGACGACCGAAAAGAACCTGAGTGATTTCGCCCGCGTCAACAAGCTGGACATCAAACCCCTGGTCTTTGAAAAGAACGAAGCAGCCACCGGTGCTTACCAGAGTGGGCGTTGCCAAGCCTACACCACCGATGCTTCCGGTCTGGCCGCAGAGCGTTCCATCTCCAAGAGTCCCGATGAGCACATGATCCTGCCGGAGATCATTTCCAAGGAACCGCTGGGGCCGTTGGTACGCCGTGGCGATGACGAGTTTTTTGCCATTTCCAAATGGGTGTTGAATGCACTGCTGGAAGGCGATGAATACGGCTTGACCCAAGCCAATCTGGATGAGATGAAATCCAGTGATGACCCCAATATCCAGCGCATCCTCGGTACGGATGAAGATATGGGTAAATTGCTCGGGTTAGACAAGGAATGGGCTTACCGCGCACTCAAAGCGACTGGCAATTACGGTGAAATCTTCGAGCGCAACGTCGGTAAGGATTCCCCCTTGAAGCTGGAGCGGGGTTTGAACCAACCGTGGAATAAGGGTGGGATTATGTACGCACCACCGATCCGTTAAAAGGTGATTATGGCATTTTGGCGTAACCAAAAAACACGCGGCTGGCTGTATCAGCTTGCCGCCTTGTTGGTGGTGGCGGCCTGTATCGTCTGGCTGGCAGACAACACGCTGGAAAACATGCGTAATCGTGGCATCAAAAGCGGTTTTGACTTTCTGTCAGAGCCTGCCGGGTTTGCTATTAGCGAAAGCCTGTTTGGCTTCCAATCCACCGATAGTTACTGGCGAGCTTTCCTTGCTGGCTTGGGCAATACCCTGAAAGTTGCCATTGTTGGCATTATCCTTACCACTATCCTTGGCGTATTGCTGGGGGTAGGGCGGTTTTCCCACAATATCTTGATCCGTGGCTTATGCCTGACGTATGTGGAAGTGTTCCGCAATGTCCCACTGTTGCTGCAATTGTTGATGTGGTATCTGGTGTGCGTGGAATGGTTGCCCAATGTGCGCGAAGCGGAGCCGTTTCTGGGGATTTACCTGACCAAGGCGGGGCTGGCGTTGCCGTGGTTTGGGGATGTGCCGGTCAAGGCGGGTTTCGGGATCAAGGGCGGGGTGAATCTGTCACCGGAGTTTTTCGCCTTATTGCTGGGGCTGACGATTTACACCGCGTCGTATATTGCGGAAATTGTGCGCAGCGGCATTGCGTCTGTGCCGCGTGGGCAGCGTGAGGCGGCGCTGGCGCTGGGTTTGAGCCGTGGGCAAACCATGCGTCTAATCCAGTTGCCGCAAGCCTTGCGGGTGATTATTCCGCCGCTGACCAATCAGTATTTAAATCTGACCAAGAACTCGTCGCTAGCAGTGGCGGTGGGCTACCCTGAATTGGTGTCGATTGCGAATACCTCGCTCAATCAGACCGGGCGGGCGGTGGAGTGCATTGCGGTAATCATGGCGGTTTATTTGACGCTTTCCTTGCTGACATCGGCCTTCATGGGTTGGTACAACCGCCGTTCGGCTATCAAGGAGCGTTGAGATGGTCACTTGGTTACGTGCCAATCTGTTCAATAACGTTTTCAACAGCGCCATCACCGTATTGCTGGGGACGTTGTTACTCTATGTGCTGTCGCAGGTGTGGGGTTGGGGAATCAGCCATGCGGTGTGGGTGGCGGATGCCGAGCAATGCAACACGGCGCGTGGCGCTGGTGCTTGCTGGGGCGTGGTGGCGGAAAAATACCGCATTATCATTTTCGGGCGTTACCCGTTTGAAGCGCAATGGCGTCCGCTGCTAGCAACCCTGTTGTTGATGGCTTTGTTGCTGGCAAGCTGTGTGCGGTTGTTTTGGAAACCGTGGTTAGCAGCGTTGTGGGTTGGCGTACTGGTTGTGTTTTTCATCCTGATGCACGGTGGTGTGTTGGGGTTGGCAACGGTGACAACCGACCAGTGGGGCGGTTTGCCCTTGACCATTTTGTTGGCATCCTTGTCGGTAGTGGGCGCGTTTCCGCTGGCGGTGTTACTGGCGTTGGGGCGTATGTCTGACCTACCGGTGATCCGTTCACTGTGTACGGTTTACGTGGAACTGATCCGGGGTGTACCGCTGATTTCGGTGCTGTTCATGGCCTCGTTCCTGTTCCCGCTGTTCATGCCTGTGGGTACGTCGATTGATGTGTTGCTGCGGGTATTGGTGGCGATGATCCTGTTTGCGGGGGCGTATCTGGCGGAAGTGATCCGGGGTGGTTTGCAGGCGATTCCACGTGGGCAATACGAGGCGGCGGCATCTTTGGGGCTGACGTATTGGCAGATGCAAGGCAAGATTATCCTGCCGCAAGCTTTGGCAACCGTGGTGCCGGGGATCATGAATAACTTCATTTCCACCTTCAAGGATACCTCGTTGGTGACGATCGTGAGCTTGTATGAACTCACCGGCTCGCTGGATCTGGCGGTTAACAGCGATCCCGACTGGTTGCCGTACAAGCTGGAAGGTTATCTGTTTATCGCCGCCATTTATTTCGTGTTCTGTTTCAGTTTGTCGCGCTACAGCCAGTGGGTGGAGCGGCAGGTGAGCCGGGGGAAAGTGCATTAATGTCTAACAATCAAGCTGACTACATGATCGAATTCGCCAAGGTCAACAAATGGTACGGTCACTTCCACGTGCTACGTGACATCGACTTGCAAGTGCGTCGAGGTGAACGCATCGTCATTTGTGGCCCTTCCGGTTCTGGCAAATCGACCCTGATTCGCTGCATTAATCGCCTTGAAAGTCACCAAAAAGGCAAGTTAACGGTAGATAGTCTGGAACTCAGCGATGACGTGAAAGTGCTACACGAAGTCCGCCGCAAGGTCGGCATGGTGTTCCAACAATTCAATCTGTTCCCGCATTTGACTGTGCTGGAAAATCTCACCCTCGCGCCGATTCAGGTCAATAAACTGTCCAAAGCCGAGGCGGAAGAACGTGCGATGGAACAATTGCAGCGGGTACAAATTGCCGAACAGGCGCACAAATACCCTTTGCAATTATCTGGTGGGCAGCAACAGCGCGTTGCCATTGCGCGTACCTTGTGCCTGACCCCGCAAGTCCTGCTGTTCGACGAACCGACTTCCGCGCTCGACCCGGAAATGATCAAGGAAGTGCTGGATGTCATGACCGAACTGGCGGAGCAGGGCATTACCATGCTGTGTGTGACCCACGAAATGGGTTTCGCCAAATCGGTGGCTGACCGGGTGATCTTCATGGATCAGGGGCAGATTGTGGAAGAAAACAACCCGCACGATTTCTTCAACCGCCCGCGCAATGAGCGTACCCAGGCATTTTTGGCGAAGATACTGACGCACTGAGGCTTTACCCAAGGCACGGGGTAACACAGAGTTCTCAGCAAGTGGCATTCTGCTGTGCTATGTTTGCTGGAAAGTTTCCACCAGAGGTTTTCATGAACGCAGAAAAGGTCGTTTTTGGTTTCTTTATTGTATTGGCGCTGACCCTCAACTTCGGGTTTTTCCTCGGTGATATTGATAGTCTGGCGCACCATAATGTTTATGAGTTGTTTGCTGCCCTTGTGGTTAGTCTGATTGCGACGGTGCTGAAATTCGGTGACAGAACCCATTTGGGCGCTATTTTTCTGGCTACCAGTTTGGTGGCCGATTTGCAGTTGATTATTGCAGCCTTTATCTGGGGCTATGCGGCACATGTGAGTGCGGCAGGTTTGGATGAGGAAGCAGCGGTTGCCATCGTGTCGTTTTCCGGCGGTGCATTGCTGGCGAACATCGTTTCGGTGGTGTTGCTGGTGGCAGAAACCATGACGGTACGCCGCTAACCGAAGGGGTGGCCTGTGCCTGATATTTTCTATGTGCTGTTGCGGCGGATGCGCACCCCGTTGGTGGTGCTGATCCTGATGTATGCGGTGTCGGTGTTGGGGTTTACCTTGATTCCGGGGCAGGATGCAGAAGGGAAGCCGTGGCATATGTCGTTTTTCCACGCGCTGTATCTGGTGAGTTATACCGCGACAACCATTGGTTTTGGGGAAATTCCTTACGCCTTTACTGAGGGTCAGCGCCTGTGGATGATGTTCGTGGTACATCTTACCGTGATTGGCTGGTTGTACAGCATCGGCTCGCTGCTGGGGGTATTGCAAGACCCGGCTTTTCGCAAATTACGCGTTGAATATGTGTTCCAGCGCAGTGTGAAAAGCTTGCGTACCCCGTTTTATCTGGTGTGCGGCTATGGTGATACGGGTGGCATCCTGATCAAGGCACTGGCTGATGAGGGCATCAAGGCGGTGGTGGTTGACAGGAATGAAAACCGTATCAACGAGTTGGAACTCAGCGACTACATTCGCCGTCCGTTGGGTTTGCTGGGGAATGCTGCCAAGCCTGCGGTGCTGGAAATGGCGGGCATTACCAATAGCTATTGCATTGGCGTGATCGCCTTGACCGATTCCGACCAGACCAACCTGATGGTGGCATTGACGGCGCACTTGCTTAACCCTGACTTGCGGGTGCTGGCGCGGGTGGAATCGCCCGAGCTTGAGGCCAATATCCGTTCCTTTGGCACAAACGAAGTCATTAATCCGTTTGAAACGTTTGCCGGGCGTTTGGCAATGGCCATCCATTCACCCGGCATGTATACGCTGTTTACCTGGATGACCGGCGTTCCGCATGAGGCATTGCGTGAACCGCTGTTTCCGGGGCAGGGCTTGTGGATCATTGCGGGTTACGGGCGTTTTGGCAAGGCATTGCACAGCAGGCTACAAGGTGCTGGCATTCCTGTTCAAGTGATCGAGCCTGACCCGCAACGTACCCATGCGCCGCCGGGAACCATTGCTGGTCAAGGCACTGAGGCGAACACTTTGCTGGAAGCGGGTTTGCGCAAAGCGGTAGGGATTGTGGCTGGCACGAATAACGATGCTGATAACCTTTCCATTCTGATGACGGCTCAGGAACTGATGCCGGATATTTTCAGGGTCGCCCGCCAAAACCAACGGGATAACGGTATTATTTTCGATAAGGCTGATTTCAACCTGATCATGAAACGCGGTGATGTGATTGCCCATAAGATTTTTGCCCTGCTGCGTACCCCGCTGATCAGCGACTTTCTGGAGGCTATTCGGGGGAATGATGATGACTGGGCAAATCTGCTGGTCAGCCGGATTCTGGGCGTTACCACCGATGAAGTACCGTATTTATGGGAAATCAAAATCAATAAAGCCCGTACCCCTGCTTTGTACAAAAGTTGTTTGATGCAAACCGTCACTTTGCACCATATCTTGTGTGATCCGCGCGAACGTGAACACTTGTTACCCGCCATTCCCTTATTGCTCAAACGCAAGGGCAAGGTGACTGTGTTGCCAGAAACGGATACGCATCTGGAAGTCAGTGACCGTGTATTGATGTGCGCTTCTTACCCCATCAGCCATGATATGCAGTGGGCTACCCAGAATGAAAATGTCCTGCACTACTTATTGACCGGGCAGGAAACCTCTGGTGGGGATATTTGGCGGCGATTATTACGAAATCGTTAAAATGATCAAAATACAATCAATTTTGTCATCATGTTTGGGAAAGGCTAATGTTAAAATTTTGTGACACAAGAATCCCTCCCATGTAACAAGATCATAAGGAAAACCAACAATGGAACTAGAAGTTGCTGCCGTCAAATATGTAGGCCCTGCCACCGTCAAACGTCTGGCAGAACATGGTATTACCACCGTGGAACAATTAGCGGAAATGTCGGTAGAAGCACTCACTGCTTTACCCGGTATTGGTGAAAACACTGCCCCACTCATCATTGCCAGTGCTCAGGAAACCTTTGCTCGCCCCCCCCAAGAAGATGCCGTTGCCGAAGTGGTGCTTGTCGATGAAGTAGCCCCGACCGAAGTGACAGCAAGCAATGTACTGTCCATTGATGAAGCGGCTATTGAAGTGGTACTGGTGGCAGCACTTGAGCTGGGGATTTCAGATAGAATCTTGAAAAAACAGGCAAAAAAAGAGGGAAAGGCAAGAAAATCTGCCAAGAAAGCCGAAAAAGCCCTAAAGAAAGCAACGAAAAAAATTGCCAAAAAAGCTGAGCAAGAAGCCAAAGCAGAAGAAAAAGCTGTACGTAAAGCTGAGAAAAAAGCCGCGAAACATGCCAAGAAAGACACCAAGAAAGCCAAGAAGAAATAGGGACTGAAGAAAATTCCTCTCTTGTTCCTCCCCTGATAAGGGGAGGTTAGGAGGGATTTCTTTACGCAGCCATTGCCAGCAGACCTGCCCGCAGAGCAGGGGTAATCGGTTGCTGGTTATGGTCTTTCAGAATGCCATTGAGGTCAGCCGTCAGCCGTTCAGCGGTAAGCAGGAAGTCATTGATTGCGTCGCCATCATCAATCTGGCTGGGTAAGTTGAGGATCATCGACAGCCCCGGTGTGGTTTGCATCACCAGTTCTTCGGGAACGAGTGTCCACGGTTTTACGCCATTAGCAACGCTAAACAGGCTGGTTTCGCCTTGAGCACTCAGGACAAACCGATGGAAAATATCCATATCACCAAAACTCAAGCCAGCATTATCCAGCGCCCGCAAGACTTCTTCGCCTGAAAATCCGGCTTCAATATCCGCCGCAATAAACAAAACCAGTTGGGGGGGCAGTGCCACCGCATCGGCTATTGGCTGGTGAACGCCTTTAGATTTGCCTGAAACATTGGACATCATCACGTCAGACATATCACGGGCATTGGCTGACGGACGTTTACCATCGCGAGCAGCTACGTCGTCACACACGCTGGAGAGTTCGTTGCCATCCGCATCACGCAACACGGGAATGTTTTCGTCGCGTTTTTGAGGGGAATGTTGGCGTGAGACGCGGCTGATAACGTAAATACCTACCAAGGCCGCCAGCCCTAACACCATGATAATCAGGCTTACCAGTTCCATTTAAGATCCTTTAATCCTTGTTTGTCGTCGTCTTCAGCCATTTGCCAGCTTGACCGCTTCTGCCATATCAACCGCTACCAGCCGCGAGACACCCGCTTCACGCATGGTAACACCGATGAGGTTTTCGGCAAGTTCCATGGTGGTTTTATTGTGGGTGATGAAAATAAATTGTACCTGTTCTGACATATGCCGCACCAGTTCACAGAATCGCCCGACGTTAGCTTCATCGAGTGGCGCATCCACTTCGTCCAGCATACAAAAGGGTGCGGGGTTCAACTCGAAAATAGCGAACACCAAGGCTACTGCTGTTAAGGCTTTTTCGCCACCCGACATCAGGTAAATGGTCGAAAGTCGCTTACCGGGCGGACGCGCCATGATGGCAACGCCCGTGGTCAGCAGATCATCGCCGGTCATTTCCAGGTAGCATTCGCCGCCACCAAACAGGCGCGGGAACATCTCTTGCAGGCGGCTATTTACCTTGTCGAAGGTTTCTTTGAAGCGGGCGCGGGTTTCGCGGTCAATCTTGCGGATGGCGTTATCCAGCGTTTCCAGTGCGGCGACCAGATCGTCGTTTTGCTGATCCAGATATTGTTTGCGTTCGCTTTGTTCGCGGAATTCGTCGATGGCGGCAAGGTTGATCGCGCCTAAACGCTGGATGCTGCGTTGGATGTTGTCCAGTTGTTGCAGGAAATGTTCCGGGCGGGCATCCGGCGGTAAGCTGGCTTGCAGGTTGGCGGCGTCGAATTCGGTTTTGGCAAATTGTTCGGCGATGGTTTGTTCGCGTACTTGCACGGCTTGCCATTCGAGTTTGCGGTTCTCTTGCTCGGTGCGGGTTTGTTCGACAAGGCGTTCGGCTTGTACCCGTGCGGTATCTTGCTGGCGGATGTCGGCTTCCAGCGCTTGCAAGGTTTGCCGGGCTTGAGTCAGGCGCTGTTCGACTTCGGCGCGTTGCGTCAGCGCGGTATCGCGTTCGGCTTGTAGGTCGGCGGCGGGGTCGTCCTGTAAGTGCATTTGTTCCAGCAGGGTATCGCGTTGCTGTTCCAGCAATTCGAGGCGGCTGGTGAAGCGTTCAAGCTGGCGTTGGCTGTTGTCGCGTTGGGTACGGTTGGTTTCGAGATGCAGGCGGATGTCTTGGGCTTCATCTTGTAGCTCGCGCAAGGTGCGCCGCGCATCATTGACGGCGTGTTGCAAGTGTTCGCGGCTGGCGGCGAGTCGATCACGTTCGGCTTGTACTGTTTCCAGCAAGGCTAGTGCGGCATTGCGTTGTTCGGTGGCCAGCAGGTGATCTTCTTCTTGCTGCATCCGTTGCGCGTCGAGTTCGGCGCAGTCGGCGTCGATTTGCTGGCGGCGGCTGTGGAGTTGTTCGATGCGCTGTTGCAAGGCCAGCAAGCGGCTGCGTTGTTCGGATTCGGTACGGTGCAGGCGGTTGGTGTCGGCTTGTGCCTGATCACGTTGCTGTTCGTGGCTGCGGATGCTGTCGCGCAAGCTGTCAGCGCGTTGTTGCCAGTCGGCAAGGCTGGTTTCTAGCGTTGCCAGTTGTTCGCGTAAGGATTCGATTTCCTGCTGGCGTTGCAGGATGCCGCTGTGTGCATCGGATTGGCGGGGGCTGCGTAACCAGTTGATGCCGAGCCACAGGCCGTCACGGGTGATGATGGATTCGGTTGGGGCTAGGCTGTGGCGTTGCGATAGGGCTTCTGGCAGGGTTTCGGCACAGCGGATGCCCGCAAATAAGGTGCTGGCATGTGTGGGGTGCTGGATTTTGCTGGCCAGCATTGTCGGACTGGTGTCCGGCCTACTGGCGTGGTTCTCTAGCAAACTGATGCCAGACGCTGGAAAGTCGTTAATAATTGGTAGGGAATCCAGGCAAATAGTATCTAAGCCTTCGCCCAAGACGGTTTCAACTGCTGTTTCCCAACCACTGGCGACGCGTAATTGTTCGGCGATGCGCGGGGCTTTGTCCAAGCCTTTGGCGGTGAGCCATTGCTGGCGGGCTTTGTCGGTTTTGTCCAGCCCGGCTTGTTGCAAGGTGTCCAGCGAGGCCAGCCGCCCTTGCAGGGCTTGGCGTTGTGAACGTGCTTGATCCAGTTGCGCTTGTACGTCGCGATAGGCTTGCTGTTGTGTGCTGAGCGTGGCGCTGAGGTCGGCAAGCTGTTCGGTGGCGAGCAGGTGGGCTTCGGCGGCTTCTTGCTGTTGTGCTTCGAGCAGTTGCAGGTCGTCAAGGAAGCGGGTGGTGGACAGGCTGCCGGTTTCTTGTTGCAGGCGCTCAAAACGCTGGTTGGTTTGGCTCAGTTGGCGTTCGAGCTGTTCCATGCGGGCTTTTTCGACTTGCGCGTGCCGGGTGGGTTCGGCAATGCGCTGCTGGATGCTGTGCCAGTGTTCTTGCCAGTCGTTGAGCTGGTCTTCGGCATCTTGTTGGTGGGCTTCTGCCATTTCAAGCTGTTCGCCGAGGGCTTCTTCGCGGGGTTCGAGGTCGGCAAGGGCTTGTTCGCACGCGCTGAGTTTGTCGCGGTCTTCGCTGGCGTGGCGCTGGGTTTCTTCGATGCTTTGTTCGGCACTGCGCAAGGCATCTTGCTGGCGGCGCTGGATGTCGCGCTGGTGCTGGATGCTTTGTTCGATGCGGGCAATGTCTGCCCCGGCTTGGTAATACTCGCCTTGTACCGTGTTGAGGGTTTCGTTGGCATCGCTGTGCTGGTTGCGTAGCGCTTCGATGCTGGCTTCGAGGTGGCGGACTTGGGCTATCTGTTCCTGATAATCGGTGGAACGTTGGCTAAGGTCGCGCAGGCGCTGTTCGCCGTCGGCTTTGAGTGCCGCCCATTGCAGCACGAGTACGCTGGCTTCGAGGTGGCGTTCTTCTTCGCGTAATTCGCGGAAACGTTGCGCGGCTTTGGCTTGTTTGTCGAGGCGTTCGAGCTGTTTTTCGAGTTCGTCGCGCAAGTCCGTGAGGCGTTCGAGGTTTTCGCGGGTATGCGCCATGCGGGTTTCGGTTTCGCGGCGGCGTTCCTTGTAGCGGGAAATCCCGGCGGCTTCTTCGAGGGTATTGCGCAATTCTTCGGGTTTGGCTTCGATCAGGCGCGAAATCATGCCTTGTTCGATAATGGCGTAGCTGCGGGGGCCTAAGCCTGTGCCGAGGAAGATGTCGGTAATGTCGCGGCGACGGCATTTCGCGCCGTTGAGGAAATAGCGGGAATCGCCGTCGCGGCTGACTTGGCGCTTGACGGAGATTTCGGCGTAGTTGGCGTATTCGCCGCCGAGTGTGCCGTCGCTGTTGTCGAATACCAGTTCGACGGAGGCTAGGCCAACCGGCTTGCGTGAGGAGGAGCCATTGAAAATGACATCCTCCATCGACGCGCCGCGCAAGTGTTTGGCGGAGGATTCGCCCATGACCCAGCGCACGGCATCAATGGTGTTGGACTTGCCACACCCATTGGGGCCGAGGATGCCGGTGAGGTTGCTGCGTAAATCCAGCGTCACGGGGTCGACGAAACTCTTGAATCCGGCAATGCGGATTTTACTTAGACGCACGGTTTTGGGGTCTTACCTGTTACTTGGGGTGCTGATTTTACGGGAGCACAGGGTAAAAAGGCTAGTGATGTTGTTCACTCGGCCTCCAGTGCGCCTGCTAGCACCTGCCGGATATGCTGCTGTTGCTGCTCATCCATAATCATGCCGCCTTCCCGCGTGGTCACGTAGAAAATATCTTGTGCCTGTTCGCCTAGCGTGTTGATGCGGGCGTTATGCACACGAATTCCCAGCCCATCCATTGCTTCGCCTAGCCGTGACAGTAGCCCTGGCATATCACCCGCGTTGATTTCTAGCAAGGTCAGATTTTTTTCTGGCTGCTGGCTAAAGGAAATGCGGGTGGGTATGTCGAAATTGCGCAAAATACGTGATTTGCGGTGGGTACGGTGGTAAGGCGTTTCGCGTTCTAGGTTATTGGTGATCGTGTCGATGATATATTCTTGATCAACTTCACTGATAATCGGGTGATTATCTTGGCCGAGAATGTGCAGCGTGTACAGGTCGAAACCGTCTGTGGTGGAGACTATCCGTGCTTGCACGACGTTGAGGTTGAGTTGCTCCAATGAGGATACGACCCGTGAAAATAAGTCATCCTGATCTTTGCTGTAAACAAATAAGACATTGCTGCTGCCTGAGACGGTACGACGGATGTGAATGAGGGTGGGTTTGCGTGCTGCCTCGATAAGGATGTGGCGGGTATGCCAGTGCACCGATTCTACCGAGTGCTGGAGGTGGTAATCCGCCCCGAATTTATTCCATAGCGCGTGGCATTCGGCTGCGGAAAATCCTTCTTGCAACAGTTGTTCCAGTACGGCGTTGCGTTTTTCCTCAATCAGCAATGTCCCTTCATGGGTAATCAGGGTGCGATTACTCAGGACACGTCGGGTAGAGTGGTATAGCTCATGCAGCAAGGCTTGTTTCCAACCATTCCATAGCTTGGGATTAGTACCACGAATGTCCGCAATAGTGAGTAGAAAGAGGCAATCCAGACGGCTTTGTGAGGCGACAATTTCGGCGAATTCCTGAACGATCGCGGGGTCACTAATGTCTTTACGCTGTGCAGTCATGCTCATCAATAAGTGATGGCCTACGAGCCAACTGACGAGTGAGGAATCATGCAGGTCTAGGCTGTGTTCCCGACAGAAACTGTAAGCATCGTGTGAGCCTAATTCGGAATGGTCGCCGTTACGCCCTTTGGCGATGTCATGAAATAGCCCGGCAAGGTATAACAGCTCTGGGTTACGAAAGTTCTTGAAAACTTTTGCACACAGGGGAAGTTCTTGAGCGCCGATGGCGGTACTGTAACGTCGTAGGTTGCGTACCACGAGTAGCGTGTGTTCGTCCACGGTGTACATGTGGAACAAATCGTACTGCATCCGCCCGACGATATTGGCGAAGGCGGGGATGTACGCGGCAAGAATGCCGTAACGGTTCATGAGTCGCGTGACAAAAGTAATGCTTTTGTGTTGGCGCAAAATTTGGATGAACAGTTGGCGGTGGCGGGCTTGCTGGCGGAAGCTGGCATCAATCCGGTGCAGGTTGTGGCGGATCAGGCGGGTGGTGTCGGGGGTTAGCCCGGTTACGCCCGGTGTGATTTGTAGTAGTAGGAAAATTTCCAGCAAGGCGGTTGGATACAGCACGAAGACATCCGGTGAATTCACCGAAATCAGGTTGCCGCGCTTTTGATACCATTCGCCCAACATTTCTGGCGGTGGTGGGTGCAGGGTGAGAATGCGCTCGCGGAAAATACCCATCAACATGTCGCTTAAACGTTCTAGCGCGGTGATGGTGCGATAGTAGCGTTGCATGAAGGCTTCTACGGCTGCATTGTTGGCATCGTCGGTATAGCCAAACAGGTGCGCAAGATTGCGCTGGTAGTCAAATAACAGGCGATCTTCCTTGCGCCCGGCCAGTTCGTGTAGGGCGAAGCGAATACGCCACAGGAACTGGCGACCTTCGCGTAATGTTTCAAATTCGTCGTATTCTACCAATCGCTTTTCGTAGAGTTCCTGTAAAGACAGTGTGCCGTATTCGCGGTGTGTGACCCAGCTAATGGTTTGAATGTCACGTAATCCGCCGCGTCCTTCCTTGATATTGGGTTCCACGCGGTGCGAGGTGTCGCCGAGTTTGACGTAGCGTTTTTGTTGCTCTTCGAGCTTGGCTTGGAAGAAGTCGCGACTGTTCCACATGTGCGTCGGGGCGATGGCATCACGTAAGGCGTGGAAGAGTTGTTCATTGCCGCTAAGGTAGCGTGATTCGATGAGGTTGGTGATGACGGTTTGATCCGTGCTTGCCAGTTCTAGGCATTCGTCAAGGGTGCGAACGCTATGCCCAACATCCAGTCCGATGTCCCACAGTGATGTGATAAAGGCGGAGATGCGTTCGCAGCCTTCTGGGCTTGGTGATGCAGGCAATAGCAGCAGTAAGTCAATGTCGGAGGCTGGGTGTAATTCTCGGCGACCATAACCACCCACCGCAATTAGTGTGGCTTGTTGATGTTGAGGAATGCCGTTTTTTGCCCATAAGTGCTGGAGTAGTAGGTCGATAAATTCGGCATGGTTAAACAGCAGGCTACGAATTTCTTTCCCCGCGTGGAAGGCTTCCCCTAGCAACTTACGCGCGTCACGGATGGCTTGGGCATAATCAGCAATTTGCAGGTCATCACGTGCCATTAGCGCATGATAAACCGTCAGCAAAGGGTTGGTTTGCAGAATCGCCATCATAGTGTTTCGCGCCAGTTAGCCTCTTCGGCACGTAGCGTGAGAATCTCAAAGCCATCATCGGTCACTAAAATGGTGTGTTCCCATTGCGCGGAAAGCTTGTGGTCTTTGGTGACGGCTGTCCACTGGTCAGGCAGGATTTTCAGGTGGCGTTTGCCTTGGTTGATCATCGGTTCGATGGTGAAAATCATGCCAGCTTGAATGATGATTTTGTCGCTGTCTTTGCTGTAATAATGCAGGATTTGCGGTGCTTCATGGAATTTACTGCCGATACCATGCCCACAAAACTCTTCCACCACGCTGTAATGATGGGCATGAGCATGGCGTTGGATCGCCTTGCCAATATCACCAAGGGTTGCGCCGGGGCGTACTTGCAGGATGCCGTGGTACATGCATTGCTGGGTAATCAGGCTCAGGCGCTTGCCTGCAATGGTCGGTTCGCCCACATGGAACATTTTACTGGTGTCGCCGTGGTAGCCATCCTTGATCACGGTAATGTCGATATTCAGGGCATCGCCATTTTTGAGCACTTTGTCGCTGGGTATGCCGTGGCAAATCTGGTGATTGACCGAGGTGCAGATGGATTTGGGGAAGGGTGGTTGACCATATCCCAGCGGGGCGGGGATTGCTTGCTGCACATTAATAATGTAATCGTGGCAAATCTGGTTCAAGGTATCGGTGGTGACGCCCGGTTTGACGTATTCACCGATCATGTCCAGTACATCGGCTGCCAGCTTACCTGCTACCCGCATTTTGGCGATTTCATCCGCCGTTTTGATCGTTATTCCCTGATCACGTTGTGTCTTTGCCATTTCTAATTGTTCCCTGTAGCACTCAAAAGCGTTTCATGGTATAAAGCGCCCGCGAATTCCGCAAATAGTTTTACATGTTGTTTGACTGTTTATTTAAATCCACACATACATCGACACGACACGCAGGGTGCCTGACCAAAAAACAGGTTGCGTTTGCCGGGATGTATGGAGGCATAACCCATACAGGAGCTTATCATGCCTAAAGTTACTATGCGCCAAATGCTCGAAGCAGGCGTTCATTTCGGTCATCAGACCCGTTACTGGAACCCTAAAATGGGTCAGTTCATCTTTGGTGAGCGCAACAAAATCCACATCATCAACCTTGAGCAGTCTCTGCCAATGTTCAATGATGCGACCAACTTCATTGGTAAGCTGGCTGCGAAAGGCGGCAAAATCATGTTCGTCGGCACCAAGCGTTCTGCACGTGAAGCCGTTAGCGAAGCTGCGACTGCTTGCAAAATGCCTTACGTCAACCATCGCTGGTTGGGTGGGATGCTGACTAACTTCAAAACAGTCAAGCAATCCATCAAGCGCCTGAAAGATCTGGAAAAAATGGCTGAAGACGGCACTTTCCAGAAATTGGGCAAAAAAGAAATCCTGACCTTGAGCCGTGAATCCGAAAAGCTGGAACGCAGCCTCGGTGGTATCAAGGATATGCGTGGTCTGCCAGACGCGATTTTCGTTATCGACGTAGGCTACGAAAAAATCGCTGTGCAGGAAGCCAACAAGCTGGGTATCCCGGTTATTGGTGTAGTTGATACCAACAACTCCCTGCAAGGTATTGATTATGTGATTCCAGGTAACGATGACGCTATCCGCGCCATCCAACTGTACGTTTCAGCCGCTGCCGATGCGATCAACGAAGGTCACACTTCCGCTGCTGTTGCACCAGAACCTGAAGCCGCTGCCCCAGTTGTTACTGAAGCAGTCGCTGATGAAGCACCGACTACAGACGCTGCTGGCGCTTAAGCCAGCCCGTTCAAACAAGGAGTTACCCTAATGGCAATTACTGCTGGAATGGTGAAAGAACTGCGCGAACGTACCGGCGCAGGCATGATGGAATGCAAAAAAGCCCTGACTGAAACCAATGGTGACATGGAAGCGGCTATTGACCTGATGCGCAAATCCGGTGCAGCGAAAGCTGACAAGAAAGCCGGGCGTGTTGCCGCAGAAGGTCGTGTTGTGATTGCACTGACGGCTGATGCCAAACGTGCAGTCGTCGTTGAAGTGAACAGCGAAACAGACTTTGCTGCGAAAGACAGCTTCTTCGTCGCATTTGCTGAAGAGGTTGGTGCAACTGCATTGGCAAACAATGTAGCAGACGTTGAAGCGCTGTCAGCGATGACAGAAGCTAGCCGTACTGCACTGATTGCTAAAATCGGTGAAAACGTGCAAGTACGCCGTTTGGTTTGGGTTGATGCAGGTGCAGGCCAACTGTCTACCTATCAACACGGTGCCAAAATCGGCGTTGTGGTCAGCATGACTGGTGGCGACGATGAAATGGGTAAGCACATTGCGATGCACATCGCAGCGAGCCGCCCAGCTTGTGTCGATGAGTCCGGTGTACCGGCTGATTTGGTTGAGCGTGAGCGCGAAATCCAGATCGACATCGCTATGCAAAGTGGCAAGCCCCGTGACATCGCTGAAAAGATGGTTGTCGGCCGCATGAAGAAATTCTTGGGCGAAATCACCTTGGTAGGCCAGCCGTTCGTTATGAACCCTGACCAAACCGTTGGCGATTTGCTGACATCCAAAGGCGCAAGCATTGCTGAATTTGTGCGTCTGGAAGTCGGTGAAGGCATCGAGAAAAAGCAAGATAACTTTGCTGAAGAAGTAGCGGCGCAAGCGGCTGCGGCAGCAGCGGGGAACTAAAAACCTTCGGGTTTTTGTGAAAAAGGGGCACTGGTTGCCCCTTTTTTATGCTTGTTTTTTTAGTCCAAGCCTACTTCTTTGCGGACGCGTCGATAGATGGTGTCTACTGTCATTTCCAGTCCGACTGACTCTAAGGTGAAGGTATCACCTGAGTAATAGTATTCCACTTTCCAGTTGCAGCGTCGCCGGAAGATTTGCAGGTGGGGGGTGTCTTGCGAGACGATGACGTATTCGCGCAAGGTCGGTATTTGTGTGTAATTCTCAAATTTTTCGCCTAAATCGGTGCGTTTGGTGCTGGGGGATAGCACCTTCCCAAGATTGCACCAAACAATTCTGCACTGACGGTGTTGTGTAATTCACTCGCGCCGCTCATTGCGTAGATTTGCCCATCCACATATTCGCTGCGCACATCGACATCTCGCTCACCGGTGAGATAGTCTTGACATCCTCCCCTCCCTAAAGGAAGGGGATTCCTACTGCATTCAGCTAGATAGCTGACTGACTTCGGTGGGTTCCTGCTTCACAGAGCGGCTTAAGGCCGCATCTCCACAGGCTAACAAGCGGTATCCCCGCTCTAAAACATTGATCGCGCCGACATGATCGGCGTTATTTTCGTAATGGCATTGCACACACACAAACCGCGCTTGCGTCTGACGATTATCCGCCGCTACATGGTGACATTCGGGGCATTCCTGACTGGTATAATGCGGCGGCACGGCAAACAACATCCCGCCTTTCCATGCCAGCTTGTAGTCAAGTTGCCGTCGAAATTCACCCCAGCCTTGGTCGAGAATGGCTTTGTTTAAGCCGGATTTCTGGGCAACGTTCTTGCCGGGGTTTTCGGCTGTGCCTGCCGCTGACTTCGACATATTACCGACCTGCAAATCTTCGATGAACACGAGCGCGTGGTTTTGGCTAAGCGTGGTCGTCGCCTTGTGCAGGAAATCGCGGCGGGCGTTGGCGATTTGCGTGTGAATTTTTTGAACGTTGGCTTGTGCTTTTTTCCAGTTGTTGCTGAACTTTTGTTTGTGCGCCATGCGCCGTTGATATTTGGCGAGTTTCGCTTGTTTGCTCTTGAAGCTGTTACGCGATTCCATCCATGTGCCATCGGAGAGCGTCGCAAAACGCGCTATCCCAAGGTCAATACCGATAGCAGTGGTTACGGGTGTGGCTGGCAATTCCACTTCGCGCTGGGTTTGGATGCTGACAAACCATTGGTCGCCTTTGCTGGAAACCGTGACATTGCGTAGTTCTCCCAACACATCGCGGCTATTGCGGTAGCGTATCCAGCCGAGTTTTGGCAGAAAAATTCGGCTATTGCCTGGGTCGAGCTTGATTTGTTTGGGGTCAGGATAACGGAAACTGTCACCACTGCCCTTGCGCTTGAAACGGGGGAAGTCGGCACGTTTGGCGAAAAAGTTTTGGTAAGCCTTGTCGAGATCTTTGAGCGCGTGTTGCAGGGGGTGGACAGGGGCATCTTTCAGCCACGGGGTTTCCACACCGTTGCGCCATGCGGTCAGGTGCTTGGCCATTGCGACGTAACCGATGAATTTTTCACCTGCTTCATGATTGGCTTGCTGCAACGCTAACGCCCTGTTGTACACGAAGCGACATGACCCAGCAAAACGGCGTAGTTGACGCTGTGTTTCACCATTGGGCATGAGTTCGTATTTGAAGGCTTGGAGTCGTTGCATCTTCGGAGTGTAGCTAAAAAAGAGCGGCTTGAGTGGGTATTCTGCGTTAAACTGCGCGGATTATCCGACAAAACTACCGAACATAGGGCGGCTTCGCCACCCGCGCTATCCTCCCCGACCTGAAGGACGGGGTTTGCCGCGCAACCTGATCAAAGTTGATGTATTCGTGTTTGACTGCGTGCATGGCTACTTCCTGCTTGGCTATTTTGCCAAAGTATAGTGGCTTGCGGTTGGCTTGTCCGCAAGGTGATGGTATCCGCGCGTGTGCGTGGCTGTAAAAAATCATGGATTGTTGGCTTTCTGTATTAGCCCGTAGCTTGCCCCCTATCCTTGTCACCTGTATAAATGCATCCACGATACCAATAGCAGGAATACTTCATGTCATCGACCCCAGCCAGCCCCGAACTTCGTTTCCGTCGCATCCTTTTAAAACTCAGTGGGGAAGCCCTTTTGGGCAATCAGGATTCCGGCATTGACCCTGAAATTCTTTATCGCGTCGCAGGCGAAGCCATCGCTGTACAACGTTCTGGTGTGCAAGTCGCTATCGTGATCGGTGGCGGCAACCTGTTCCGAGGGGCTGGCTTAGCGGAAAAAGGCATGGATCGAGTGCGTGGCGACCAGATGGGGATGCTGGCAACGGTAATGAATTCCTTGGCGATGCAAGATGCGCTTGAAAAGCTCGGCGCTAACTGCCGCGTATTGACCGCGCTGGGTATTGATCAAGTGGGTGAACGTTATTCCGCGCACCAAGCCCGCCGTTACCTGGAGCAGGGTGATATTGTTATTTGTGCTGCGGGAAGTGGCAACCCATTTTTTACCACCGATACGGCTGCCAGCTTACGTGGCGTTGAATTACAATGCGACTTGTTGTTGAAGGCGACCAAGGTGGATGGCATTTATGATGCTGACCCGAAAAAAAATCCTACGGCGAAACGCTTTGATCGGTTATCCTTCGAGGACGCTATCCAGCGCCAGTTAGGGGTGATGGATTTAACGGCGATGGTAATGTGCCGTGATAATAAACTTCCGCTCGGTGTATTTGATATGTTTGCGCCCGGAGCGCTCGCTGCGATGGTGCGTGGTGAGATTGTTGGAACTTTGGTTGAGGTTTAAGGTAAATGATTGCAGAGATTAAACAAGATGCAGAGCAACGGATGCAGAAAAGCATTGAAGCCTTGCGCAATGATTTGACAAAAATTCGTACAGGCCGTGCACACCCCAGTTTGCTGGATCAAATTACGGTGGATTATTACGGTTCAGAAGTTCCGCTTAGCCAAGTTGCCAATGTCAGTACCGAAGATGCACGCACCTTGAAAGTGGTGCCATGGGAAAAGCCGATGGCGGCCAAAATTGAAAAAGCTATCCTAACCTCTAATTTGGGTTTGAACCCGTCTAGTGATGGCAATGTTATCCGTGTGCCTTTGCCAGCATTGACGGAAGAACGCCGCCGTGACTTGGTGAAAGTGGTAAAAAGCGATGCAGAAGGGGCGCGGGTCGCGATTCGCAATATCCGCCGTGATGCCAATTCTGATTTCAAGGCATTGTTGAAAGAGAAAGAAATCTCGGAAGACGAAGAGCGCCGCGCTGCTGACGACATCCAGAAGCTGACCGACCATTTCATCAAGGAAGTGGAAACGGTGCTGGAAACCAAAGAAAAAGAATTAATGGTAGTTTGATGATTGCTTCCGCCCCATCTCTTGGGGCGGGATTGCATACGATGGGGCCTGAATGACAAATACAACGCCAAAAGACGCTGTTCCCCGGCATGTTGCCATTGTAATGGACGGGAATGGGCGTTGGGCAAAAGCCCGCTACCTCCCACGCCTGATGGGGCATCATCGCGGGGTCGAAGCTGCACGCAAGGTTATCCGTGTCTGTAGTGGTGCTGGTGTAGAGTGCCTGACCCTGTTTGCCTTCAGCAGTGAAAACTGGCGTCGCCCGGAAGAGGAAGTCAGCGGCCTGATGTCCTTGTTCATGTCTGCGCTGGAACGTGAGTCAGCCGCTTTGTTCCGCCATAACGTCAGGCTGTGTTTCATCGGCGACCGCAGCGGATTTTCAGCCAGCTTACAGGAAAAAATCCTTCAGGTTGAGGCACTGACTGCTAGTTGCAGCGGAATGCGCTTGCTGATTGCTGCGAATTACGGCGGTCGTTGGGATATTCTTCAGGCAGTACGTACCCTTGCCAGCCAGATTAATGCTGGCGAACTGGATGCCGACAAGCTGGATGAGGCAACGTTTGGACGTTTGCTGTCAACGGATGGCGTGCCGGAACCCGATTTATTTATTCGCACAGGCGGAGAAAAACGCATCAGTAATTTCCTGATGTGGCAATTGGCATACGCGGAATTGTATTTCACGGATGTATTATGGCCGGAATTCGACGAACAATGCCTGCGCGATGCCTTCAGGGACTTTGCCAGTCGGCAGCGGCGGTTCGGAATGACGGGTGAGCAGGTATCAGGAGAAAAACATGCTTAAACAACGGGTTATTACGGGATTAGTGCTAATTTTACTGGTATTTGCGGGAATCCAGTTTTTACCGACCGAACTGTTTGGCTTGTTTTCATTGATGTTTATCGTTGGCTTGGGTGCCTGGGAGTGGGCAGGGCTGACCGGTTGTTATCTGCCTGAAAAGCGTATGGCGGGAACCATGATGATCCTATTGGCATCGGTTCCGTTGGTATTTATCCGCCCTGACCCGGTAATCGTGTTGGCGGTGAGCATCCCGGTGTGGCTGGCGGTGTTAGTGGCCTTGAAAATTTATCCGCGCAATGCGGGTTTTTACAAGAAACACGCGCTGTCGATGCGTTTGTCCGGCATCTTGGTGTTGTTGCCTGCTTGGTATGCCTTGATGGAGCTGCATGCCATGCATTATACCTATGTTATGTATCTGATTACCTTGGTGGCGCTGGCGGATACGGCAGCTTACTTCACCGGGCGCACGTTCGGTAGAACCAAGCTGGCACCTGATTTAAGCCCTGGCAAGACCAATGAGGGTATGTCCGGCGCGGTGCTTGCGACAGCGTTATGGGCGTGGTTGGCTTCCTATTGGCTGGCTATTCCCGAAGGTAAACATTTGATGTTCATGGTGCTTTCCCTGTTTGTGGTATTGATGTCGGTAGCGGGTGATTTGTTTGAGAGCTTGCTGAAACGCGAAGCCGGGGTGAAGGATAGCGGGAGCATTCTGCCGGGGCATGGTGGCATCCTCGACCGTATCGACAGTCTGTTAGCCGCAGCGCCGTTGTTTACGCTGGGTTTGTTATGGCTGGGGATCTACAGTGGCGTCTAAAGGCATTACGATTTTAGGAGCGAGTGGCAGCATTGGTGTCAGTACGCTGGATGTGTTGGCACGTCACCCCGAGCGTTTCCATGTGTTTGCCTTGACAGCAAACAGCAATGTCGACAAGTTATTTGAGCAATGCCAACGCTTTCAGCCGCGTTATGCGGTGATGGTGGATACCGCCGCTGCCGCTGTGCTGGAAAAGCGTTTGCAGGCAGCAGGCAGCGAGGTCGTGGTGCTGGCGGGCGCGGAAGCGCTGGATGCCGTGGCCAGCCACTCGGAAACCGATTACGTGATGGCCGCGATTGTGGGGGCTGCGGGTTTGGTGCCGACGCTGGCCGCCGCGCGTGCGGGCAAGCGTGTCATGCTGGCCAACAAGGAAGCGCTGGTGATGTCAGGGCAATTGTTCATTGATGCAGTGCGCGAGCACGGTGCAGAATTATTGCCAATCGACAGTGAACACAATGCAGTATTCCAGTGTCTACCGAATGCGTTCACTGAGCGTAGTCGAAGCGAACATGGCGGCGTTGAAAAGATTTTGCTGACAGCTTCCGGTGGCCCATTCCGCACCTGGTCGGTGGATGATTTACAAGGCGTAACCCCCGAACAGGCGGTGGCGCACCCGAATTGGTCGATGGGGCAAAAGATTTCCGTGGATTCCGCTACCCTGATGAACAAGGGGCTGGAAGTGATTGAGGCGTGCTGGTTGTTTGGCCTGCCTGCCGAGCGGGTGGAGGTGGTCGTTCACCCACAAAGTACCATTCATTCGATGGTGTCCTATAATGATGGTTCGGTGTTGGCTCAACTGGGCAACCCGGATATGCGTACCCCGATTGCTTATGCGTTGGGGTGGCCTGAACGTTTGGTTTCGGGGGTAGCACCACTGGATTTGTTTGCTACCGCGCGATTGGATTTTGAACAGCCGGACAGGGAACGTTTTCCGTGCCTACCCTTGGCCTATGATGCACACGCACGTGGTGGTTATGCCACGATTGCTTTGAATGCTGCGAATGAAGTGGCGGTAAAAGCCTTTCTGGGGCGTGAAATCGGTTTTGCCGATATTCCGCTGCTGGTGAGAGATGTGATGCATCAGGCGTCGGCGGGTACTCCGATGAACCTTGACGATATACTTATTCAGGATGAGGAAAGCCGTGTGCGTTCACTATCATGGATAAAAAGCAAGAAAATACACTAAATCATGAACTTGTCGACTAATTTATTGCTGATAATTCCTGCGTTTCTCGTCGCCATTGGTGTACTGGTAACGGTACACGAATTTGGACACTTCTGGGTTGCCCGTAAGCTGGGCGTCAAAGTGCTGCGTTTTTCTATCGGTTTTGGTAAACCGCTGTGGCGGCGCGTGTCCAAGGATGCGGATAAGGTTGAATACGTGGTAGCAGCACTGCCTTTCGGTGGCTACGTCAAAATGCTGGACGAACGTGAATGTGAGGAGGGTTGCGAGGTCGCTGCCCACGAAGTCCACCGCGCTTTCAATCGGCAGAAGCTTTGGAAGCGTGCTGCCATTGTCGTGGCTGGGCCGGTTGCCAATTTCCTGCTGGCGATGGTCATTTACGCGCTGGTATTCATGATTGGTCAGAATGCGATGCGCCCTTATGTCGATGTGACGCAAGATTCCCCCGCCGCACTGGCTGGATTGCAGTCTGGCGATCAAGTGACTGCCATTAATGGGGTGGAAACCACTTCATGGGAAGATATGCGCATGTTGCTGGTGGAGGAGTACCTGAAATCCCCGCAATTGGCTATCAATGTCACCACCCAGGATGGTGTGTCCCAGCAGCGCACGCTGGATTTGCAAAGCGTTGCCATGTTCGATGATGAGGCGGGTGCGCTGGATAAAATCGGGCTGAAGTCGTGGTTGCCGCCCTATGACGTGGTGGTTGAGACTGTTGTGCCTAACTCTCCGGCGGCTGGAGCAGGCTTGCAGGCACAAGATAAAGTCTTGTCGATTGATGCATTGAAACCTACCGGAGCGCGTGGTTTTGTTGAGTACATCCGAGCTCACCCCGATCAGCCCGTTGTGTTGACGGTTGATCGTGCCGGGGCAATGCAATCCATTTCTGTTACCCCGCAAATCAGTGCTGGTCAAAGTGTGGCGACGATTGGCGCAGCATTGGCACCGCCGCCGCCCGATTTGCGTGATAAGGTTTATTTCACTGAGTCTTACGGGCTAGTGGATTCTCTGTGGCGCGGTGCTGCCAAGACATGGCAAATGTCGGCACTGACCTTAAAATTGATGGGGCGGATGTTGACGGGTGAGGTGTCGTTGAAGAATGTTAGTGGCCCGGTGACCATCGCCCAGTTTGCAGGCGTATCGGCGGCGTATGGCCTGACGTATTACCTGGGGTTCCTCGCGGTTGTGAGTGTAAGCCTCGGGGTGTTGAACTTGCTGCCTGTTCCGATGCTGGACGGCGGGCATTTGCTCTATTACCTGGTTGAATGGGTAAAAGGTAGCCCGGTTTCAGCAGAAACGGAAGCCGTTGGTTTTCGGTTAGGAATGGTAATCATTGGCGGACTCATGGTGCTTGCCTTGTATAATGACTTTACGCGGTTATTAAATTAATTATGAAAAAACATACACTCGTCATTTCGGCTGTGAGCTGCTTGCTGGCAGTTTCTCAGGCTGCGTGGGCTGCTGCATTTGTAGTTCGCGATATTGAAGTTAATGGTCTGGAACGGGTTGCCGCAGGCACGGTGCTGAATTACTTGCCTGCCCGTGTGGGTGAACAATTTAACGATGCCAAATCAGCCGATGCCATTCGTGCGCTATTTCAGACTGGCTTGTTTGAGGATGTGCAACTCGGTCGCCGGGGCGATGTGCTGGTGGTAACGGTGGTAGAACGCCCTGCCATTGGTGAATTGAATATCAAGGGCAACCGCCAGATTCCCACTGATAAACTGACGCAGGTTTTGAAACTGCGTAATATCAGCAAAGGCGACACCCTTGACAAAGCGGCTCTAGCGACGATCCAGCGTGAGTTGGAAGAGCAGTATCAGGGCATGGGGCACTACGGTGTCGACATCAAAACTACCGTTACGCCACTTGAACGTAACCGCGTGGCGGTCAATATCACTATCAATGAAGGCAATGTTGCCCGTATCCAGAAAGTCAATATCACTGGTAACAAGGCATTTTCGGACGCGGTACTGTTGAAGCAACTGGAATCAGGTCCACGCGGGGCATTTTCCATCCCTTTCCTCAGTGACAGCGATAAATATTCCAAAGAAAAGCTGATGGGTGATCTGGATGCGTTGAACAGTTTTTACCGCGACCGTGGTTACATCAATTTTCAAATTACCTCGGCCGATGTGTCGATGTCACCGGACAAGAAGAATATTTTCCTGAATGTTGGTGTCAACGAGGGTGCGCAATACCGGATTGGCGATGTCAGTGTGTCTGGGAACCCCGGCCTTTCCAAAGAGCAATTGGGGCAGGCGATCAAGTTACGCAAGGGTGAAGTGTTTTCCCAGAAAGCGCTGGAGGAAACCCGCAAGAATTTATCCAGTAAGCTGGGTGCGCAGGGTTATGCTTTCACCAAAGTGGCAGCAACCCCGGACTTTGATGAGGCCAAGAAGCAGGTCGGCATTTTGTTGTCGGTTGACCAAGGCAAGCGGACTTACGTGCGTCGCATTGATATCCGTGGCAACAACCGCACCAAGGATGAAGTTTACCGTCGTGAATTGCGTCAGGTGGAAAGCTCATGGTTCTCGAAAGAGCAGGTGGAGCGTTCTAAAACCCGTCTGGAACGTTTGCCGTATGTCGAAGAGGCAACGATCGAAGCTGAACCTGTCGCCGGTACCAATGACCAGATCGACTTGATTGTCACGGTCAAGGAACGTTCTTCCAACCAGTTCCGGGTGGGTGCAGGTTACTCGCAATCACAGGGTGTGTTGTTCAACGTCAACCTGAATCAGGATAACTTCATGGGGACGGGTAAACAGCTTGATGTGAATGTCGATAACAGTAAGGTTAACCAGAATTACAGCGTCGGCTATACCAACCCTTATTACACACCGGATGGCATCAGTCGTGGCTTTAGTGGCTATTACAAGGAATACGATGCAGAAGAGGAAGACATTGCCAGTTATGCATCCAACCGTTACGGTGGTAGTGTCAACTACACCGTACCCTTGAGTGAGCATGATTCTGTGTATGCCAGTGTGGGCGCAGAAAAGCGTAAAATTGTACTGGGCACGGAGCCAGCGCAGCGTATTACCGATTTCGTTGATAAAAATGGCGCAGAATATACCCAGCTTCCCGTGACCGTCAGTTACGTACATGACACCCGCAACCGCACGATTTTCCCGACTGAGGGGCAACGTCATCGGGTCTCCTTGCAAGCCAATGCGCCGGGTAGTGATCTGCAATACCAAAAGCTGAGTTATGACGGTGCTGCTTATAAACCGATTACGGACAACGTGACGTTTGCCATCAAGGGTAAAGTGGGAGCCAGTAATGCATCAGGTCAACTGGATGAAACGCCATTCTTCGACAAGTATTACGCGGGTGGCATCGGCAGTGTACGGGGTTTTGATGACAATAGCCTAGGTACACACGACGAGAAAGATGACCCGATCGGTGGTGACTTAATGGTTACGGGTACGGCTGAAGTGCAATTCCCCATGCCGCTGGCAGCGGATGTGAAAGGCTTGAAAATGAGCACTTTCGTCGATGGCGGTAATGTTTTCAAAAGCTCTGGTGACTTCAAAAGTGATGAGCTGCGTTACTCTGCGGGTGTTGGTGCGGTATGGCTTTCCCCGATTGGGCCGTTCGAGGTCAGCTATGCGAAGCCTTTGAATGCCAAAGAGGGTGACAAGGAACAAAAAATCCAGTTCAGTATCGGAGCATCCTTCTAAAGTATGAACAAGCGGGCTGCATTATGGCTGTGGTTGGTGTTGGCCTTGTGGGGTCAACCCGCCGCGTCGGCGGATGAGGCGGCGAGGCAGTCGGTACGTATTGCCATTGTCAACGTGGGAACTTTGCTGGATAACGCCCCGCAGGCGAAAGCTGCGGATGCCAAACTGAAACTGGATTTTGTACCGCGTGAACAAAAGTTGGAAACGGATCAAAAAGCCATTCAGCAACTGGAAGACGAACTGACCTTACGCAATGATGCCGGTTCTTTGCCGCAGGAAGAGAAGGTGCAACGCCAACGTGAGTTACGTGACCTTCAGCGCAATTATGCCCGGCAAATGGAAGATTTCCGTGAGGAAGTACGGGTTGCCCGCGATGCCGCGATTGATGCGCTGCAAGCCAGTATTATTCAAGCCATTGGGGATGTGCGTGAGCAGGAAAAGATCGACCTGGTGTTACGTGAAAGCAATTACATTGTTGCCAGTGACCGGATCGACATTACCAGCAAGGTTATGCAACATCTGGAGCAAAAGTTTCAGGCGCAAGCGACGCTCGCTGCTCCCGTTCCAGCCCCCGTTCCTGGCAAACAGGAGTAAGCGATGCCCTCAGGTTGTACGCTACAGGAACTGGCGGATTACACGGGTTCTCGTCTGCAAGGCAATGCTGCACTACGCTTACGAGCCGTTGCTTCCATCGAAAAGGCGGGGACGGGTGATATTAGCTATATCCGTGACGCCAAGTACCGCCATTACCTGCAATCTTCCACCGCTAGCGCCCTGATTCTGCCACCTGATATGGCGCAAACTTATGCGGGTGATTGTCTGGTGCACCCTAACCCTTACCTCGTTTATGCCAAGGCTGTGACCTTGTTGCACCCTGTGCCGCGCCCTGCGGTGGCGATTCACCCCTCAGCCGTGATAGAGGAAAACGTCAGTCTGGCGGATGGCGTGGTGATTGAGGCGGGTTGTGTGATTGGGCGGGGTTGCCGCATCGGGGAAAATAGCTGGTTGCACGCCAATGTGACCTTGTACGCGGATACTGAAATCGGTAAGCGCTGTATCATCCACTCCGGTGCGGTGCTGGGCGCTGATGGTTTCGGGTTTGCCCCGGATCAGAAAACCTGGTTCAAGATTCCGCAAGTCGGTAACGTGGTGGTGGGTGATGACGTTGAAATTGGCGCGAATACCACCATTGACCGTGCCGCGATGGGTTCAACCCTGATTGGTCATGGCGTGAAACTGGATAACCTGATCCAGATCGGGCATAACACCCAGATTGGTGACCATACGGCGATAGCAGCCTGTACGGCGGTGGCAGGCAGTGTGCAAATTGGCAAGCACTGCCAGATTGCAGGCATGTGTGCAATTGCCGGGCATCTGAGTATCACCGATAATGTCGTGGTGACGGGGACGAGCATGGTTTCGCACTCTATTACCAAACCAGGGGTATATTCTTCTGGTACGACAATAGAGGAAAATGCGCTCTGGCGTAAGAACGCTGTGCGTTTTAACCAGTTGGACAAGTTAGCCCGCCGCTTGCAGGAGTTGGAAAAACAGCTTGCGGCTTTACACAATAAAGGGAGTGATTGAACCGCTATGGGCACGATGAACGTTGAACAAATTAGAAATTACCTGCCACACCGTTACCCGTTTTTGTTGGTAGACCGAGTGTTGGAATACGAAGTGGGCAAGTCACTGACAGCGATTAAAAATGTCACGGTGAACGAGCCGTGGGTCAACGGGCATTTCCCGCATCAGCCTATCATGCCGGGCGTGTTGATCATTGAAGCCTTGGCACAAGCCACGGGCTTATTGGGCTTCCGCACCATGGGTGAAGAGCCGCAAACCGATACGCTGTACCTCTTGGTGGCAGTCGATAAGGCGCGTTTCAAGCAAGCCGTTGTACCGGGTGACCAGTTGGTGATGAAAGTAGAATTGATCAAGCGCAAAGGCATTATGTGGGTTTTCAGCGCCGAAGCACGGGTTGATGGCAAGCTGGCTGTATCGGCTGAACTCATGTGTGCCGCGAAAAAAGAGACGCCAGCTTGAGTGGTCTGATCCACCCCACGGCGATCGTGCATCCATCCGCGCAACTGGCGGATGGGGTGGAAGTGGGCGCATACAGCATCATCGGTGCGGATGTCAGCATCGGGCGTGATACCCGTATCGGCTCGCACGTGGTGGTGGATGGGCCAACCCGCATTGGCGTAGAAAACCAGATTTACCCGTTTGCTTCCGTCGGTGCCGCCCCGCAGGATAAAAAATTCAACGGTGAACCCACCGAGCTGATCATCGGCGACCGCAATGTTATCCGCGAATGCTGCACCCTGAATCGGGGCACAGTGCAGGACAAGGGTAAAACCGTGCTTGGTAATGATAACTGGATCATGGCCTACGTCCACATCGCACACGACTGCATCATCGGTAACAACACCATTTTTGCCAACAATGCCACCTTGGCGGGGCATGTTGAAATTCGCGACTGGGTGATTCTGGGTGGTTTCACCTTGGTGCACCAGTTTTGCACGCTTGGCGACCACGCCTTTACCGGCATGGGTTCAGCGATTTCCAAAGATGTGCCGCCGTATACGATGGCAACGGGTGCGCCCGCCGAACCGCGCAGCATTAATCTGGAAGGTTTGAAACGACGTGGTTTTAGTACCGAAGCAATTCACCGCATTAAAGAAGCACACCGCATCCTCTACCGCCACAACCTGACCACACAGGAAGCCTTGGCCAAAATCGACGTGGATTATGGCGAGTTTGCCGAAATCCGCCTGCTACTGGATTTTTGCCATAATAGTCAGCGGGGGCTGATTCGTTAAGGCATGAAGCGTATTGCTATCATCGCCGGGGAAGCATCGGGAGATCTGCTGGCAGCACGTCTGATCTTGGCGTTACGTCAGCGTTGCCCGGCACTTCAGTTTGAAGGCATCGCCGGGGTTGAAATGCAAGCCGCCGGTTGCCATAGCCTGTTCCCGCTGGAAAAGCTCTCGGTCATGGGGCTGGTCGAAGTGCTGGTGCATTTGCCTGAGTTGCTCTCCATCCGCAAGCAGTTGTTTGAGCGTTGGCGGGATAACCCACCCGACCTGTTCATTGGTGTGGATGCGCCCGATTTTAACCTCCCCCTTGCTGCCAAATTACACGCCATCGGCATTCCTACTGTGCATTACGTCAGCCCTTCGGTATGGGCATGGCGAGCGAAACGGGTGCGCAAAATGCGCGTTAATATCGACCTGATGCTGACGCTGTTTCCGTTTGAAGTGGATTTTTACCACGAACATGGTATTACCGCCGAGTTTGTCGGGCATCCACTGGCGGATGAGGTGGACTTCGATGCCAGTCGTGGAACTGCGCGGCAACAGCTTGGCCTGCCGTTGGATAAACGCATCCTTGCCATTTTGCCCGGTAGTCGTAGCGGTGAAGTGCGGCGGCTTGCGGCTGATTTCTGGCAGGCTGCCTTGCAATTGCAACAAAAATACCCTGATCTACAGTGCGTAACCCCCGCTGCCAGCCCGCGTTTGCGGCAGG